>JBEKFS010000134.1:0-9710 GCA_050013195.1 Occallatibacter sp.
GGCGCCCTTGACACCCCTCCGACCACCACGGGGACTTTGTCGCGCAAAACACTTGACAGGAGCCGACGCTGTCATACACGGCGCTACCTCCTGCCATTACAAATTCAAGCGGTCACGGTACTAGAAGCGATATTCATGAGACCTTTTTAATTTGCCTTGAGACCGGGTGGTTCTTCGGCTGCAGAAAGTGAACACGGAGAAGACAATGGGCACAGTTGGGCTGAGTTTTGGATCGCCGACCAGCGGCGCGGGATTCGATGTTAGCTCGACGGTGGCCGAGATTGTGGGCAATCTCCAGAATGTGGAGACACCGTGGAAGAATCAGTTGACTCAACTGCAAAGCCAGGACACGGCGATTTCCAGTTTGGGGACGCTGTTATCGAATCTCTCCAACGACATGAGTTCGCTGACCAACCCAACGGGCATCCTGGCGGAAAAGACAGGTTCCAGCTCAGACACCAATGTTCTGTCGCTGACGGCGGCCACTTCGACGGCGGTGGCCGGAACGCATACGGTGGAGGTGGGCAATCTGGCGACGACCTCAAGCGGGTATCTGGCGCAGATTGCCAATGCCAATGACACGCTGGCAGGTTCCATCACACTGAAGGCGGGCAGCGGCACAGCGTTGACCATCACACTGAACTCATCCGACAATACGCTGGCCGGTTTGGCGGCGACGATCAATGCCTCCGGAGCGGGCATCAACGCCAGCGTGTTGACGGATTCGGCGGGTTCGATGCTGAGCCTGGTTTCGAGCACCTCGGGGGCTCAGGGAAATATCTCCGCCACGTTGAATAGCCTCGTCGCCACCGACAGCGTGGCGCTGGGTTACACGGGCACGGCGGGCAGCGGCACTACAGCATCAACTGGCACTTTGGCCGCTCTAGCCAGTAACAGCGATACGATTACCGGCTCAATGTCCATCCAGGTAGGCGGCGGCACGGCGCAGACCATCGTCGTTGGCGCTGAACCGAGCAGCGGACCGGCACTGAACACCATCTACACCGGGACCGACAGCTCGCTCAGCGGGCTGGCGGGTGTAATCAATTCGAATTCGGCCAGCCTGGGGGTCACGGCTTCACTCAATACGGCCGCGGTCGGCAGCAATGCTATCGGCACCATCCTGACGCTGACCTCCAATACCGCGGGATCCAGCGGAACCGTGACTGTGAACTCCGGCATCAATGACATCACCGGCACGACTGCGTTGACCTACGCCAATCCGGTAGTAGGTGCGGACGCGAAATTGACGGTGGACGGCGTGGATCTGACCAGCGCATCGAACACGGTGGCCAATCTGATTCCCGGCGTGACCTTTCAGCTGCTGGCGCCGAGCGCCAGTGGCGAGCAGGTGCAGGTGGTGATCGGCAACGACAACACCGATGTGGAGAGCACGGTTAACCAAATGGTCAGCGACTACAACTCGCTGATCAGCGCCGTGAACACCCAGGAAGGAAACGACAGCTCGGGCAACGCCGAGCCGCTGTTCGGCTCTCCTACGCTTACGCTCCTGCAGCAGCAATTGCTGAGCGGGCTAAACATGCAGAACCCCAGCGGCTATCTGACTTCGATTTCCACCAGCACCAATACGACTCTGGCGGGCTCGATCTCACTTCAGGTGGGCAGCGGCGCGGCGCAGGTCATCCCAGTCCCGACGACATCGGGGAACAACACGATCTCAGGGCTGGCCAGCGCCATCAACACAGCCAACATCGGGGTCACGGCCAGCGTGGTAACCAGCGACGGTCAATCGACCCTGACGCTGTCGTCGCAGACGGCGGGCACGGGCGGAGCGTTGACGGTAATCTCCAGCATCGAGGCTACCAGCGATACGCCGCTGAGTTATTCCGACAACGACAATTACACAAACTCGACAGCAGACAGCGGAACTCTAACCGAAATTACCAACACCAATGATGCGCTCACAGGCTCCATCTCGATTCAGGTGGGCAACGGCGCAGCGCAATCGATAATCGTGCCGGACTCTCCAGACAACAGCCTCTCCGGCTTGAGAGACGCTATCAACTCGGCCAACATGGGAGTTACGGCTTCAGTGGTCGAGAACAACGATGGGTCGTCGAGCCTGTCGCTCACCTCCGATACAGTGGGGAGCGCCGGAGCGTTGACCGTGACCTCCAACATTCTGGATGCCACCAACATTAGCAGCGTGACATTGAGCTACACGAAATCTTCGGACATAAGCACTCTGGCCAACCTGGGCATCAGCGTGAACAACGATGGCTCGCTTACCTTCGACGCCGCCAGCCTGGATTCGATGCTGAACTCGGACTACAGCGGCGTGGCGGGCTTCTTCCAGAACACAAACAGTTGGGGCCAGACATTCTCGACCATGCTGACCAACGCCGGAACCGGCTCGTCAACAGGCATTATGGCGCTTAGCCTGAAGTCCGACAGCAATATCGAATCCACTTTGAATGCTGAGATTTCCAAGGAAAACGCGCTGATCTCGGCACAGCAGATCAGCCTGACCACGGAACTAAACACGGCAAACCAGATCATGCAGGAGCTGCCCACGCAACTCGAAGGTGTCAACGAGCTTTACTCGGCGATCACCGGATATAACCAACAAACGAACGGCTAAGGAGCTATATCCCAATGGGAAGTTATCAGCAGCATGCGCTGGACGGTGCTTCGGCAGTCGATCTGGTTGTGGCGCTTTATGACGGAATTCTACGTTTTCTTTACACTGCGTCGTCCGCCGTGGAACGTGGAGACGCGGAGGCTCGCCGGACCGCAGTCAAGCGGGCGCTGGATATTATCATTCATTTGCAGGCGCGGCTGCGCATGGATGTGGGCGGCCGGCCCGCGCAGGTGCTCAGCGAGTTCTATGCATCGATCTTCGCGCAAATACTGCAGGCCTCGCAGTCGGCCTCACGGCAGAAGTTTGAGCATGCCATCGAATGTGTGAAGAACGTGCGCGATGCCTGGCGCCAGGTGTCCAGGGATCCCGAAGTCAATCCCGCTCCGATCCAGGTGAGCGGCATGGCTTCAGGGCGCATGCAGTCTGGCTTCAATGGCTCCGATTACGGCGTGGAGTCATCAGCCGGCTCCAGATGGAATGCGTAAAAACAGGGAATAGGAAATAGGGAATAGGGAATAGAAAAACTCATTCTGCGAGCGGAAATCTCTGATGATCGAGCCTTGTGGCTTTTCATCTTTGCATCTGAAAAAAGTCACCTCATCAGCCGCATAACTCGATGCGCCAAACCCTATTCCCTATTCCCTATTCCCTATTCCCTGTTTTTCTCATACTGCGACGGTGAGCTCTTCTTCCAGTTGCTGCTTCTGATAGAGGCCGGCGTAGTAGCCTTCGAGGGCGAGCAACTCATCGTGGCGGCCCAACTCCACAATTCTTCCGTGGTCGAGCACGGCGATCTGGTCGGCATTGCGCACAGTGGAGACGCGATGAGAAATCAGGATAGTGGTTGAGGAATGGATGTAACCGCGCAGGCCGCCCAGGATGCGCTCTTCCGTGTAGGTGTCCACGCTGGCCAGCGCGTCATCGAGAATGAGGATGGACGGACGGCGCAAGAGTGCCCGGGCGATGGCCGCGCGTTGCTTCTGCCCGCCGGAGAGTGTGACGCCGCGTTCGCCCACCATGGTTTCAAAGCCCTGGGGAAACTCTTCAAACTCCAGGCGAATGTGAGCTGCCTCAGCGGCTTCGAGCAGGGCCTCAGTGGTTGAGTGAGGCGCGCCAAAGGCCAGGTTTTCGCGAATTGTCGTGCTGAAGAGGAAGGTTTCCTGTGGAACCAGGCCGATGTTGCGCCGGAGCACCGCCAATGGATAATCGCGCACCGGACGGCCGTCGATCAGCAGTGAGCCTGGCGGCGCTTCATAGAGGCGGGTAATCAGGTTGATGAGCGTGGATTTGCCCGAGCCGGTGGGGCCGACGATGGCCAGGCTGGAACCGGCTGGTACCTTGAGCGAGATGCCGCTGAGGACTGGAGTTTCGTTATAGCTGAAATTCAGGTTGCGGAATTCGATCTCACCGCCGAGAACAATATTGGCTTGAATGGCCGGATCGGCGGCGCTGTCATCGATGACGGGTTTGGCGCGCATCAATTCGTCAATGCGTTTTACCGAGGCGGTGCCGCGCTGGAAGATGTTCACCACCCAGCCCACGGCGATGATGGGCCAGGTGAGCAGAACCATGTAGGTGTTGAAGGCCACGAACTGGCCTACGCTGATGCGGTGGGCGATGACCAGGTGTCCGCCGACCAGCAAGGTGAGGATCATGGCGATGCCCAGAACGAACTCCAGCGTGGGCCATAACATGCCCATGAGCTGAACCAGCTTGAGGGAGCGGGCGATGTACTCGCGGTTGAGCCGCTCGAAGAGGCCGATCTGAGACTGCTCTCGGGCAAAGGCGCGGACCAGGCGGGCGCCGGAGTAGTTTTCCTGAGCTTGCGAGGAGATATCGGAAAAGCTGGCCTGGATGCGCTCGAAGCGGTCATGAATTCTGCTGCCGAAGTACTGCACCAGAATGCTGGCCAAAGGCATGGGGGCGAAGGCCACAAGGGTAAGCCAGGGACTGATGCGCAACAGGAAAAACAGCGCGCCCACAGTAAAGAAGATCGTATTGGCGCTGTACATGAGAGCCGGGCCAAGCAAATTGCGCACGGCATTCAGGTCGTTGGTGAGCCGGGCCATGATGTCGCCGGTGCGATAGCGCTGATAAAAGCCGGAATCCTGCTCTTCCAATTTTCGGAAGAGATCGTTGCGCATGTCGAACTCGATCTCCCGCGAGATGCCGATAAGAATCCAGCGCTGGGAGTAGAGGAAGACGCCTTTGACCATGGCGATGAGGACCAGCAGGGCGGCGAAGATCATAACCTTGGCGCGTGTGTCACCGTGGCTCAATGCGTCGACGGCCACCTGTAAGACATGGGGATAGATCACCCATTTGCCCCCAATGCCATCGACAGCCATCCGGATGACCTGGGGAAAGAGCACCCAGATGGAGTTGGTACAAATGCACGACAGCGTGCCCCATAGGTATCCCCAGCGGTAGCGGCGCATGTAACTGTAGAGAGGGGCCAGGTCGCGCAACATGGTTTTATTGTACGGGGCGGGGCGGGTTAAGTGGATTAGCGCTTGAGCGCCGGATCGAAGTGAAGAGAGAGTTGACCGGAATCAAGTTACCCGGACTTGAGCAGCACAATCCCTGGTAATTAGCAGCTTTTCATCCCATGCCGGGACGATATCTCTGCCGACAGGCAATAAGTGCCGGAAAACTGCCGATAGGGGTAACAGGCGGTATCAAATGGGTTATAGATTTCTGCCGTAGAGAAGTTGCCATGGAAACCTCGTCAAGCATCAGCGAAACGCCGAAAGAGGAATGCGTTGGCGGCAAGGAGCGCAGACGCAACTACCGACATGACTGCGTGGGATTCGCAGAGTGCTGGGTGTCTGATCCCGAATCGCTTTTTCGCGGAGAGATTCGGGACATCAGCCTGACCGGATGTTTCATCAGGACCGCGGCCCGGTTGAATTTGAGGCAGTCCACCGCGGTGGATCTTCGTTTCACGCTAAAAAACAGTCACTTTCGCGTGTCCGCTCGCGTTATGGATATCCGGCAAGGCAAAGGCGTGGGAATGGAGTTCATTTTTCCCGGTTCTCAGCCGCCTGAATGGCTCAAGAATCTCATAAAGGAACTCAGCTTAGCGCCCTTATCGCCGCGGAAATCAGTTTGACGATCTGCACCAGGTTACGTCGGCGTTCTCAGCAGCAGATAGCCGCCCACCAGCCCAAACAATAGATCCGAGGCCCATGCGGCCAGCGCGGCGGGCAGGTAGTTCACGCCTCCCAGGTTCTCAAAGAGATCGTTGAGAACAATGTAAGTGAGTGCGACGGCGATGGCCACGGCAATGCCGGTAAGCGAGCTGCGCCGTCCCATAAAAAGTGCAAAGGGAATGGCGAGTACCGCGATGACAACAGCCATGAGTGGGTAGGCCAGCTTGTGCCACAGCTCAACGCGCAGGCGCATGGTGTCAAATCCGCTCTGGCTCAGATCGCCGATGTAGCTCTCAAGCTGGCCGAAGTTCATCTCCTGCGCCTTCTTGCTTTCCTTTTGGAAGTAGCTGGGGGCTTCATGAACTTCCGCGAATGATGTCTTGATGAACTCGCGGTACTCGCTGACATTGGCGCCAACAATGTTGCGTTGCCAGCCGTTCAGGAACTGCCAGGAATCGGTATCGGGATTCCATACGGCTCGGGCGGCAAAGATGCGCCGCGAGAGCGCGAAGGTGGAGGGATCGAACTCGAAGAGCGAGAGATTGGCGAACTCTTTACGTCCCGGGTCAAAGAACTGGTAGTAAAAGATGCGGTCGGGCTCGCCGGGATTCGGCTGGCCGAAGATCCAATTCTGCTCGGGGCGCAGGACGGTTTGCGGCGGCTTGCCCTTGATGATGTTGCGCAGAGCCTCCTGCTTGCGGTTGGCCTGGGGCAGATAGTACTGGTCGAAGAGGAAGAGGCTGGCCGAAAGGGTGGCGGCGATGAAGACGATGGGAATCACCAGCCTGTAAAGGCTGATGCCGGAAGCCTTCATGGCGATGATTTCCGAATTGCGATTCAACACACCGAAGGTGACCAGCACGGCGATCAGCACGGCCAGGGGGGTGGTTTGGTAGAGAATGCTAGGCGCCAGGTTGATCAGATACTGGCCTACCGTTGACCATGCAATGTCGTGACTGAGAATGTCTTTGAGCAGATCGAAGACAGTGAAGACCAGAATGAGCGAGACAAAGCCGGCGAGCACCAGAAAAAAGATCTTGAGAAACTCACTCACCACGTACTTGTCGAGGATGCGCGGAAAGACATGGCGGGCCTTGGCGCGCTGCGGGTGCGAGTGAAACCTGCTCAGCAGGCCGCTAAGGGGGGCATAGAGTGGTTTGTCCGGAATGGCGAAGATCGATTCATAAATGTGGGAGATCCAGGTGTCGAGGGCATTCAGAACGCGACCTCCGGAAGCCATCTGCACCACCAGGAAGAGGCCGCCTGAGGCGAAGAGAATGTTGGCCATCCAGACCGCGAGAAAAGCGGAGATCCAGTTCTGTTTGGCCAGGGCGATGCCGATCAGGGAGAGCGAGTAGTAAACGACAACCAGCGCGAGGGTAGCCACCCAGGCGGAACTTTTGCCGCCGCGCCGCGAGGTCACGCCCAGGGGAACGGCAACCAGCATCAGCACCATGCAGGCTACCGGATAGGCAAAGCGTTTTTGCATTTCGATCTGATACTTTTTGCCTTCCGGACCGTTAGTGCGCGCGCGCAGTTCGTTCATGCGCAGGGCGTAGATGGCGGTGTCCATGCGTCCCAGATGCCCTTCGCTCTGCTGGCTGGCGGCCAGGGGCATATCGGTAAAGTTAAACGTGGAGATATTGTATTGTTGCGGCTGGCCGGCTACCGTCTCGTGGCGCGATCCGTCGCGCAACCGCATGAGCAGTTCCTGGCCGGCATCGTTGGCCACGGTGGCCGATGCGGCGGTAGTGATCTGTGGCGCGGCAGGATCCGTGGTGTCTGCCATGAAGACCTGCCGCCAGTTGGCCGCGCCGGTTCCGGAGCGCACGTCTTGCACGTAGAGAACAAAATTATGAAAATCCTCATCGAAGACGCGCGGCTCAATTTCATAGGAGGCCTGCATGGCAAGGGCCTTGTCCATCTCCAGAATGGCCTGATTGGCGCGCGGCGCCACATACAGTGAGTTGAACAGCCCCAGCAGCGTGCCGAAGATGGCCACGATAGAGGCCACGCGCACAAAGTAGCCAATGCCCAGGCCGGAGGCACGCATGGCGATGATTTCACTGTCAGCGGCCAGACGGCTCAAGCCCAGCAGCACTCCCACCAGCACCGCCATGGGAATGGTGATCATGAAGAAATTGGGCATCATGAAGAGAACGACTTCAAAAACACTGGTAAAGGTGGAGCTGTTGTGAACCACCATCTCCAGAATGTGGGGCAGTTCCTTCATGAAAAGAACGAAGGTGAAGATCACGCCGCCAATAACCGCGTGGGAGAGAATTTCGCCGGTAATGTAACGGGTGAGTATGCGCACGGCTAAGGCTAGTTTATCGTGCCGGGGCAGTTCATGCGGCTGACGGTTTCCATCCGCGCAGGCGCAGGCTGTTGGCCAGCACGCTGACGGAGCTGAGTGCCATGGCGGCGGCGGCCAGCCAGGGGCTGAGCAGAATATGGAAGCTGGGATAAAGCACGCCAGCGGCCAGCGGAATGCCGAGCAGATTGTAGCCCGCAGCCCAGATCAGATTCTGGCGCATCACGCGCAGTGTGGAGCGGGCTAGATCAATTGCAGCGGGAATGGAGGCGGGACGCGCGCGCAGCAGCAGCACATCGCCGGCCTCCTGCGCCAGATCGGCACCCGTGCCCATCGCGATGCCGGCGTCGGCCTGGGCCAGGGCGGCTGCGTCGTTGATGCCGTCGCCCACCATGGCCACGCGCAGGCCGCTCGCTTGCAGGGCGCGAATGCGGGTCAGCTTACCGGCTGGGTCAAGGCCGGCTTCCCACCCCAGCGACGAAGACCTGTCGCTGGGGACCCCGGCATCGACTTCGGTGATGCCCGCTTGCTGTGCGATGGGCTCGGCGGCGGCGGCCGAGTCGCCGGTGAGCATCAGCACCCGCAGACCTGCACGCCGCAAAGCGGCCACGGCTTCGGCTGCATCGGGACGCAGCGTGTCGCGAGCATCGAAATAGCCGGCTGGGACAGAGTCGAGGGCCATCCATAATCGCGTCACGCCCTGCTCTGGCGGGGGGGCATCTATTGGCAGCGGGATAGAGAATTCCTTGAAGAGCGCTTCGTTGCCCAGTAGGCAAGCGCGGCCTTCGACCTTGGCGGTGAGGCCGCGGCCGGGCAAAACCTGCACGTCTTCGGCGGAGGGCCAGGACAGCTCACGCGATTTTGCGGCGTCCACGATGGCATGAGCCAGCGGATGGTTGGATCGCTCCTCGGCGGCAGCGGCAAGGCGGAGGAGATCGTTTTCGTCAGGGTTCCCAATGAGCGGGGCGGGATCGATAAGCGGATTTGTTGACAAAGGCAGCAGGTTAGCCCCCGCTTCGCGGGGATCGCGAGTTAGCAAGTTGGCGGATTCTTGCGGCATACCTGAGCTCTCAGCCTGCCGGTTTATTTCTGGCTGTAACTCACGGAGGTGAGTTGAGCTTATCCCCAGCGCATGAACGGCGGTCAGTACAGGACGGCCCGCAGTCAGCGTTCCAGTTTTGTCCAGCACGATGGCGTCCAACCCAACAAGACGTTCCAGCGCCTCACCGCCTTTGAAGAGCACGCCCATCTGCGCGCCGCGTCCCACGGCCACGGTGAGCGCGGCGGGCACGGCCAGCCCCATGGCGCAGGGACAGGCAACCACCAGCACGGCGACGGTCGCGGCCAGGGACATCTGCAGAGAGTGTGATGTGAAAATCCAAATTACAAAAGTAAGCGCGGCCAGGGCCAGCACGATGGGAACGAAGATGGAGCTGGCGCGGTCTGCCAGCCGCTCCATGGGCGCGCGTGAACTCTGCGCCTGTTCGGCCATGCGGGTGATTTGAGCCAGCATGGTGGCCTCACCAAGGGATTCGGCACGGCAGGTCACCGCGCCCTCGTAGTTGAGCGAACCAGCCAGCACACGGCCGCCGGTCGTGCGGTCGAGGGGCGTTGATTCGCCGGTCAGCATGGATTCGTCCAC
>JBEKFS010000135.1:0-9559 GCA_050013195.1 Occallatibacter sp.
CGCGCATCAGCACGCCGGTCGAGCCGATCATCGAGGTGTTGATGGCGCCGGAGAGAATCAGGAAGCCGACCAGCACCACAAAGATGCGGAAGGCGATGCGCCAGAACAAGGGGCCGACCATGAACATGGCCAGGCCGGCGATCAGGTTGTCCTGGTAAATGTGGGTGATTTGCCAGGCTGGAATCAGCATGGAGGCCAGCAGCGTGGCTCCGCCTGTGAAGATGAGGCTGTAGATGGCGATGACAATCGCCGCCCGCTTCAGGTTCTTCAACTTGGGATGCTGGATTTCGCGATTAACCTGCGCAAGCGTCTCCTCGCCGCTCATGGCCAGAATTGAGTGGCCAAAGGCCATGAGTATGCCGAACAATCCCATCATCGGAAGCAGTTGCGGCATTCCCCGCAGGAATCCCAGGGCGTCAGGGCTGAAAGTGAGATGGGAAGGGATAGGCGATGGAGGCAGGTGAGCGCCCGGCGTCATCAACACCGAGTAAGTGCCCCATAGCAGCAGAATCACCACCATCACCGTGGTGATCTGCATAACGCGCAAAGCTTTGCCGCTGGATTCCTCGATGCCCTTGATGTTCTCCCACCAGTAATAGATGGTCACCACGGCCGCGAAGACCGCCGCAGTGTGATTCATGTCGAACTGGAAAGGGTGGTGATGCGCGTCCAACAACGCTGGAGGAAGCCAGTGGCTGGTGTTGGCCACTATCAGCAGTTCGTTCATCAAGCCTGTAATGTATTGTCCGGCGGAGACGCCGGAGATTGGTCCGGTAAGAATGTAATCGAACATCAGGGCGGAGACGCTGAGTTTGGCAAAGCCGCCGCCCAATGCTTCCTTCACCACTCGGTAGACGCCGGCGCGGGTGAACATCGAACAGCTTTCAACGTAGACCGCGCGCACCGCGAAGCTGAACAGCATGATGCCGAGAATGAACCACGGCGCCGCCTCGCCCACCATCTGTTCGGCGATGCCCCCGGCATAGAAAGCCGAGGAACCTAAATCATTTAGAACGATGGCAGCCGCTCGCCAAAAGGAGATAAAAGTCAGCATCACCGAGGATGCCACGATGAGCTTGACGCGGTCGGAAGGAGGGGCAAAGGTCGTTCGGGTGGATGCCATTGCGATTGTGCCGGCTCCATAGCCGGCTTACTTGGATTGCGGGTGCAGTAATCATCGCCCGCACTGCGATGAGTTTATGTCCAAATCAAGACGGAGTCAATGGTTGAGAACATGCCATGGCGGATTGCGCTCTCAGGCGCGTGACTCAGGCGGCTCATCCTTGCCGAAAAGCTCGACTCCGTCCTCAACAAAACTGATGAGCACAACCACGGTAGAGCCCACAAGGCCGGTAAAAAACATGATTTCCAACACCCGCATTGCAACTATAGCCAAAAGCATAAATAAATTGTAGCCTTTTTCCCCGCCCAGTTCACTGATTGTCCTGGAGAATGTGCAGGGCCAGTGTGGATTATCTGCAAATTACCTCACCTTGGCCGGCAAGTCCGCGTAATAGCCTGTGCGATGGCGAATATTGAAGGACTGGGGCGCGGCCCTGGGAATGGTTACCTGAATGCGGTGGAAATCCTTTCCGGGCTCTTGATTATGAGGATAATAGCCGAGTAGATATTGTGTGCGCAGGTCACTGCTCACCTGCGCAAAGGCCTTGTCCAGCCCGCCGCCGCTCACATAGAAGCTCTTGCCGCCGGTCTGCTCGGCCAGGGTAATCAGCGCGTGTTCTCCGCCCAAATTGCGGCCGGCGCTGGCCTCGATGGGCACGTCGATGAGGCTGTAAATCATCACTTCATTGCGCAGCGCCTGCTCCAGGGCCTGGGCGTAGGTGGAGTTGCTGGCGGTATCGTCGCCGTCAGAGATAAGCACCAGCACCCTTCGCCCTGGATTGCCACCCAGCCGTGCTGAACCCTGGCAGATGGCGTCGTAGAGCGCCGTAGCCCAATCGCCGCGCAGATGGCCCAGCCCGCGATCAATATGGCGCACCTTGTTGGTGAAGGGAGTCAGCTCGCGCACACTGGTGGCAAACTGCAAAAGGCTCATCTGGTCTTGAGAGCGCAGTAGTGCGTGGGCAAATCGCCGGGCCGCATCCGCTTCCTCGGCCATGTCCTTGCGCACGCTGCCGCTGGTGTCGATGGCCAGCGTCAGATTCAACGGCAGCTCCGACTGGCGCTCGAAGACCGCGATCTGCTGCGGCCAGCCGTCCTCGGCGAGCGCGAAATCCTCGCGCGTAAAGCCGCTCACGATGGCCCCATTCTGGTCGATCACGTTCACAAAGACGTTGACCAGCTTCACATCAACATGCAGGGTGAGCTCCTGTGCCGCCAGCGTCAGGGGCGCCAAAGCAAGCAGCGCCCGGAAGCTGATCCGCCAGCAGTTTTTCAATCTGCCTAAGGAGTGAATATGTGCCTGCATTCCCAAAGAATACCGCCTGCTGGTTAGACGCAGCAGGCGGTATTCAGTCGAGGAAGCCGGGCGAATCAATCAAATTTGTACAGGAATCCCGAGGGCGTACCCCACAGATTTCGCGACCGGTCATCATAGAAGATGCTGAACTCGATACCAGCGATGTCGAAGTCGAACAGGGGCACTCGGTCGAAGGTAATGTCGCCGCGCACCGAGTACTCGTCGCCGCCGCAGTCGATCATCAATGTGTCTTCGGATGAAAGCCTCTCGGTATGGGTCAGCAGCATGCAGGCGACGGCAAAGGTGCCCAGGCCGAACTCGTTGCCGGCCATGATAGTGCGGGCGCGGCGGGCTGAGCAGCCGCGATGCAGCATGCCGAACTGTGTGGCCAGCACCAGAATGTCCTGGCCCTGCTGCTGGTCGGCCAGAATCTTTTCGGCCAGCTTGGAGCGTTCGCTCTGGCGCAGGTAGGTAGGCCCCAGGCGGCCAATGATGCGGTTTTGGAACTTGCGCCGCGTAGCCAGAATCTCCAGCACCATCTCCGTGGCATCGTTATAGGTGGATGCCAGCGCCTGCCAGCGGGGAATCGCGAACCATGCCTCCGCGCCCTCCAGCAAAGGCTTGCGCGCCAGCTTTTCATGGCAACTGCCCAGCGTCGGAAAAAGCTTTTTCAGCTCCGTGACCTGGGCCTCAACCGGCCGCACTCGATAAGAGGTCGGATAGGTCCGGTTCGAACTTACTTGTTCGTCCTTGAACTTGTCGCTGGCCGTGTGCCGGTGGATGATCTCTATCACCGTAGCGGCAACATCGGACTTGAGCTTCTTGCCCATATCCAGCACGGTCTGCGCGCTTTGCCGGTCCAGTTGCTCGATTGCCTCAAGATAGGCTGTCTGGACGGCTGCCCCAAGGTACTCCTGGAGCAGTGCATTCTGGCTGGGCGTCGTGTTCCCGGAGATATGCAACGGAGTGATGGTTGGTGTGATGTTAAGTGCAGTCGTTGCCATGGTCACCGCAATTCGCGCGATACCGCGCAATGGATTCTGTGACTCTTATCGGCACATATGCCGTTTTCAGCAGGGCAATTGCACTATAGTTGCTCTTTTTTAGGACATGGGCAGGGCCGGGGCGCATGGGGAATGAGTGGCGCATTCGGTTTGTGCCAGGCCGGGAGGAAAAGGCATTCCTGTTGACCTTTGTATCGATGGGCGATACAGTATGAGAGTGATCAAGTCGTTCAGACACGCGGGGCTTGAGAGGCTATTCAGGGACGGCTCGAAGGCAGGCATCAACCCTGCACACGCCAGTAAGCTGATAAATCAGATGGCGGTTTTGAATCGCGCTACTGGTCTCAGCGGAATGAATCTACCAGGATGGAATCTTCACCCGCTGCACGGCGAACTGGCTGGTCATTGGGCAGTCAAAGTCAGCGGAAACTGGCGTTTGACTTTCCGGTTCGAAGGGCAGGACGCAATCCTGGTGGACTATCAGGATTATCACTGAGGACAGAGTCCCGGCTTGAAGGAGGCAACCATGCGGATGCACAACCCACCACATCCCGGCAGGATTATCAAGGAGGCCATCGAGGCCATCCCCATGAGCGTCACCGGTTTTGCGGCGCATATCGGAGTGTCGAGAGTCGCCCTCTCACGCGTACTGAATGAGAGGGCCGGCGTCACGCCGGAGATGTCCATCAAGATCAGCGAGGCCTTTGGGCAGAACTCACCGGATATCTGGTTCAATCTACAAAACGATCACGACTTCTGGCAGGCGTCCCATGCGCGGGCAGGACGCAGAAAAATTGAACCGCTCCAGTCGGCGGCGGCCTAAGCAAAAGCTCTTAGCCCGTATTACGCAGAGGCGCCAACACTCTGCTCGACTACCACCGGCAGCGCGTCTTGATGCGAATCCGGCCGGGCCTTCAGCAGCGGTAAAGCTACGGCCAACACATCTTCAATGCGGCTGGCGTAATGAATCGTGACGCCCTCAATCAATTCAGGGGTCAGGTCTTCATCCACATCCTGGCGGTTTTCTGCAGGCAGGATGATGGTTTGCACCCCGGCCCGGCGCGCAGCCAGAAACTTTTCCTTGATGCCGCCTACCGGCAGCACGTTGCCGCTGAGCGTAATCTCGCCGGTCATGGCGGTCAGCGGCAGCACCGGCGTATCGGTTAACAGGGAGACCAGCACCGTGGCCATGGTAACGCCGGCTGAGGGGCCGTCCTTGGGAATCGCTCCGGCCGGCACGTGAATGTGCAGGTCCAGCTCCTTGGTAAAGTCCTCAGCGAGACCTAGTGTTGCCGCGTTGGAGCGAACCCAGGTCAGAGCGGCTTGCATCGACTCCTGCATCACCTCGCCGATCTGCCCGGTCATGGCGAAGTTTCCCTTGCCCTTCATCTTGTTAGCCTCAATGAAGAGAATGTCTCCGCCGGCTGCCGTCCAGGCCAGCCCGACAGCCACGCCGGGGCGCTTGACCCTCTCGGCAACCTCAGTGTCCACGCGCACCTGAATGCCACCCAGAAACTCCTTGACCACATCGCGGGTCACAATCATTTTTTCCGTGTGGCCCTCCACCACGCGCCGCGCCTGTTTGCGGCAGACAGTGCCGATGGTTTGCTCCAGCTTGCGCACCCCGGCCTCGCGTGTGTAGTGGCGCACTATATAGCGCACCGCGTCCTCGGGAAATTCGATCTGCTCCGCCGTGATGCCGTTTTCTTTGATCTGCCTCGGAATCAGGTAGCGGAAGGCGATGTGCATTTTCTCGTCTTCGCTGTAGCCCTGCAGGAAGATCAGCTCCATGCGGTCAAGAAGTGGCGGCGGTACCGTGTCCAGCATATTGGCCGTGCAGATGAACAATGTCTTCGACAGGTCGAAGGGTACGTCGAGGTAGTTGTCGCGGAAGGTATTGTTCTGCTCCGGGTCCAGCGTCTCAAGCAATGCGGAGGCTGGATCGCCGCGGAAGTCGCGGCCCAGCTTGTCAATCTCGTCCAGCATCATCACCGGGTCGTTGGTTTCGGCTCGGCGAATGCTCTGAATGATCTGGCCGGGAAGCGCGCCGATGTAGGTGCGGCGATGGCCGCGAATCTCCGCCTCGTCGTGCATGCCGCCCAGCGAGACGCGCTGGAATTTGCGGCCCAGGGCGCGGGCTATGGAGCGGCCCAGGCTTGTCTTGCCCACACCAGGAGGCCCCACAAAGCACAGGATCGGCCCTTTCATGTCCGGCTTCAACTGCAGCACGCTCAGGTAATCCAGGATGCGGTCCTTCACCTTTTTCAGCTCGTAGTGGTCTTCGTCCAGAATTTCCTTAGCCTTTGCAATGTCGATCTTGGAGCCTGAGCTTTTGGCCCAGGGCAACACGGCAAGCCACTCGATATAGTTGCGGGTGAGCGAGTAGTCGGCGGCCATGGGAGACATGCGCGAGAGGCGCGCCAGCTCCTTGAGGGCCTCCTTCTTCACATCCTCCGGCATTCCGGCGGCTTCAATCTTCTGCCGCAGTTCGTCCGTCTCACGCTGGCCATCGTCCTGCTCGCCCAGTTCCTTCTGGATAGCCTTGAGCTGCTCGCGCAGGTAGTAGTCGCGCTGCGACTGTTGTACCTGGTCCTGCACCTCGGTCTGGATCTTGGTGCGCAACTGCTGCACCTCGATCTCCTTGGCCAGATGATGGTTCAGCAACTCCAGACGAGTTGCGATGCTGGCCGTCTCCAGCAGTTGCTGCTTGTCGTCGGTGGTCAGGAAGGGAAGTGACGAGGCCACAAAATCCACCAGCCGGCTCGGCTCTTCGATGTTCGCGGCAATGGTTCGCAGTTCATCGGAGAGCGTCGCGGATTCGGTGACAATCTGCTGGAACTCTCCCGTCACGTTGCGAACCAGCGCTTCCACACCGGCGGTAGCAGTCGGTTCCATGTCCTCAAGCGTCTCCACCTCGGCCACCATGAAGGGTTCAGTCTGCGTGTAGCGCAGCAGCCGCACCCGCTCCGTGCCCTCGGTGAAGACAAACCGGCTTTGGTTGGGCATGCGCACAACCTTATGAACCGTGGCCAGGGTTCCCACAGCGTGCAAGTCGGCTGGCTTGGGTGTGTCCAGTCGTGGATCCAACTGAGCCACCACCACGATGGCCCGTTCCTCGCCCAGAGACTCAATCAACTGGATGGAGCTCTCCCGGCCCACGGTTAGAGGCAAAACAGCGTGTGGGAACAGGACCGTATCCCGGACTGGTAGAACGGGAATCTGGCGTACGCCGGGGATCTCCTTTACGGTGAGTGGTTTAGGGGAGGGCGAGTTGGAGTGGTGGTTCGACATTGAGTGTCCTCGTATCAGCTTATCTTCGTTAGACGCCGCAAACTCCTAAGAGTTTCAGTATATTCTACTTTCTGCCTCTTTTCCTCCTCCTGTAAGCAAGGCAGACCCTCAGATTCAGATACGGTCCCGTGCCGGACAGGGTTCCGATGCAGGAGCGCATGCCACATAGCCGTTTTTCATGTCGTTCGGAGCACGCACAAACCGGAAAAACTCATGATCATTTGGACGTAGTTCTCTCCCCCTGGGCATCCCTCCGTACGGCGGAGTGCACTGTAATTGAAAGATGTATCGGCTAAAGCCAGAGGAATGTGAGTGTGGCAGAACGGGGGAAGCGACGGAAGCTTCAGGCTGTGAACACGCCGGTACTCAAAAAGAGCTCACGCAATGTGAGCGGAGTACAAAGTAGGGGTTGGGCGCCATTCTGTTGCCTAACCATGGCCAGACGCTGCAACGGGCGCCATTCCTCGTTAGTATAGGGAATAGGGAACAAGGTGGCTGACAACTAATCGCTGAAGCGATTGTGCAACGGGGCGCTTTTCCCCGTGTTTTTTTGGGGAGATATGGTTTTGAAAGCAAAGCCAGGGTATGAATGCGGAAGGTGGTCGGTATACGGCATTCTTCTGGTCTCTCTGCTTGCCTTCGGCGGAATCGGCGCTTGGAGCCAGGGCCCTTTGAGCGTCCCAGGCAGCTCCGGCGCGAGTGTCGCTCCGGCGGCAACTATTTCTGTGGATTCCTTTGCCCAATGGGAGGGTTTGCCGGTACATCGCATCTCCTTTGCCGGTGTTTCAGCCGATCGCCTCATACCCCTGCCCGGCCATCTGGACCAGGCCGAGGGAGCGCCCCTGAGTGGGGATAACCTGAAGAAGAGCCTGCGCCGGCTCTATGCGACCGGTCTTTTTGAAACCATTGCCGTGGAAGGAGTACGCGAGCAGGATGGCGTGACACTCATCTTTCGCGGAACACCGCGCACCTTCATCGGCACGGTCAGCGTGGAGGGCGGCAAGAGCGCCACGGTCAATACGCAGTTGGAACGCGCCAGTCAGTTGGCGCCCGGCGCCCGTTTTACCCCCACCAAACTTGATCAGGCTTTAGAGCAGATGCTCCTGACGCTGGCTCAGGACGGATTTCACGCTCCGGTGATTACTCACACCCTGACGGCCCGTCCGGATGAGCAGCTCGTCGATCTTGCGTTCCATGTGCAGAGCGGACCGCAGGCGCGAGTGGGCACAGTGGAGGTAACTGGCGAGCCGGGGATGAGCGTGAATGATTTTCGTCATCATGCGCACCTCAGGGCTGGCCAGCGAGTGGACCGCGAAACCGGCAACCGGGCCCTGGCCGGTGTGTTGAAGGCCTACCGGGGCGAGGAGCGCCTGGAAGCTGAAATCAAGCTGGAAAGCCAGCAGTACTCCAAGGAAAGCCAAAAGGTCGACTTCCGTTTTTCCGCCAACAGAGGTCCGGTCGTCAAGGTGCTGGTGGAGGGCGCGAGCGCCAACGAGGAATTGATTCGGCGGGTGATTCCCATCTTCGAAGAAGGCAGCGTGGACGAGGATCTGCTCAATGAGGGCAATCGCCGGCTTCGCGACTACTACCAGCGGATGGGCTACTTCGACGTGAAGGTGGAACACGAACTGCAAACCACCACCGCCGGGCTGGTGACGATCGTCTTCAAGGTGCGCCTGGGGCCGCGCCGGCGCGTCGAGCGGGTCTCGGTCGCGGGCAACCACTACTTTGACTCCGCAACACTCAAAGAGCTGCTCAACGTCCATGCCGCCGATGCTCTTGACCGGCACGGCGACTACAGTCAGGCGCTCGTCTCCGCCGACATCAACGCACTTCAGGCCCTCTACCAGAACAACGGCTTCTCCAAGGCCAAAATTATCCCCGAGACCAGCGCGGCAGAGACAAAGTCAGGAACGACCGCTCCACTTACGGTGGTCTATCGCATTGAGGAAGGCGCGCAACTGCGGGTGGGCACGGTGCGCCTGGATGGAAACGAGCACGCGGACGCCGCGAGGCTCTCGCTGCTGATGAATACGGTTGCCGGGCAACTGCTTTCGCCGCGGAACCTGGCAGGAGACCGGGATGCGCTGTTGATCGACTATATGAGCCGGGGCTTTGACCAGGTACGGGTTGAGGTCAGCCAGCAGATTGAGCCGAACGACTCAAGCAAGGTGGACGTGGTCTTCCACATCACCGAGGGGCGGCAGATTTTTGTGCGCAAGGTGCTGTTGACCGGGTTGCATTACACTCGTCCCGAGACGGTGGCCAAGGCCATCACCCTGCATCCCGGCGACCCGCTTAACGAAACGGCGCTGATGGAAACGCAGCGCAATCTATACGACTTTGCCCTCTTCAACGAGATCGACACGGCCATCGAGAACCCCACTGGAGAGGAAGTGAATAAGACCGTGCTCTTGCAGGTGACAGAGGCGCAGCGCTGGGCCCTTACTTATGGCTTTGGCCTCGAGGCTCAGACCGGAACCCCGCATTTCAACTGCGGCGGCATCCTCGTCAGCGGCGCCAGTTGCAATCCTGAGGGCAAGACAGGCGTAAGCCCTCGTGTGCTGGCCGATATTACCCGCAACAATCTCTTCGGGCGTGAGCAATCCGTCTCCTTGCGCGCCACCTACGGATTGCTGGAGCAGAAGATCAATCTGCTCTTCCAGAATCCGCACTTCGAGGGCAACCGTAGCTTCGGCCTGACGATCTCTGGCGGCTACGCCAACAGCCTGGATGTTTCCACCTACGTGGCCTCAAAGCTGGAAGGCGGTGTGCGCTGGACCGAGCATTTGAATTCGCGAGGGTTTGCCTTTTCCAAGGCCAACACCCTCGTTTATGAATTCAA
>JBEKFS010000136.1:0-15626 GCA_050013195.1 Occallatibacter sp.
ATTGCCTCCTATGCAGCAGCCTATGCAGGCTTTGAAGGTCGCAGAATGAAGAGGCCTTGCAGGTCGGCGGCTGCGTGAAGCAGCATGGGCAACAGGAGATTCCCAGTCAGCAGGAATAGCCCACCAAACGCCAGTCCACTCAATGTCGCGCTCATCAGGCCAGCCTTGCCCTGATAGATATGGTTGAGACCGAAGACCACGGCAGACAACACGAGAGCCACGCTCATGGGTAGATGAAACCCGCCTGGCATGCGCATCAAAAAGCCGATCAGAAATCCCCGGCACAAAACCTCCTCGCAGACCCCGGCCGTGATAGAGATCGCAGCAAACCAGCGCCGCTCTTGAGAGGTTTCCGGCAATAATCCAGGTGCTTTTGCCAGGGAGCGACGAAACGCGCGCTCGTAACGGGCTCGAAACTTCTCTCCCCGGAGACTCTGTAGGATAGGCAAGAAGCCGAGAACAAAAAACCCTGCCACCAGTCCGCCGAAAAGCATGTGAAGCCAGACCGGCAGATCAGGCTCCAGAGCCACCGGCGCGCGCAGAAGTACACTCGCACCCACAATTCCTACCGCTAGAGCGGCCAGCGGCCACTGCGTCAGTAAAATGTACCGATAGAAGCCGATCTTCTGACGGGAAGTTAGATTGGCGCGCAGAAGCGGACCTTCGTAAAAATAACTCACGAACGGCCCGACAACAATAATTAAAAGCCTGGGCTTTCTCGAACGCATGCTGAATGAGCCCCAACGGACTGTTGCCACCACCAGGACCGTGGAAGCCGCTGCCGAGTAACTTTCAGCGGCACTGTCGAAATCAACCGAGGCCAGGGCGCAAACCCTGGGCCTATTTTCTGCGCCCCCGTTACATCGATTTAAGAGGTGCGATTTTTCAAGACCCAGATTGCCTTCGAATGCCAGAAGCTTAAGTTTTTCATATGTAATTGTGTAGATGATCACAATTATCCTTAATAATTCCTAATTCTTATTGCAATTTTTCCATTGTGCATTATAGAATAATTGCGAAATTTTTCCTCTTTCAGGTAAGTCGCTCAATTTACAAGAACAAGATTCACGGCGAAAGCCCGTCAAGAAAGGAACATGCAGTATGTTGAAATCTCTGAGAAATCTTGCAGTCGTTGCCTTGGCCGTAATCGGTCTGGCTGCCGCCTCCTCGGCAAAAGCCGATCCGACGGAAATCCTCAATATGACCTTCGAATCCGGCGCTACATTCTCCGGTATTGTAACGTTTGCACCGGACTACAGTTCTATCGAGGCGGTAACCGGGACGCTGACCGACTATCAGTATGGAACATATGGCTATACAGGTACTGGCAGTGATTCGATCAATTGGATTATAAACGAGCTTAACCTCGCGACTCCGGCAACGCCTGGTGACATATACGGCAATTTCCTGTTAGATGCGCAGCCTAATAGCTTCTGGAGCTGTACCAGCTGTTTCAACATTATCGATTTTACTTATGACTATACCAATGCCCCTGTACTTGTCTTCGATAACAACCCTGATGACCTTTTTTCCGGTGAATATGTGCCGAATGCGGTTAACGGCGGTATAGACCCAATGGTAAGCGGCTCACTCTCATCTACATCTCCGGTTCCCGATCCGTCCAGCCTTTGGCTGTTGGGCAGTGGCCTTGCCGGAT
Source organism: Occallatibacter sp. (assembly GCA_050013195.1). Taxonomy (GTDB): domain Bacteria; phylum Acidobacteriota; class Terriglobia; order Terriglobales; family Acidobacteriaceae; genus Telmatobacter. The sequence continues at coordinate 1,658 of JBEKFS010000136.1, forward strand.
TGGCCGGACTGGTCCGTCGTAAGATTGGTCAGCGCGTCTAGACTTCACAATTCTCTTTAGGAAGATGGCAAGGCCCAGGGATTGCACCCTGGGCCTTGTTGCATTCAGGCAACGGAGCACGCGGTTGGCAACTGGGTCTGGTGCGTTCAGGGATAAATGAGAGCTTTAAAAATGCAGATGCAGCGAAACCGACGCGGTGGGGCGTTTCTCTGTGCCGCTGGGGTTGGATTGGCCGCCGTGCCCCGACCCGTTCATGGAGCCTGAGGAGAAGCCGCTGCGCGACGAACCTGCCGTAGAGCCAGAGCCCAGCGTGGAGGTTGCAGAGAGGTTGAACATCCCGTTGCCGAATGTGGAGCTGTTGAAGGAGGCGCCAGCAGAGCCCTGGCCGACTCCGCCGCCCATGCCATTGCTTCTGGCGCCGAGGGCGTCCCGGTAGGAGAGACGGAAGCTGCCCACCGAGGACTTCAGGTACATCCCCAGATCGCCCCTTGTCAGCTGGTCGAGTTTGAGGTCTCCCGGCGCGGCGCGGTGGGCGCCATTCATCCCTGGACCCACTCTGCTGGAGCCGCGGCCAGGACCGAAGCTGGAAGCGTTTGTCCCCTGAAAGAGGGACTCCAGGTCGTCCGGCTCACCACCCCACGGACTAGGACCTGCTCGCACCGATCCCGATTCTGCACCCCACGAAGCAAGACCTGTCCTTGAGGAGCCGGGGCGATCACCCATTGCGGAAGAGCGGCTGGCGCGGCTTCCTCCTCCGTGTTGGGTAGCGTCGAGCAGTGAGCGGTCCCAAAGCGAGAAACCCAGGCTGGAGTCGCGTCCGTGAGCGGAATCGGGGGAGCTGTATTTCAAGCCTGCGCTGGAGGGGGATGAATCCGCAGCAGGGGCCGCATCGAGGCCGGCGGGCACGGGCGGTGGCGTGAGGGCATGCGCAGGTGCAGGCGCGGTTAAGGGCATGGGTATGGGCGCCGAAGGATATTGGCTCTCAGCGGGCATGGTGTCCTGCGCGAGCAAAACACCAGCTCCCGCGCAGAGCGCCACCAGGACGAAGATGCACATCAGGCCAGCAAACGACATACGCTTGCGCAAATGGAAGGTACAACTCATGGGCATCGCCACCGAGGAAGAAAATGGTCGTTCTTACGCGTCATTTCTCTTTTAATTAGACGCTCATTGGGCATAGACGTCGATACAAATCGGCCGGTTCTGCGATTCGCGGGCCCTATCGCCGGCAACATAATCGCTGAAAAGTGCCTCGGCGTTTATGCGATACTCAAAACGGTATGTATAAACGCATTGTTCTCAAGCTATCGGGTGAGGTGCTGGCCGGGCAGCGCGGCTTCGGGCTGGACGCCGGCAAGATCGCCGAAATTACCGGCGAAATCGTCGAAGTACATGCGCTGGGCGTGGAGATTGGCGTGGTGGTGGGCGGAGGCAACTTCTTCCGCGGCGTGGCTGCACAGGCTAAAGAAATGGACCGCGTGGCAGCCGATAACATGGGCATGTTAGCTACTGTCATCAATGCTATTGCCATGCAGGACGCACTGGAACAGCGCGGTGTTCCCTGCCGGGTGATGAGCGCCGTATTCATGAATCAGATGGCCGAGCCGTACATTCGCCGACGGGCCGTGCGCCACCTGGAAAAGGGCCGCGTGGTGATCTTCGCCGCGGGCATCGGCAACCCCTACTTCTCCACCGATACAGCTGCCAGTCTGCGGGCGATGGAGATCAAGGCGGACGTGCTGCTGAAAGCCACCAAGGTGGAGGGTGTCTACAGCGCAGACCCGGTGCAGGTGAAGGACGCAGTCAAGTACGACCACATTACCTATATGGAGATTTTGCGCCTGGGGCTGAAGGTGATGGACCTGACCGCCGTGAGCCTGTGCAAGGACAACAATATGCCCATGATCATCTTCAATATGAACCAGCCGGGGAACATTCGCCGGGTGGTGCTGGGCGAAAAGGTTGGATCACTTGTGACGGCGTAAGAGCAGCTTTTAGCTTTTAGCTATTAGCTTTTAGCTATTAGCTGGTCTGTGGTGATTCGCGCTGCCCGGTTCGCCTTGAATGTTGTCCTTATCGGGACAAAGCTAGAAGCTAGAGGCTAGGAGCTAGAAGCTGCACTGTGGAGACACAAAAGCCAGTACGGCTGGATGCACTGACGGGGCTGCGATTCTTTGCGGCTATCAACATCGTATTCTTCCATTTTTCTGATCCTCAATTGTTTGGATTTCTGGCCCCGGTGGTCAACGCCGGCTATATCGCGCTGGGTTTGTTCTTTCTGCTCTCAGGCTTTGTGCTGGCCTATAACTACGGCAACCAGGCGCGCGCCGGCACTCTGGACCGCGTGCGCTTCTGGAAGACGCGCTTCACCAGGCTCTATCCCGTCTACCTGTTGAGTCTGTTTTTAAGCTGGCGGATGGCGGTCCCGGAGTACGGCGCGCACACGCACCGAATGTTTTGGACGGGCATGGTGTTGACGCCGCTGCTCATGCAGGGCTGGGTTCCGGAGTTGGCCACCTTCCTGAACACGCCAGCCTGGGCCATGCCGGCCGAAGCCTTCATGTACTCTCTGTTTCCCTGGCTGGCCAAGGTCAGGCGGCCTGCACGGGTTTCGCACAATCTGCTCCTTCTGGCCGGAGTGTGGGCTGTGGGCTTGGTTCCCGGTGCGCTCTACCTCATCTTCCAGCCGGATGGCATCGCACATCCTGACCGCTACAGTTGGGGCCGGTGGTTGTGGGCGCTCAAATACACGCCTCTGCCGCATCTGGCCAGCTTTGTCTTTGGCATCCTGCTGGTTGGCCTGAACGAGCTTGTGCCGCGTGCAAGCCGCCTGCGCCTGCTGCTGGGGCTGGCCGGCTTTGCGGGCGTCCTGGGCCTTCTGTATATGGGGTCGCTGGTGCCCTACGTCCTGCTTCACGACGCTCTGCTGATGCCTCTGTTCGGCTGCATCGTTCTGGGGCTGGCCGGAGAGAATCTGCTGGCTACTACATTCAGTTTTCGCCCGCTGGTCTTTCTGGGCGAGGCCAGCTACTGCCTTTACGTGCTGCACTTCAACCTGTGGAATTGGATTCACGACACCCATCTGCCGGAGCGGCTGGGAGTGGCGCGCTTTGACCCGTGGATCAGCTATGCGGTTCTACTTGCAGTGGCCGTGGCGGCGATGCTCCTGGTGGAGAAGCCCGCACAGCGACAATTACGCAAGCTGATGGGAGCTTAAACGAAAATGCCCGTTGATACTGAGCTATTGGTTCCCATGCGCGCACTGCTGGCCGGAGCGCGGCGCAAGCAGCCAGCATTGCTCAATCTCTTACAAAAATTAGTTGGGGCCGAGTCGCCCTCGGACGATAAGGCCGCCGTGGATGCCTGTGTCGAACTGGCCGCTGCGCATGCCAAGGCTCTGGGCGGGCGCGTCACGCTCCATCGTCAGCGCAGCTTTGGAGATCTGCTGGAGGCGCGTTTCGGGCCAAAAGCTGGAGCCGCGCGCCGCACTCTGCTGCTCGGCCATCTGGACACTGTATGGCCGCTCGGCACGCTCAAGACCATGCCCTGCCGCATGAGTAAAGGCCGGCTCTGGGGTCCGGGCACTCTGGACATGAAGGCGGGCGCGGCCATGGCCTTCACCGCCATCGAAATGCTGACTGAGGCTGGAATGTTGCAGCGCGAAGTTGTCCTGCTGCTCACCAGCGACGAAGAGGTCGGCAGCCCGGTCTCGCGGCCAGTCATAGAGCGGCTGGCGAAGGAGTGCGATGCTGTCTATGTTCTGGAGCCGGCGCAGGGGCTGGCTTATAAGACCGCCCGCAAAGGCACAGGGCACTGGCGCATCGACGTGACCGGTGTGGCCGCGCATGCGGGCGTGGACTTTGAAAAAGGCGCGAGCGCCATTCTGGAGCTGGCCCGCATCATCGAAACTGTATCCGGCTGGACAGACCTCAAACGTGGAATTACGGTGAACACCGGCGTCATGGGCGGCGGGACCAAGAGTAATGTAATTGCCGCTCATGCATGGGCAGAGGTCGATTTGCGCATTGTCCGCAAAGCCGTCGGCCCACGCATGGCGCGCAAATTTGCCGCGCTCAAACCTGCCGACAAACGGTGTAAGCTCACCGCCCAGGGCGGCATCAATCGCCCGCCCATGGAGCGCAATCGCGGAACCGTGCAGCTCTATCGCCAGGCCAGGACGCTGGCCGCCCAACTGGGCTTATCGCTGGATGAAGCTCTGAGCGGCGGCGCATCCGACGGCAACTTCACCTCCGCGCTGGGTATTCCCACTCTGGATGGAATGGGCGCGGTGGGCGAAGGCGCGCACGCACGCCACGAGTCCATTCTGGTAGAGCATCTTGCCCCCAGAACCGCACTGCTGGCTGGAATGCTGGCGGTGTGCAAGGTTGCCGGAGCACCTGATAAACTCGCCACTAGCACCAACTGGAGTTAACCACGCCATGAAACTTTCAGCACTGATCCTGTTGTTGGCGGCCAGCACCGTGGCCGCAAACGCCCAAGCCCCCGCTACGCCGGCTACACCAGCCACCAAACCCGCCGTCACGACTGCCAAGCCTGCGACGACAGCGGCAAAGCCTTCTGCTCCAGCCGCCAAACCGGCTGCCACTACGGCAAAGCCTTCCGCTCCGGCCGCCAAGCCTGCGGCAACAGCGGCCGCCAAGCTGCCTTTCGGAGTTCCCGCCCCCGGAATTCCAGCGGTAAAAACCATCAAGAAAACCGCCTTCTCCTTGCAGTACCAGGAGATCGAGGTCGGCAAAGGCGCAGTAGCCGAGCCCAACAAGATGTACAAGGTCTTCTACACCGGCTGGCTGGCCGCCGACGGGCGCAAGTTCGACTCCTCCGACGACCACCGGGCCCCGCTGAAGGACAAGGACGGCAAGCCGGTGATGGGCGACGACGGCAAACCCAAGCTCGATGTTCCTCAACCCATGCCGTTTCCGCAGGGCATGGGCCGCGTTATTCCCGGCTTTGATCAGGGTTTTAATGGCATGAAGATTGGCGGCAAGCGCCGTATCTTCATTCCCTGGCAACTGGCATATGGCGCAAGAGGCCGTCCAGGGCCCGACGCCGCTCATCCGGGAATTCCGGAAAAGGCCGACTTGATCTTCGACGTCGAACTGGTGGATGTGACTGATCTACCCATGCCTCCCAACCACCCGCCGATGGGCGGGATGCGCCCGATGCCCGGCGGCCCGCACCCCGGCGCTCCGGGAGCGCCGCCGCAACCCGCTGCTCCAGCGCCAGGCGCAACGCCTAATCCGCCTGCTCCAGGCGCCGCACCGAATGCCGCAGCTCCGGCAGCCGCGCCAAAGCCCGCTGCACCCGCGACTCCAGCAACTGCTCCGGCTACTACTCCAGTGACACCTCCGCCCCAACCGAAGTAGTGTCAAAGAAAGTGAGATCCCATCCCTGCCGCAGTCTTGTTACTGCGGCAAGGATGGTGTCGCGTTTTCCTTCCCTACGGGCCGGCTTTAACGACCAAACACAGAGCCAATCAGAAGAAGGCGTATTGATCGCCCCAAATCAAATTGAGGAAAAATGCGATGAGGGGAGCGCGGAAACAACTCGAACTGGTGGCCGCGCTGCTGAACGAAGAGACAACCTTGTCGCTGGCTACGACAGGCGAGGACGGCTTGGCCTGCGTGGCGCCGCTCTTCTACATTGCCGACAACGAACTCTCGCTCTATTGGCTTTCGTCTGAGAGCAGCTTGCACAGCCTGAACCTAACCGCAACTCCCCGCGTTGCCGCAACCGTTTACCGCAGCGTTGAAAACTGGAAGCAGATTCGCGGCGTGCAACTGCGCGGTGTGGTGAACAAAGTGACAGAGCCGGATCGCCGCGCGGCGCTCGTCAAGGCCTACTGCAAGCGATTCAAGCTGGGACGCGTGCTGCGCCTGGTTCTTTGCCAGAGCACCTTGTATTGCCTTAAGCCGGAATTTTTACGTTACATCGACAATGTCCGAGGCTTCGGGTCGAAGTTTGAACTTACGCGCGGGCCGGAAGGCTGGAGCATCACGCGGTAGCCTTCGACTAGCTCAAGGTAGGCTCTGAAGTTGTACATTGACACGATAACAAGTAAATTCTGACACACGAAACCGCCAATCGGTGATGCAGATCACAGTCTGGCGGTTGTCTGAGCATCAATCATGGAGTAAGAAAGATCAGCTGCCCCCGCGCGAGGAGGCGACAAGTGAACCGGTCCAGATTGCCGCGGTTGCGCAGGATTTCGCAGGTATTTTTCCTGCTGCTCTTTTTTGCGCTGCTGCTCTTCACCTCGATCAGCCTCTTTCCCGGTGGCGCCACCGAAATTCATCTGAGCGCGCCGGTGCGCCTCTACTTTGAGTGGGATCCGCTGGTGGCGCTGGTGAACGCGCTGGCCGGCCACGCGCTCTATCGCGGGCTGATCTGGAGCCTGGTCATCCTGCTGCCTACGCTTTTTCTGGGGCGCTTTTTCTGCGGATGGATTTGCCCCATGGGCACGCTGCAACACTTCGTCAGCAATTTGCCATCGGAATCCAAGCGGGGCAAGCAGCGCATTGAGACGAATCGTTACAGGCGTTGGCAGACGGTTAAATATGTTGTGCTGATTGCGGGACTGGTGGCTGCCTGCTTTGGCTCGGCGGCGATCGGATGGATTGATCCATTCAGTTTGCTGGTGCGGTCATTTGGGCTGTCGATTTTGCCGGCGATCAATGCAGCCGCGCGCGCCGTGCTGACGCCGCTGGAACACAGCCATGTAGCGGCGATCAAAGTGACCGGCACGACGCTGCACTCGATTCTGCATTACACGGTGCTCGATCTTCGCCAGGCGCACTACCACCAAGGCCTGGTGCTGGGAATTCTTTTCATTGCGATTCTGGCGGCGAGTTTGCGCGTGACGCGGCTGTGGTGCAGAATGATTTGCCCGCTGGGCGCGCTGCTGGGCGCGGTGTCGCGCTGGAGCGTGCTGGGGCTGCACAAAGACGAGAGTAACTGCGACAATTGCCACCGCTGTTTGCTTCATTGTCAGGGCGGCGACGATCCTGTTGGCGGCGTTCCGTGGCACAAGGCTGAGTGCCTGATGTGCATGAACTGCGTGGGGAGTTGCCCGCACGACGGCCTGAAATTCAAGTTCTTCCGCAAGGAACGCGAGGTTGCGTCGCCTGATCTGGGCCGGCGCAGGACGATCACCGGGCTTGCGGCCGGCGCGGCGATTGTTCCGCTGATGCGCGCCAACACCGGGCTGGGCAAGAGCCGCAATGAGCGGCTGCTGCGGCCACCGGGCTCGCTGGACGAAAGCGATTTTCTCTCGCGTTGCATCCGCTGCGGCGAGTGCATGAAGGTTTGCCCGAACATTGCGCTGCATCCCACACTCGATCAGGCAGGACTGGAAGGATTGTGGACGCCGACGCTGGTGCCGCGCATTGGATACTGCGAGCCGAGTTGCGTGCTCTGCTCGGAGGTCTGCCCCACGGGCGCGATCTGGCAGATTACGCCGAAGGAAAAAGGCTGGGTTGTAGGCGTCAGTTCTGGTGCGGGCGGTCAGAGCCAGCCGATTCGGCTGGGGACTGCATTTTACGACCGCGGCCGCTGTTTGCCGTGGGCCATGGCCATCGATTGCATTGTCTGCGAAGAGTGGTGCCCGGTTTCGCCCAAGGCGATTTATGTCGAGGAGGCGCAGGTCATCGACTCGTCGGGCAACACGAAGACGCTGAAGCAGCCGCGCGTTGATCCCAGCCGCTGCGTAGGCTGCGGCGCGTGCGAGTATGCCTGCCCGTTACAGGAACGCCCCGCCGTCTACGTCACCAGCATCGGCGAGAGCCGATCGCCGAGCAGTCAGATTTTGCTCAACAGAAAATGAAGGAGAACGCACCGTGAAATTTCGCTCTAATTTTTGGATGTTACCGATATGGTTGGGTGTTTTCGCAGCCTTTATGGGAGCAATGGTCACCATCGTCACAACGACGGGATGCAAGAAGAAAGCATCTGACGCGTTTCCGGCATCGGGCGCGGTTGCGGGCTGGGAAAAGACCAGCGAGACGCGCGTCTATGCGGCTAAAGACCTCTACCAGTACATTGATGGCGACGCAGAGCAGTACATCTCCGCAGGCGTTGTCTCCACCTCAACCTCCGACTACAAATATAAGGGGCAGTTAGAGGCGACTGTGGACGTGCACACAATGGGCAGTGCGGACGGCGCGCGCAAGATTCTGGAACCAAAGACGCCAAGCCAATCCAACTGGGCGATGCGGGCGTTGCCTATGCGCAAAGCATTATCTTCAGAAAAGGCACATCGCTGGTGCGCATCGTTGCTTATGAGTCCACGCCCGACACACCGCAGGCTCTACTTGCATTGGCGCGCGGCGTGGAAGCGAAACTGTAAAGCACCTGGCCGGAATGTTGGGCGTGTCGAGTAGATGAGGATTGCGATGAAGAGCCGCAGGGAATTTCTGAAGACCGCAGCGACGGGAGCCGTGTTGCTTGGCACACAGAGCAAGCTGGGGCTTGCCGAGCTGCTCGACCAGCGCAAATCCAAGGTGGTTGTTGCACGCGATGCGGCGCTGCACGCTGTAGGAGGACACCTGGACGAAAAGCGCATGGTCGATCTGCTGGATCGCGCTATCGCCACCTACACAGGCCGCGACAAACCGGTCGAGGCGTGGAAGCGCATTGTGCCCGTCGGCAAAGTCATCGGCCTGAAGATCAACGGCCTGGGCGGCAAACCCATCGCTACCCATCTGGCGCTGACGTTAGCCATCTGTGAGCGGTTGCAACAAGCCGGCGTCAAGCCCGGAGAGATTGTGGTTTGGGAGTGTTTTTCGAGCGGCCTGGAGGGCGCCGGCTACACCATCAATACCGACCGCAGCCGCATCCGCTGCATCGGCACGAATATGACGGGCTATGGCTACGAGGAGCAGCCCGCTGCTTTCGGCTCGGTCCGCGTGAATTTTACAAAGATACTTACCCGCGAGTGTGACTTTGTGATTAATCTTCCCGTTCTCAAGGATCATGATCTGGCGGGCGTCACCTTCTCGTTGAAGAATTTTTATGGCGCGATCCAAAAACCGGCGGAACTGCATGGCAAGGCCTGCGATCCGGGAATCGCCGACCTGAACTGCATTCCGGCACTGCGCAGCAAGTTTCGCTTCACCATCGGCGATGCAATGTCGTCCATCTATCAGGGTGGCCCAACGTTCAAGCCGGAGCATCTGTGGCATCCCAACGCGCTCGTTGTTGGACATGATCCAGTGGCGATCGATTACACGGGGTGGAAGATGGTGGAGCGCAAGCGCGCGGAGATGGGATTGCCAACACTCGAGTCCACGGGCCGTCCAACTACATTCCTGGTTACCGCCGCCGATGCAAAGCACAACCTGGGCACTAACGATCCGCGGCTCATTCAACTTATGGAAGTTTGAGCGGGAGAAACATCATGGCCGGGGAAACTAAACAAAAGACGGAGGCGACAACGAGCAGCGTGCATGGCATGACGCGGCGCGAGGCGATGCTGCAATTGCTGCGCCTGGGCGGAGCAGCGGCGGGCGCTGCGGGCGCGGCCGCATGGCTCAGTGAGCACAGCTTCCGCCCGGTACCGGCACAGGCTGAGCAGGCGCGGCGCGACCATCGCATTGCGTCCAATTCTCAAGATGCGCAATGGCCTCATCTGACCGTCGTTTACTACCCCACGGACAAAGACCCGTCCGTGGGGACCCCAGTTGCACAAAACGGAGAGCCGCGCGCATTGGTCGAGAAGGCGCTCGAAAATCTGGGCGGCATCGGCCGCTTTGTCAGCCGCCAGGATGTGGTGGTGCTCAAGCCCAACATCGCGTGGGACCGTACGCCGGAACAGGCTGCCAACACCAACCCCGAACTGGTGGCCGAGGTTGTGCGGCAGTGCTGGCAGGCCGGCGCGAAACGGGTCATTGTCACGGACGTTAGCTGCAATGAGCCGCGCCGCTGCTTTCATCGCTCCGGCATTCAGGCGGCGGCGCTTGCCGAGCACGCCGAGGTGATTCTGCCCGATCCAGAGCTTTTCCGCGAAGTTGATATGGGCGGCGTGGTGCTGAAAACCTGGCCGGTCTTCACTCCATTTCTGGAGGCCGATAAAATCTTCAACCTGCCCATCGCCAAGCACCACGTTCTGACCGGCGCAACGCTGGGCATGAAAAACTGGTACGGCATATTGGGCGGAGAACGCAACCGGCTGCACCAGCAGATTCACCAGAGTCTCGCGGACCTGGCCAGCTTCATGCTGCCGACGCTTACCATCATGGACTGCTATCGCGTTCTTCTGCGCAACGGACCAACGGGCGGCAACCTGGAAGATGTGGGGCTGAAGAAGACCATTGTTGCCGGAACCGATCCGGTAGCGATTGACGCGTATGTCGCCAAGGCGTATTGGAACCTGGATGCAGCGCAGATGCCCTACCTGGAGATGGCTGCAGCGCGCGGCCTGGGCACCGTGGAGTTCGAAAAGTCGGCGGTAAAGATCAGCCAATTGGGATAGCCATCTGCGTAGGCCGGCAAAGCTAATACGTCGGGTACCCCCCACCCATACTTTGGACGCAAAATCCTTGTTTTCTTGAGGTTACCTCCGAGATGAAAATCGGACCGTAGAGGACGTGCCGGACGATGTTTGTAGAAAGACTTCTGAAATCATTGTGCGACGAATGAGGGAATTAATCTGCAACCACCTGCGGTGGGGCAGCCGCTCGCTATTCGCTCGCATGGGGTTCATGGTATCCCATCCTTCACATAGTACGCGAAGGATGGAGCACCCGGCCGGGGACCCCGGCATGGGGCACCCAGATTTGAGTTAGGGCGGGCCCCCCCAAAAACGATCTCGGAGACCGTCTTGAGCAGCAGACAGCTCAACGCATAACTCGGCACCGCCCAACCCGGTTCCTCCGCAGTCCGGAACGCCCCACTTATGTCCTCTCAGATCAGCGTCCATCCAAAGCACGAATCGTTATCTTGGAAGGCAGTGGTATTATGTGTTGTTTGAGAGGTGACCGGGAATGCAAGAACACATCAAGAAGGCAATCGCCAGTGCAATTGCTTTCAATGAACTGGAGATGAATGATTGCAGGGTTACAGTCGAAGATCTCCGGTTGATTTCCGAAAGAGAAGACATTTCCTCGATTGAAAGCCTGCGATTCTACTACAACAACATCGACCACGCGGGTATAAAGGTAATCGCTGACTGGCTGCATAAACTCACTTCCCTGAAAAAATTAACAATCATCGGAAACTCAATTGATGATGCCGGCGCAGAGACGCTGAGCGACGGTTTGAAAAACCTTCGCTCCCTTGAGACTCTAGACCTAGATTGGAACCGCATTGGTGATGCTGGCGTGAAGGCGCTGGCCGGTTCATTATGTACGCTTACTTCACTTCAGTATTTATTCCTTAAGGAAAATCGAATTGGCGACGCTGGCGCGATCGCACTGGCAGCCTGCTTCAATGGCGTTCCTCGGATTCGAACATTAACTGTTTCAGAAAACCGTATCGGTAACGCGGGAATAGAGGCGCTTACCCGCTGCGTCGGCCAAAATACTAAGTTGGATTTGAGGTGGAATCAAGTTGGGTGGAACGACAAGCAGAAGCAGGAGCAGGCAAAGGAGGATCGCCTTGCTGACGCGCTCGAAAACGACAACATTCGTGCAGTCGAAGAAATTCTCACAATACCGGGACCACCAAATATCAATGATACGCTTCACTTTGTATGCCACCGATGGCGCATAAGCGCTAAGGCAGTTGACTGGCTCATCGAGAAGGGAGCCGATGTCAATTCCCGCGACCGCTCAGGACAGACGGCTCTGCATATTGTAATTCAGTATGGAAGGTGGATGCCCCCCGGCAACGAAGCTTCAGTTAAGAAAGCGCGGCTGCTTGTTACCTATGGTGCGGATCTGACAGCAATAGACGGAAACGGGATGACGCCGATAGGGATTGCCAGCTACCTTGGAATTCAAACGGCTCTAGCATTGTTATCTGAGACGTCCGTACGGGCCGCTAGACTAGCTCAGCCGTCAACGCAGCATGACCAAGTTGCCGGCAATCTGAAATCGCCAACTATGCAGAGAGAACAGTCCCAAATCGACGGTAATTCCGGGGGAAGCGAGCTGATCCTAGATCTAGGCGATAGGGTGACGCTAAAGCTGGTGCTGATACCTGCTGGGAAGTTCCTGATGGGCAGCCCCGAGACGGAAAGTGATCGTAGCGACAAAAAGGAGGTCCAGCACGCAGTTACGATCAGCGAGCCGTTCTACCTGGGGGTGACCCATGTGACTATCGACCAGTATGCGCAGTTCGAGAAGGATACGGGAAAGAAGCGCCCTGTGCCGCGGTTCAAACAAACCGGCGATGATCCAGTGGTCAACGTGAGTTGGAATGATGCCCAGTCCTTCTGCATGTGGCTATCGAAGAAGACTGGCGAGACGGTTGATTTGCCGACAGAAGCTCAGTGGGAATACGCCTGCAGAGCCGGTACTAATACACGGTTTAGCTTTGGTGAAGACGACACCGACCTAGACGATTACGCCTGGTACGCCAGAAACAGCGAGAAGATGACACATCCTGTGGGACAGAAGAAACCCAATGCTTGGGGTTTGTACGATATGCACGGTAACGTTTTTGATTGGTGCTTGGACCGTTACCCGGCACCGGATCACTACGGGCCCTTCGCGGCCGGCGTCCTCCGCTTGTTGCGCGGAGGTTCTTACTATTCTGATCCGGCGGCCTGTCGTTCGGCATTTCGCGGCTATATTGTTGAGGACACTCCAGATATGAACGTCGGATTTCGGGTGGCGGTTGCGCCGCGTCTTCTAGTCGACATTAAGTCGTTGTCATTTACCAAGCCGAAAAATACGCTCTGATTGAGCGAACAGATCGCATTCCGCTTCACAAAGACTTGATATTCGGTGTAACGGTCGTTGCCAACGGACACAGCAGGTGGCCCATCCTTGTGTTTTCCATCTTCAATAACCACAGAACGGGTTGCCTCATCCTTCGCGCAGCGAAGGGCGGGAACCACCGCCCTCCACAAACTAATCCCATCATGCACAAAGGCCGCTCCCGATGGGAACGGCCTTTCTTTATTAAGGTTAACCGGAGGAGGAGAAATCAGTCGCCGGCGACCAGCTCGCCTTCCTCTTGCTTGACGGGTTTTGCGGGGGCGATGGAGTTGAGGCTGACCAGACCTTCGACGGGCTTTTCTCCGAGGACGTGTTCGCGATAGAGCTTGGCCATGCGGGCGTTTTCCGCATCCTGCTTCATCTTCTCGTCGCGGGCGCGGATTTGCTCTTCGCGGGCGGTCTTGGCGATGCCGAGATCGTCGAGCGTGTGATTGCGGTCGGCGTTGACGTGCTCCGTCTTCAGAAGCAACTTGTGGCCGACTTCAGGCATCTGGACCTTCTTGCCGCCGACAAAGATTTCGTGGCGGCCATGATCCTCATACCACTTGGTGAGCGTGGCCGTCATGTGCATCTTCTCGATGATGTTGCGCCAGCCCACGCCGGTGTTATAGGCGCAGAAGCTGATTTCGCCCTCCTGCGTGGCGTAAGGAATGATGCACTGCTCGGTGCGGCGGAAGTCGTAGTTGAAGAGATCCTGGAACCACATGCCGGCAATGAAGAGGAAGTTCCAGCGGTCCTGGCGACGGAGCTTGATGTCTTCCAGAGTGCGGTCGCCCTTGACGCTGCCGTAGTTTTTGCCGGTGGCGTTGAAGGTTTTGTCCATCTTCTTGAGCATGTCGGTGATCTTGAAGTGGGTGGGCGACTTGAAGGGATCGTAGTTGCGCAGCAGGGCCAGCGCAAAGCCGATGACCGAAAGCCACTTGCCGCGGGCGGCGTCGTTGACCTTGGCCAGGTCCTTGGCCACCTTGTCCATGTTGAGGAAGGCGGTGACGGGCGCGGCTTCCTTGGTTTCCTTATCGATCATCAGCGCCATGCCGATGCCGCAGTTGGGATGGCATCCGCAGGAGAGCTGG
>JBEKFS010000137.1:0-9067 GCA_050013195.1 Occallatibacter sp.
TGATCGGCGAGTCGGTTTTTGCGCGCTGCCTGTCGGCGCTGAAGGAAGAGCGCGTGGAAGCGTCGAAGATTTTGCAAGGGCCGGCGACCAAGGCCTCGGTGGGCGACCGCGTGCAATTTATCGAGGATGTGCGCCGGGCGCTTTACTGCTCCAAAATCGTATCTTACGCGCAGGGTTATATGCTGCTGAAGGCGGCGGCCAAGGAGCATGGCTGGAATCTGAACTTTGGCGGCATCGCGCTGATGTGGCGCGGCGGATGCATCATTCGCAGCCGGTTTCTGGGCAAGATCAAAGATGCATACGACAAGACGCCCGCGCCTGAAAATCTGCTGCTGGACAGCTTCTTCACCGCGGCGATCAGCAAGTATCAGGCGTCGTGGCGCAAGGCGCAGGTTCATGCTGTCGAGTTAGGTGTTCCCACCCCCGTGTTCTCCTCTGCACTGTCGTTCTACGACGGATACAGAACCGGCCGGCTGCCCGCCAACCTGCTGCAAGCACAACGCGACTACTTCGGCGCGCACACTTATGAACGCACCGACAAGCCGCGCGGCGAGTTCTTCCACACTAACTGGACCGGCCACGGAGGGAGAGTTTCTTCCTCGACTTATACCGTTTAGTCAAAGCCATGTTACAAAAGAAAGGCCAGACGCTCCAGTAAGAGAAGTGCCTGGCCTTTCGTATGTTATCTCAACTTACTCGTGTCAGCGGAGGCTTTCGACAGGCGCCGGGTCCATGTCGCTATATACCTGATTTTCTCCACCCATACCCCAGCAGAAGCTGTAGGCCTGCGTGCCAACGCCCGCATGAATTGACCAGACGGGGGATGATACAACATCCCGGTTGGCCATCACGAGATGGCGCGTTTCGTCGGGCGCTCCCATCAGATGAAAGACGCGGGCATTCTCGGGGAGATTGAAATACATGTAGATTTCTGTGCGGCGATCATGGGTATGCGCGGGCAAGGTGTTCCAGTCGCTGCCGGGATGCAGATGAGTTACACCCATCACGAGCTGACAGCTTCTGGCGCCCTCGAGATGAATGTACTTGTAGATGGTGCGGTGATTGCAGGTTTCCGCGCTACCAAGCTCTGTGGGATTGGCTTCTTCCTTACGCACCAGAGCAACGGGATAAACGGCATGAGCAGGGTAGCTGAGCAGGTAGAAGACAGCGGGATTCTTCTTGTCCTTTGACTCGAAAACAACTTCCGCGTTGCCGCGGCCGATGTAGAGCACGTCGAGATTGTTGAGCTCGTAGCTTTTTCCTGCGACCTTTATGATGCCAGTGCCGCCGATGTTCAATGCGCCCAGTTCGCGGCGTTCGGTAAAGTATGCCGCTCGCAGTTGCGGGTATGTGGGCAACACAATCGGAGAGTCCACGGGCGCAGCCATGCCGATTGCGGCACGGTCGGCATCCACAACATAATTGAAATTAATTTTGCCTGGCTCGTAGAGAGTGTTGTGGAGAAAACTCTCGCGGAGTTCCTTGGTCGTCATGCGGGGAAATCGCACTGGGTCAGCCATCACAATTGTTTTCATCGTTTCTCCTCGTATTCGTTCGAAGCCACTTCATAAATGTCATTCAGTTCATGAAAACGCCCCTCAGGGGCTAAAGCCCAAAATCTATTTGTTGCATTTACGGCACGACTAAAGTCATGCCCTGACACTTCATGCTCCAACCTTTGCATTGTTCCGCAACCTGCAAAGCAATGCCCTGACACTTCGTGCGACACGGTTTGCGTATTTCCGAAAGCTGCAAAGCCGCGCCCTTTCAAAAGCGGTTTACGAGATAGTCTCAAATCTCATTTTACTGCTTTGGGAGTTGCGCAGGGTCCCAGTTATCAGCGCCGCGCAGAAAGACAGACGGCTCGTATTGTTTGGCTTGTTCCGGGGTAAGAAAATGAGTGTGCGGCTCGCGCTTGTCATTATTTGCGCCGGGGCCGGTAGAGTTGAACTCAGCATAGAAGACGGTGTCGATGGAATGTGTTTCGCCGGGATGCCACTCGCGCCAGCCAGCAGGATCGATGTGGCTGCCCATTTCAGTGTTCATGAAAATCACAGTGGCATAAGGACGCCAGGGCCGGCCAAGGTAGACGGGGCCTGTTACGCCGGGGTCAACGACAAGCTTGCAATGATTGAAGACATAGCCGGAGTCTTCATCGGGGTAGTGCTTGGATTGCGCGGTGATGTATCCGCCAGCATGAGCGGTGCTGTGAATCTCGCAACGTTCGAAGTAGGCCTTGCTATCGCCAAAGATGAAGTCAACGTTTCCGGCGATGTAACAATCGGAAAAGTACTGGCGCGTGGGGACGCAATTTTGCCCGTCAGGCGTGCAGTTGCGGCTGCCGGCGTAGAGGGTGTCCTGATTGCCCAGCAGACGCACATTGTGGAAGATGGCGCGGTCGCCGGTAACAAGCAGCGCCAGAGCCTGAGAGCCGGCGGGAAGCTGCGGATGGGTGGCGTTGAAATCATTTTCGAAGGTGATGTTCTCGGCGAAGAAGTTGTCGGCCGTTACATTCACGGTAGCGGAGTGAAGCGTGCCTCCGTTCTGGCCGGCGCTGCGATCATTAACTACTATCGTCTTGCTCGCATCGGGATTATTGCTACGGATGGTGATGTTCTTCTTGTCCACCGTCAGCACCTCGCGATACTCGCCCGGAGAGACCATCAGTACTTGTCCCTCCTTTGCCACATCGAGCGCGCGCTGAATCGAATAAAAATCTCCGGTCCCATCCGCGGCAATGTAGAGATTGTTATCTTCGGGTGGAACCTTGCCGGCCATCTCCGGCGCGGTGGGTAAAGCAGGGAAGGGAACGAAGCGCGTATCGCACTCCAGCGGCTTGCCCTCCGCCGAGCCGGGCGCCTGCGTAATCGACACATCGTCGCCCGCTGGCGTCAGGTTGCCGAGCGACGGGCCGATAGTGATCTCAGCGTCTTTGTCATAAAAAAGTGAGTGCTGCTGATCGTCCGCGAAGACATTGTCGAGCTTTATCCCAAGTTTGTGGTCAGCATCCAAGCCGAGAAAGGTGAAAGCGCCCGGAGTCAGCACATGCACATTCTCAAGCGTAATGTCGCGATAGATAGGCAACCTGTCGCCTTTGAATACCGTGTAGTGCGGCGTAAAAACCAGCGGATTCCTTACATTGCGAATACAAACATTGCGATAAGTGACATCATGCACCAGCCCACCACGGCTGGGGTCGCTTTTGATGCGAAGGCCGTTGTCCGCTCCGTCGATTGTGAGGTCTTCGACCAAGAGGTGGTCCACGCCCCCATCTGTGCCGCTGCCGATTGACATTCCATGTCCCGCATAAAAGTGGTTATGCAAGACCGACATATTCGAAACTCCGGCCGCGCGATTCGGCTTGAGACAGACGTCGTCATCGCCAGTGTTGATGCTGGAGTAGGCAATCGTAATGTTGCGCGAGGAGCCTGGATCGATGCCGTCGGTGTTACGGGCGGTCTTAGGGGTCATGATCTTCACGCCCCACGCCGTGAAACCATCCGTGAGGTTGACTGAAACGTGATAGCCCGGCGAGTTACGCAGCGTGATCTTGTACATCGTAAAGTTGTCGGCGTGGCGCAGAGAGATCATGGAGGGCACGCTCTGCTGCAAGTCCTTGACCTTTGCTTCGTGCGCCAAGTCCCACCAGGTCACATCCTGGCCCAGCAGCTTGGCACCGCCGCGGCCATCGATGGAACCTTCGCCCATGATGCCGCCGTCCTTTACCCCATCGCCAAAAATCAGCGGCTTGCATCCGCGACCTCTTTCGCCCACTATGCCGCAACTGCCGGGAGCGAGATCGTAGAGGCGCGGATCGCGCGAAGCTGCCAGGACTGTATGGGCCTCAACGACCAGGGTGACGCCGGGACGCAGGGTGAGAGGGCCAGTGAGGAAGACATTCTTCCTCGCCTGGGCGCGCAATACGACAGCTTTCGATCCCACGGACGAAGACCTGTCTGTGGGGGCCCCGGTTTGAACTGCGGCGCAGGTGTCGAGGGCATGCTGGATGCGCTCGGTGTCGAGTTTCTGCTCATCCTCTAGTGCGATTACACCGTGACTGGCCGCGATATTGGCGTTCAGAGTTACGCATGCGGCGGGAATCACCGGCTCGGTGACCTTGCGGGTGTCTTGAGCGAGCAAGGATGATGAAGTGAACGTCAATGCTACGGCGAGAAACGAGGCTAAGCGTAGAAAGCGCACATTGAACTCCTATCGGCGCGGCACGGGCCGAGCCAGCTGGTCAAAACGATCTGCCCAAGAGGACTGACCACTTGCACGATTAACTTTACAGGAAAGGGTCTGTTCACCGTCAAGGCTCTCCTGCGTTGTTGCGGGGCAACGCCAACGTAAAAGAGGATTATTACGAGAACAAACAAGCGGCGCGAGGCTGAAGAGCCCTGCGCCGCCTGTTTTCAGCTGGTTGAGGTTAGAATACGAGGCGCCCGCCGATCTGGAACTGCCTCGGCAGGCTGTTGGCCGTAGTAGCTGAAATGTAGCCAAAGGTGCTCGAGGTTGCGGGTGTAATGACTGGCGATGCGAAAATCGCGTGGTTGAGAGTGTTGAATGTTTCAAAGCGGAGCTGGAAGTAGCTCGACTTGCCGTAAATGGGGAAGTTTTTAAGGATGGAGGCGTCGAGGTTGTTATACCCGTCCGCACGCACGGAGCCGATGGTTGTCGGCAGTGTCCGGAGGTGATAGGAATTGTACTGGCCGTTGATAAACACTGTGCCGTCGCACGGCTGCGACCCGGATACATAGGTGCAAGTAGTAGCGTTTCCGGTAGCGAAAACATTGCTTGCGTTCACCAGCGCCGGAGTAGTGTTGCTCGTATTGCGCGGCTGGACCTGGATGTTTGCAACCGTCATACCCGGCTGAAACACAAGATCGCCCGTGAACACAATCGGCGGACCGGTCTGGAATTGGTAGATTCCGTTGATTACCCAGCCGCCGGCGATCTCGTCGACGATTTTGCTGCCGCCCAGGGAGAACTTCTTGCCGGAGCCGAAGGGCAGGTCATAGGTTCCACCCACTGTGAAGTGTTGCGCGTGATCGTAAGGCGAAACCCTCTTCTCAAGGGTATTGACCATGTCGTTGAGGCGAGTGTCCCGCTCAATGAGCTTGGAAAAGTTATAATTCGCGGTCATGGTGAGGCCGTGCTTAACGCGTTGCTCCACATGGAACATGCCGGCTTCGTACCACGACTGCCCGATGGTTTCGTTGTATTCGGTGATGGCGGAGCTGTCAAACTGCGGATACGGAGTCAGCAGGGCGCTCAGGGGCGTTGTGGAACCGTTGTAGGTGCTGTTGAGAGGGAGCAAGCCCGAGAACGGGTTAGGTACGTTGGTCCCCGCCGCCTTGCCCAGATTGTAATCCCAGTAGGGATTGGTAGTCATGTACTGCAATTGGGTGGCATTGATGTTCCGTGAGCCGACTGTCAGATGCAATGCATGGTTGCCCACGTAGATCGCCTCGATCAGTGTGCCGGGAGTGATCTCGTACTGCGCACCCAAGTTCCAGCGCTCCGAATAGGCATCGTGCTGCACGGGAGCAAAGAATCCAATCGCTTCGCCAAGGAACGTGCTTGCGCCGGCGGACGAGCCTGCGGGCTGCACAATTCCGCCAGGGAAGGGATTGCTTAGCGAAAATGCTGAGTCGCCTGCATCTGAGCAAGTGGCGCCGCCTACGCTTCCATTGGCGCAGTTGTTGTAATAGCTGTCGACCGATGAAGTGTATGACGTGGAGGCGCTAAATCCCGACTGGAAGCTTTGCGCGTTGGAGGAAACAACCCCTGACGAGTTCATGTTCGACAGAGATTGCGGTTGCACGAACATCCCGAAGCCTCCGCGCGTCACAAACTTACTCTTCAGGAAAGCAGGGTTATAAGAGAAGCCGAATCGCGGGCTAAAGAAACCATGGTTGTCCGCAATTTGGTAAGGCGCGCCTCCGTTCCCACTCGGGAAGGTCAGCCCGCCCAGCGTGTTAAAGCCTGTTTGGTTTACGGAGTACACCTGGGAATTTACGGTCACGGTGTCGCCTGAATTGTATGCTGCACCGGAGGCGGTGTTGGTGGCTGTCGGATTGAAGCCGCTGACCGTACGCCCTAACTTTTCGCCGAAGGGTGTATCAATGTCATAGCGCACGCCAAAGTTGAACGTCAGTCGGGGATTCACGCGCCAGTCATCCTGAGCGAACGCGCCAACGTAATACGTGCGATAGTCGCCTTCGGCCTGGAGATCGAAACCGTCACTACCTGTGTTCGCCAGGCCCAACTCAAACGAAGCCAGATCGCCACCGAAGGTCTGGGCCGACTTGCCTGTTCCCTGAGTCACCCAACTGTTTCCGAAGGTGAAGCTGCCGGATGGGCTGGCGCCGTTGTCATAGTTCCGGATCCTCATGCGGTATTGCCTGCCGTCGAAGCCGAACTTGAGCGTGTGCTTACCCAGCAATTTGACCACGTCGCCAAAGACCTGGTAATTGGTGGTCGGATCGTAGGTAGGCGCTGCCGTATTGTTAAAGCTCTGGTAGCTGCTGCTGTTGAATTTTATGACCGGCATCTCCACATATGGGCTTGCGGCTTGCAGGCCGGAGGAGAATCCCATCTGCGTTGGCGTGTAGGCCGCGGCCGGCGAAGCGTGCGCCTCGTAGAAATACGTCCAGTTGAGGCGCACGTTGAATACCGTGGAGGAGTTCATGGTAATGACATCGTCCAGCGACGATCCCCAGTTCTCTCGAATCAGGGTCGATCCATTGGTGTGGTTTCCGAAGTAATCCTGCTTGATTTGGCTGCGGAAGTTGTGCCGGAAGTCGTAAAAGAGGTGGTTGCGGTCATTCAGATTGTAGTCCAAGCGCCCGAACTCGGCGCTATAATTGTCGACGCTGGGCGCATTGCTGATGTAGTTGTTCTGGCCGTCAGTTTTTTGATTGGCGGTATTGTTTGGCGTTGTTGGGAAGAGCTTCATATAGTTGGAGGCAATCGGGTTGATGGTCATGCCTGCATTGGATGGACAGTCCGACGAACTGAATGCAGTGGCAGCGGGTCCCAAGCAGTTATTCGGAACCGGCGTTCGGTTCGAAGTTGAGCCGCTGCTGTATGTGCCGGTGCCCGGTTCATAGAGCTGGTAGGGGTTTGGGGAAGCGGTGCTGAGTGCCAGCAGCGCGGAGAAGTCGCCGGCTTCCTCGGCGGCCGTGGGTATCGTAGTCGTGGCCGTCGCCGGCGTATTATCCTTCAGGCCCTCCCAGGCAAAGAAGAAGAAGAGCTTGTTTTTGCCGTTGAAGACTTTAGGAATCAAAATCGGTCCGCCCGCAGTGAGACCGTACTGGTTGAAGTGAAATACGGGTGTCGCGGCGCCGGAACGTTTGTTGAAGTATGTGTTGGCGTCGATGCCGGAGATCTGTCCGAACTCGTAGGCGGTGCCATGCAATTTGTTGGTGCCGCTCTTGGTGACCTGGTTCATGACGCCGCCGATGGTATGGCCGAATGAGGCGTCGGTAGCGAAGGGCTGCACGGAGACTTCCTGCACCGTGTCCTGTGTGGGGCTGAAGGCCAGCGCGCCAAGCATGGTTTCGTCCGGTGAGCCGTCCAGCAGCACTTCGCTGGCCTGCAGTGGCGTTCCACCGATGCTGAAAGAGTTCATGTTGTTGTTGTCGAAGGGGTGCGATTGCTCCGGAGCGGCTTCCATCATAACGCCCACCGATAGTTCAGCAAGCATCATGGGGGCGCGCCCATTGAGCGGCAGGTCGGCGACTGAGGCGGTTGAGATCACATCTCCAATGGACGCATTCTCCTGGTTCAATAACGGCGCCTCGGCTGTTACGGTCACCGTCTGAGTCGCGCTGCCCACGGTTAAGGCCAGGTCGATGATCGGGTGTTCCTGCGCCTGCAGCGTGATGCCGGCTCGCGTCAGTGTTTCGAATCCCTTCTTAGTCACCGAAATCGAATAATTTCCTGGCGGCAGGAAGGGCACAACGTATTGCCCGGTGTTATCGCTGGTCGTGCGGTTGATGGTACCGCTCTGCGTTTCCGTTACGGTAATGCTGGCGCCAGGCACCACGGCTCCAGTCACATCGGTAACAGTGCCGCTTATGGTTGCACGGAACTCCTGCGCAAACGCACCTGACGGGATCAAGAGCATGCTGCAAATCACAAGAGCAAACAATCCTGCGATTGCCATGCTGATGCCGATCTGTCCAGGTGCTTTTTTTCGATTTGAAATGCTAACTACTGCGAAATGCATCATGGCTGCCTCCATTGAGTTGAAGTTTCAATTTTGTGGACTTGCTTTGCCTGGAAATTTGGAACGAAGTTGAGAACAGTGGTCAGACCACTGTTCTTATCGTACGATATATAACTCTCGTAAGCAAGAATTGTCAAGATAAAATCAAAGCTGGGCAGAAGTTTAAATAGCGATGCTATATGGCGCATTACAACGCCAGATAAGGGTTTTTAGCGCTCGACCAGCGCCTTGCCCGACGAAATTGCATGGTGAAGAGTGTGAATGCGCCTTTTAACTGGTCAGACCTCCATGGAGTTCAATTTTGCCACATATAATTGAAAGGAACGTTTTGCATATGGGAGATTTTGCCTAATGAAATCTATTGCGATTACTTTACTAATTTCTGCCTGCTGCATGGGATACTCACAACCCACCGCAAAGGCCGCGCCGCATACGGACGCAAAGATACGGATTGCGTTGGTGGGAGATTCCACACAGGCCCGGAACTCCGGCTATGGAGTTGGGTTCTGCGCCAACCTTACGGAGCAGGTGACGTGCATCAACGACGCGAGAGGGGGCGCAAGTACCAAGACCTATTACATGGATGGCTACTGGGCCAAGGCTCTAGCGGACAAGCCGGACTATATGCTGATTCAGTTTGGCCATAACGATGAGGAATCGAAGGGGCATTTGCCGCGCGAGACAAATCTGAAGACTGAGTATCCGGCGAATTTGAAGCGCTATGTGGAGGAGGCGCGGGCGCATGGAATTACGCCGATTCTGGTAACGCCGCTGAGTCGCCGCTATTATGAGTCGGATGGAAAGATTCACTCCGACTTGATAGCGCATTCGGCG
>JBEKFS010000138.1:0-12855 GCA_050013195.1 Occallatibacter sp.
TTTGAACGGAAATAGCGAGTTAGCTTCCGCTGCGCGGAAGTAGCGGGTTAGCAAGTTAGCGGAAAAACGGGGTACGAAAAGAAAGCTTAGAGAGGGAAGAGGGAGCCTGACTTTGTGGGCATGGTGGCCAGACGCGCGCGTCGACGGGGCGGCTGGGGTTGGGGATCAGGCGAGGCGAGCAGGCCGGCAATTTCGCGCAGTTCGGCGCGGGCATGGGCTACAGTTGCGGCGAGATTCTCTTGAGACTGGGCGGAGGCGACGGACGGCAGGGGCAGCCGGGAGATTGATTCAAGTTTGGTCTGGGGCGGGGGAGACTTGCGGGTATGGGCTTGCTCCAATGCCTGACGGGCGCCGGAGAGCGTGTAGCCCTCTTCGTGGACCAGGTGCTTGATCTTCAAAACAAGCTCGACATCATTGCGACGGTAGAGGCGCTGGCCGGTGCCGCTTTTGTTGGGCCTGAGCTGAGGGAACTGCGTCTCCCAAAAACGCAGGACATAGGTTTCTAGGCCGCAGATGCGCGCCACATCGCCGATCTTGAAGTAGAGGCGGTCGGGGATCACGGGCGAGTTGGGAACACGATTCTGGGGAAGTTGCATGGCCATAGTAAGACGAGGAGGAGATAGCAACAGGGGAGAAAATCCTTCTCTACAGCAAGTATAGGCCCAGATTTGCACTAAAAGCGATGCAAAAATGGTGGAGTGTGCACAAATTTGTTACTCATGTTCAGGACGGGTGAGGGGTGTGCGGGCGGGGGAATGGGGCGGGGCGGCGCGCAAATATTGCGGGGGCCAACTGGCGGACTCGCCGAGAGCGGCGGCCGCGTGGAGGGGCCAGTAGGGGTAGCGCAACAACTCGCGGCCGAGGAGGACAAGGTCTGCCTCGCCCTGGGCGATGATGGCATTGGCTTGGGCGGGATCGGAGATGAGGCCGACGGCGGCGGTGGGAATGTTGGCCTCGCGACGGATTCTGGCGGCAAACTCGACCTGAAAACCGGGAGCGGCGGGAATTTTGGCGTTGGGGACCTGGCCTCCGGAGGAGACATCGACGAGATCGACGCCGTGTTCGCGCAGGAGTGAGGCGAGTTGCACGGATTCATCGACAGACCAGCCTCCGGGAACCCAGTCGGTGGTGGAGATTCGCATGAGGAGCGGCAGATGGGCGGGCCAGACGGCGCGGACGGCGTCGACAACTTGCAAGGCCAGGCGAGTGCGATTTTGAAAGCTGCCGCCGTAAGCGTCGGTGCGCTGGTTGGCGAGCGGCGAGAGGAACTGGTGGATGAGATAGCCGTGGGCGGCGTGAATTTCAACGGCGTCAAAGCCGGCATTGAAGGCTCGGCGGGCGGCCTGCACGAAGGCATTGACGATGGCCGCGATGCCGGCCTGATCGAGAGGCTGGGGAAGAGCGTAATCGGGAGCGAAGGCCAGGGCGGAGGGTGCGACTGGCTGCCAGGCGCCTTCGGAGGGTGAGAGCGGGCCTGATGCGGCGAAGGGAATCTTTGTGCCGGCCTTGCGTCCGGCGTGGGCCAGTTGAATGGCAGCGCGGGCACCCTGGGAGTGAATGAACTGGACGATTCTGCTGAGAGCGGGGATGTGGGCGTCGCTCCACAGACCCAGATCTCCGGGGGAGATGCGGCCCTCGGGGAGAATGGCGGCAGCTTCAAAAATGACCAGGCCAGCGCCGCCCTGGGCGCGGCTGCCCAGATGGACGAGGTGCCAAACGGACGCGGTGCCTTCTTGCGCGGAGTACTGGCACATGGGGGAGACACCGATGCGATTGGGCAGGCTGACCGAGCGGAGTTGCAGAGGAGAAAAAAGAGGATGGCTCATGAGTTAATGATGCTGAATATGGGAGAGGGATTCAATGGGAGACAGTGGGGTTAGCACGGGGAAAGATTATAAAAGACTATAAAAAGCTGTAATTTTAGGTACTCCACCTTAGTGTGGTGATTCAGAAGTTCATTGAAGAACTACTACAGATCCTTCGACTCACCACCCCCAGGCTGAAGAGTACGCCTGGGGCCCCGTTCGCTCAGGATGACAGCAATTTTTATGCTGCGTATTTGTGGCTCAGGATATTAGCGGCAAAAACAAAAACGCCGCGAAGGTGGGGCACCCATATTAGCGAGTTAACGGGTTGGCGGCGCGGACGGTTTGCAGAATGCGGTCGGTCCAGATGGCTTGCTCGCCAGGGCAGGCGAGAGGCGCTCCATCGAGGATGGCGGAGACGAAATTTTCAATGCACGGATAGTGCAGGTTGGCGTGAGGGGGCAGCGACTCCTCGATGTCGCCAATGCGGAGATTGGGGCCATTGAGAGGGTCGAGATTGATTTCGCCGTTGGTTCCGATCACGCGGAACTGGTCGCGTTCGATGTGCGAGTTCCAGCGGACATCGACGGTGGCATGGAGGCCGGAGGGGTATTGGATGAGGACGGTGGCTGAATCTTCAACGGGCATCTGATGGACGGCGTTGGAGAGCAGGCCGGTGGAGCGCGCCGGCTCACCGAAGAGGAAGTTCATGGCATCGATGCGGTGGCAGGCGATGTCGAAGAGCGGACCTCCTCCGGCCATGGCGGGATCGAAGAGCCAGCTTCGAGGCTGGTCTGGAGAATTGGGGATGCGCCATTCATGACAATTGGCCTCGGCGAGGACGGGCTGGCCGATGGCTCCCTCGGCGATGAGTTGACGGGCGCGGATGAGCTTGGGATAGAGACGGCGATAGTATGCGACGGCGAAGAGGCGCTGATGAGCGCGCGCGGCGGCGACCATGGATTGCGCGGCTGAGAAATTAAGGGCGGTAGGTTTTTCGCAGAGGACATGCTTGCCGGCGTGTATACAGGCGATGGCCTGGGGCGCATGGAGAAAGACCGGCGAGGCAACGTAGACGGCGTCGATGGGAGTGGTTTGGAGGGCGACGTCGAGGTTGGTGAAGACTTCAGCACCGGGGTAAGCGGCGGCCTTTTCAGGATCGCGGGTGACGAGGGCTTGCAGGCGGCTGCGCGGCTCCGCAAGGATAGCGGGGATGACGCGGCGGCGCGCGATGTCGCCGATACCGATAACCAGCCAGCGAATCATGACTTGATTAGCGTATATGATTTGGGGGAGTGCGGAGAAACTATAAAGGACCATAAAGGACTGTAGTTGTAAATATCCCACCTTAACCGATTCGCAACAAACGCGAATTGGCGAAGGCGGGGCGGCCGGCATATTTTGGTTGCCAAGTTATCGTCAGTTGCTTTTCGGCGCGGGGGACGCGGGAGCCGGCGCGGCGAGGGATTTGGTAAGGACGAGTTGGGCCTGATCGGCAGCGGCGACTTTCTGGTAGAAGGCGCGGAGGTCCATATAATCTTCTGCTTTTACAGTGGTGAAGCCGCGCGAGAGAATGCGTGCGACGGTGACCTGGCCGGGGGCAACAACGGATTTCGTGGTCAGGTTGGCGTGGCCTTCCCATGCAAACTTGTTGTCCGGAGGAGCGCCTTCGATCGTCAGACTGGGCGGCAGGTGATAGACGATCTGGTTGAGGATCTGCTCGGGATAGTGCATATCGACGAGCTGAGATCTCTTTTCCAGAGCAACGAAGGGATGCGCGGCGCGAGACTCGAAGAAAAAGGCAGGAATCATGAGGCGTTTTGTAGACGACGCGTCGAGAATCCCGTGCACATTGGCGAAGGCGATCAGGTTGACGTCAGGATCGTCGAGGCCGAGGAAGTGATCGACGTGGACTTCGATGCCCACTGGGACGATGGACTGGAGCTTGTCATCGAATTGCTTTTTGAGTTCGCCCAGATCATTTCTAAGGGCAGTCTGCCGCCAATACAGAGCTTCCTGGCCGGTCATGACAATGTTCAAATTGCCAGTAATGGCGCCTTGCTCGTCGAGGTAGATATCGCCGGTGCGGATAGTCTTGTTCGACAGATCCAGAATGTTTCCAAGACATTGTCTGGAAGGGGCACATTTTTTCTCCGGGATCGAGGAGGTATTCCTTTCCGGCAATGGTCAGAAGAATGATGTCGTCATCCAACTGATCGAAGTCAAGGTCGCCAAGAGCGAAGACGCGCTGACTGCGATCAACCACCTTCATGTCGTAGGCGGTGAGGCCCGCGGTGCGGAGCATGGCGAGATAGAGAAGAGCGATGTCATGGCTAGAACCGCTCTTTTTCACGAGTGTATCCGTAGCATGAGTGGTAATTTTCATACTAAACTGCTTGAGTTCGGAGTCAGTTTTCTTGCGAGAAAAATCGGTGTTGTCGAGGGCCTGGACGGCTTTGTAGAGTTTTTTAGCTTTTTCGAGCGCGCTGTCACCAGGAGAGATCAGGGCATCAACAGCGGCTTCGATGTCTGCCGAGGAGATGGCGACTTTGTCCACATCCTTTGACCAGTAATTGGCCTCTTCTACCCAGTAATTGATTTTGTCAGTGGCATATACGTAATAGAACTTCACATGGTAAAGCTGGCTCTTGATAGGCGGCATCCACTCCTCGTCGGGAGCGGCGGGAATGTCGAATAACTCGAGGCGGAAAACCCCTGCAATATCAGCTTTCAAAGTGACTCCCGGTGGCAAAATCGTCCACCAGTGGAGGGAACTGTCCGGTCTGCCACGCTCATCGATCACGTATGCATTGGTCTGAGTCCGGGTGTTGCTGGCCGTAAATGTTTTGGAGGGTGTGTAAACATAGCGTTCATGGTGGATAAAGTATGGACGCTGAATCTCCCAGGTGGGCGGCGTGAGATGGTATGTTGGCGAACGAATCTGATAGCGATATTCAAGGATGCTACCAACCTCGACACTGGGCAGTGTGAAGACTTTACGGCTATACAGTCGATAATCACCACTGCTGAGGGTTGTCCTGGAGGTCAACAGGTCTTGAGTATTGCCATCGAAGGGAATGACCGCGCCGTCAGAATGAATAGTGCGGGCCTTGATGTCAGTGACCGTATAGGCATTCACGCACTTTAACGGGCCGCACCACATGGAGTAATAAGGGATGCTGACAGTGGCCAGCTCCTTGCCTTTCTCCATAAGGACCTTGATGCGCACATATACGCTCTGCATATAAACCCGATCGTCGTCATTCTCTTCGATATCAAGGTAGACGGCGGCGGCTCCGGGAGCCTTGGGGTCGGAGGTCATCTTGAGCTCTTCGTCGGTGGGCTGCTGGAACTGAGCGCGCAGCACGGCCGGGAAGAATAGGGTGAGAAGCAGGGTCAGGCTGCGCAGGAGAACAGAGATTCGCATGAGAGGCTCCTTTGCTTGCAGAAAATAGAAGTCCGCAGCGAGATAGTGGAAATGATTGCGAGAATTCTACAACGGAGATGGGAGAGGGGTCGAGGGGGAAGACTGGAAGGGCTATAAAAAACTGTAGTTGTAAGTATCCCACCTTAACCGATTTACAAAGAACGTAAATCGGCGAAGGTGGGGCACCCGGTGCGTGTGGCGGTTACTGTTTTTTTAGGACGACGGCGTTCTTTTCGTCGGCGAGGATGACGGATTCCAGGTGGCGGAAGGCGGAGGCTTTGGTGGGGGGAATCTCGACCTGGCGGACAACGTATTCGCGTTCGTAGTGAAGGAGATTTCCTTTTGCAGAGACCGCGGAGTGGTAGCTGGCGAAGTCGAGGTCGAGCGAGACGGGGTCTGGCATCTCATCGACGACATAGCCGGGAGGGATGGTGATGTCGAAGCTGTCTCGCCAGCGGCCGGTGGCGTCGAGGTTAATGGGATAGACGCGGGGCTTGTCGTCGAAGGGCATAGCATCGGAGCCGATGACGCGGGGGCGGACCAGCAGGAGCGTGCCGGCCTGATGGGAGTATGAGCGCGCGGTCACCTTGTAGTGAAACTCGATGGGCTTGTCGAGGTCAGCGGGCTGAATGAATTGAAAAGCGTCGAGGGTGACGCCGGGAAGGGACACAGCTACATACTTCTCCCAGTATTCCCGGCGCTCCTTGTCGTCGGTGTACTTGAGGAATTCGCGCAGACCTGCGCCTTTGGGGCCGATGGCGTAGCTATCGATGGAGCCGGTCAAAATGCCATCGAGCGCAAGGGAGAAGACGCCTTTGCGCTCCGATCCATTGACGCCGGGATCGAGCACCGGCAGGGCGATAATCTGGCTGGATGGCCCGGCGGCGAGGATGCCGTAGCTGCCCTGCTCATCCGAGGGCAGATTGCCGACGGGCGTGCGCTCGTCGGTGGGATCGAAGATAAGATAACGCTTGCCGTCTTTGGCTTTGACGATGGCCTTGAGGCGCGGGTCCTGCAGATCCGGCGGAAGCTCGATGGCGGTAATCATGTGGTTGCCCATGATCGAAGGAACATCGGGATCGACGACGCCGCGGCGGTCGTCCAAAGGCATATAAACGGCGTGGATTCCGGCCACCTGCAGCATGGAGATCGTCAAGGTGGTCTTGTCTTTGCAGTCGCCATAACGATTGCGGAATATGTCTGCGGCGTGGTTGGCCTGCAAGCCGCCGATGCCGCGCATGACGATGAAGTAGCGGATGTTCTTCTGGATGTACTCAGTGATGCGGGTGAGCTTGGCGTAGAAGTCAGGCGCGCCGGCAATAAGGTTTTGCGTTTGGGCGGTGATTTCAGGCGATGGGTCGGGGCGGTTTGCATTTAATGTGGCGTACCACTGACCGAGGGCGCGCCACTGGTTGTCTTTGCCCTCGACGGCGGCATCGCCCCACAGGACGGACATGCGCGCGGCAAGAGCTTCCCAGGCGGGATGGGATTTTACGTCGCGAAGGTCGAGGGCGGGCATATCTTTAATTTCCCAGCGCCAATGGTTTGGAGCGACTTCGACGGGCTTGACGGGCGTGAATCTGTGCCATGCCTCGGAATGCGCGCGGCCGGCGGGAAGGTCCACTTCGAGAGCCTGGAAGACAACGGGAATGTGACTCTGAATTTGCCAGACGGTTTCGTGGATATACGGTTTGAGCAACTCCTCCGATTCGCAGATGATGGTGGCGCCGAGATCTGCGGCGGGAGGATGCACGACGCGGGCTTTGCGGGTGGAGAGCATAATGGGGACGCCGTTGTCTCCCACATCGATGAAGTCGGTGTCCTGGGCCTGGTACTGCTTCTGGTCGGCGGCAATGGTCCACTCGCGGAAGTAATTGATTTTCTCGTCCACGTCGTATGAGACTCCGCACATGGCATCGCTGCGACCCTGAGGCTTGAGGATGCGAATAGCTTCGCGTTCGCGCTCGACGGCTCGGCCCTGGGCATCTACGGTTTCGAGGTACTCATCGAAAAGGACGATGGAGGCCGCATCTTTGGCGTAGGCGGGGATGGGCGTTCTGGCGGCGTCGAGGCCCCACTGCGGCGGGTCCTGCTTGCCGCCGAACCAGTTGGCGAGGCATGGGTTGCAGAGAAGGACGAGAAGAGCAACGGCGATGGAATGATGAGCGGTATGGGAAGAGAGCGAAATTTTCATTATTAGTTTCCTTTGTCGACGGGAGAAGTTCTGGTAAGGACGAGTTGCTGTTGATCAGCAGCGGCGATTTTCTGGTAGAAGGCGCGAAGGTCCTGATACTCCTCGGGCCTGGCGAAGGTGAAGGCGCGAGCCAGCGAGCGGATGATAGTGATCGAGCTGGGCGCGGAGGTGGATTTGGTGATGAAATTCGCGTGCTGCGGCCAGGAAATCTGGGAGCTCGGAGGCGCGCCTTCGACGGTGAAGCCATCGGGGATGTGATAAACGATCTGGTCGTTCACGATCTCGCCATAGTGCATATCGACGGGCGTCAGGCGCTTTTCCTGAGCGACGAAAGAATGTGTGCCGCGGGTCTGGAAGAAGAATGCGGGGAGGATGAGGCGTTTGGAGGTAGCGGCACCGTAGGAGCCTTGGGCTTTGATGGAGGCGATCAGTTTACTGTCGGGATCGTTGAGCCCGTTGAAGTGATCGAGGTGGGCCTCAATGCCCTCGGGGAATATAGACTCCAACCATGTGTCGAATTGCTTTTTGACCTCAGTTTCATCGTTGTTAATGGTCAACTGACGCCAGTAGAGGGCTTCCTGGCCGGTCAAGTCAAAGCGGAATACGCCGGTGAGAGCACCATTGCCGTCGAGAGTGATTTCGCCCAGGCGGGAAATCTTGTTGTCAGAATACCGCTGGGCAGCAGAGGCGCCAGCATTTATACCCTTGGCAGACTGTGAGATTCCTCCCGCGTTGGAGTGCCTCCAATTGACGGTTCCGAAGGGGCACATCTTTTCGCCGGGGTCGAGCTCGATCTCCTTGCCTTCAGTGGAGAGAACAACGAGGGTGTTGTTGAGCTGGTGCAAGGATAAGTAAGTGATGTCGAAGACGTCCAGCTTGCGGTCAACGATTTTTTCGGCATATGCGGTGAGGCCGGCGGCGCGGAGCATGGCGAGATAGAGCATGGCGATGTCCTCGCTGTCGCCGCTTTTCTGCGTCCAGGTATCCTGGGCGTGTTTGGCCTCTTTCAGCTTGAGCTGCTTCATTTCGGATTCAGTTTTTTTGCGGGAATAGTCGGTGTTATCCAGGGCCTGGACGGCTTTATAGAGTTTTTTTGCTTTGTCGAGGTCATTGTCGCCGGGAGAGATGAGGCCAGCGACGGCATCTTTGATGAGTTTGGATGGCTCGGCAAAGTGATCCACGTCTTTGGACCAGTACTTGCCTACAATGGTCCAATAATCGAGGGGAGTGCTTTCAAAGTCGGGTTTATAAAAGAAGGTCACGCGATAAATGAGGCTGCGGATGGGCGGCATCCATTCTTCATCTGGCGCGGGAGGAATGTCGGATACATCCACGCTGGCTTGCCCAGTGACAGGGATGTTCTGGACGTTGACGCCAGCAGGCAGCCTCGCCACCCAGACGAAGGGAACGATGCCATAAAAGGAGTAGTGCGCCTTGTGAACGAAGTAGGGGCGCTGAATCTCCCAATCCGGGGGCAGGAACTCGCAAGAGCCATAATTGACTTTGCAATCCCCGTAAACGAGTTGATATTGATATTCGAGAATGCTGCCAACTTCGACGCTGGGCAGGGTGAAGACCTTGTTATTTATCTGCAAGTTGTCGTGCCCCGCGGTAGTCGCCTTGTAGCTCAACAGATCCCCAGGCTTGCCTTCAAGGGGAATGATGGTTCCATCGGAGTGGATAGTGCGGGCCTTGATGTCGGAGATCTTTTCAGAACCATGCAGGAAGGGAATACTGACAGTGGCCAGGTCCTTGCCCTTCTCGGTGAGCACTTTGATGCGTGCGTAATAGCTCCTTAGATGGAGCGAATCGTTGTCGGTCTCCTCGATATTGAGGTAGACGGCGGCGGCGCCGGGAGCCTTGGGGTCGGAGGTCATTCTCAGTTCTTCATCGTTAGGCTTCTGGAACTGGGCGAGCAGGAGGGCCGGCGATGCGAGGAGCAAAAGCAGCAACGCGAGGTACGCCACCTTTTCGCTAGCAAAAAGTCGAAAGGATGGCACTTCCGGCTTTCCTTCAGGGGCTAAAGCCCAACTTCTCTTTTGTTGCTTTTGCGGCACGACTAAAGTCGTGCCCTGATACAAAGCAGACTTAAGCAGAGGTTCCAGAGAACAAGGAGAAGTTTGCATGTCAGTTTCCTTTAGGCGCCGGCGATGCGGTTGTTGACGCTGGAGCAGACGAAGCAGCGGGTGCGGCTGATTTGGTGAGGACAAGTTGCTGCTGATCGGCGGCGGCGACCTTCTGGTAGAAGCCGCGCAGATCCTGGTACTCCTCTGGCTTGGCGAAGGTGAAGGCGCTGGCCAGGGAGTGGGCGATGGTGATCTGGCCGGGCGCGGAGACGGATTTAACGGTCAGCATGGCGTGTTGCGGCCAGGGAATCTTGTTGTCGAGGGGCGCACCTTCGACGGTGAAGCCGTCGGGGAGGTGATAGGTGACCTGGTCGGTAACCACATTGCCAAAGTGCATATCAACGGGCTGTGTGCGTTTTTCCTGAGCGACGAAGGGTTGCTTGCCGCGGGTCTCGAAGAAGAAGGCGGGGAGCATGAGGCGTTTAGAAGTAGCGGTGCCGATGGAGCCTTTTGCATTGACGATGGCGATCAGATTTACTTCGGGATCTTCGAGACCGACGAAGTGATCGATATGGGCCTCAACACCGTCGGGGATGATGGACTCGATTCTGCTACGGTCGAAGAGCTTTTTAAGCTCTTCGGGATCGTTTCTAAGGGCGGTTTGCCGCCAGTAGAGGGCCTCCTGACCGGTCATGACAAAGCGGAAGTTTCCGGTGAATGCGCCGTGGCTGTCGAGGTTGACTTCGCCGATGCGAAGGGTTTTGTTATCTGGATATTGCTGGGCGGCGGTAGTTGCAGCGGTGGGCGCCTTAGCGGTCTGCGAAAGCCCGCCGGCGCTGGAGTGCTTCCAGCTGATGGTCAGGAAGGGGCACATCTTTTCGCCGGGGTCGAGCTCGATCTCCTTGCCTCCGGTATTGAGAACGACTAGAGTGTCGTCGAGTTGGGACAAAGAGAGATAGGAGATATCGAAGACGCCTCGCTGACGATCAACAACCTTGGTGGCGTAGGCGGTGAGGCCGGCGGCGCGGAGCATGGCCAGATAGAGCAGCGCGATGTCCTCGCTGTCGCCGCTCTTCTGCGCCCAGGTGTCTTCAGCGTGGCGGGCAGCCTTCAACTTTAGCTGCTTCATCTCGGATTCAGATTTTTTGCGGGAATAGTCGGTGTTATCGAGGGCCTGAACGGCCTTGTAGAGTTTTTTGGCTTTTTCGATGTCAGTGTCGCCGGGGGTGATCAGGCCGGCAACCGCCGCGATGATGGCGCTGGAAGGCTTGGCGAATTGATCCACGTCCTTGGACCAGAGCTTGGCGTCGTTGATCCAAAAATCCTGAGCGCTGCTGGCGGCTTTGTAATAGAAGAAGACCCTATAAAGAACGCTCTGGACGGGCGGCATCCATTCTTCGTCGGGAGCGGGAGGAACATCGGTGATATCAACGGTGTAATGGCCAACGACGTCTGTTTTCACAGTCACGCCTTCGGGAAGTTTGGGCCACCAGATGAGAGTGTTGATCACGCGTCCGTGACTATCCACCATATACATGCTGGTCGCGTTCTGGAGGCCAGGCAGGAATGCCTTGAAGGGAGTGAAGGAGTAATGCGCCTTGTGGACGAAGTAGGGGCGCTGAATCTGCCACTGCGGAGATGAGGAGATATTATCGTCATCCTGGATCTGATAGGTGTATTCGAGGATGCTTCCGACTTCGACGCTGGGCAGGGTGAAGACCTTGCGGTTGACCTGCAACTGATCGCCCTCTTTGTTTTTTCCCTTGAATACCAACAGGTCTTCAGGCTTGCCAACGAGGGGAATGATGGTTCCGTCGGAGTGGATGGTGCGGGCCTTGATATCGACGATCTTGGATGTGCCGCGCAGGTATGGAGGGACATCGACGGTAGCCAGTTCCTTGCCCTTCTCGGTGAGTATCTTGATGCGCGCGTAAAAGCTTTGGAAGTGGAGCTGATCGCTCGTGATCTCCTCTACGTTGAGGTAGACAGCGGCGGCTCCGGGAGCCTTGGGGTCGGCGGTCATCTTGAGTTCTTCGTCGGTGGGCTGCTGGAACTGGGCAAGCAGGAAGGCCGGCGATGTGAGGGCGAGAAGAAGAGAGAGGTTGCGCACGATAGCAGAAATCCGCATGAGACGATCCTTTGGCAGCAGACAATTAGAGGCCTGTCGCGAGTCGGTGGAAAGAATGCAAGGATTCTATATCGGAGAGCGTGCGGAGTCGAGGGGAATGTCAGCGGGAGTTGAGGAGAGGACGACTAGAAAGGACCATAAAAGAACTGTAGTTGTAGATATCCCAGGTTAGGCGCTAAAAAACCGCGCCGAACCTGGGGCACCCGTGAAGGTGTGTCACCCATTTAATTGTGACTCAGAGAGAATCGAGGAAGGAGGAGACGAGGGCGATGGGCAAACCGACCACGTTGAAGTAGTCGCCTTCGATGCGGGGAATCCAGCGGGCGGCGCGGCCCTGGATGGCGTATGCTCCGGCTTTGTCCATGGGTTCGCCGGTGGCGATGTAGCCGGCGATGTCTTTGTCTGAGAGGGCGATGAAGGTGACGGCGGTGGTTTCAGCTGCGACCTGAGTGGAGGTTGCGGTGATGATGGCGATGCCGGTGATGACCTGATGGGTGCGGCCGGAGAGGAGACGCAACATGCGGGCAGCGTCGGCGGGGTCGGAGGGCTTGCCGAGGATGTGGTTGTCGAGGGTTACTGTGGTGTCGGCGGCGAGGACTTGCAGTGCGGCAGCCGCTCGCTGTTCGCTCGCATTATCCTTTATGGTTTCCGAGAAGATTTCCTCAGGGGCTAAAGCCCCGGCTTTTTTTTGATCGTTTTCGGCACGACTGAAGTCGTGCCCTTTCAAAGCCAGTTCGCGGAAGACGGCTTGGGCTTTTTCGCGGGCGAGGCGGGTGACGTAGGCGATGGGGTCTTCGTTGGGGTAAGGGTCCTCGGGGATGTGGGCGGGGTGAACCTCAAAGGAGTAGCCGGCCTGGGTGAGGAGTTCGCGGCGGCGAGGCGAGGCGGAGGCGAGGACGAGCATAGGAAGATTATTGCAAAGGCAGCGGTCAGGAATCAGGAAGTCAATGCGGCGGGTTAGGTTTGTGGATTCCCACCCTTTCGCATAAGGTGCGAAAGAGTGGGGCACCCGGTTAGAAAAACCTCGACGAATGGATTTCTGAATACGCTAGACAAAGCACCGCCACGATCATGAAAGCCCATGTGAACAAAAACCCAATGACGATCTGGCGCCGAACAGGACTCTCCGGATATCCGATCCGATGCACTTTCAAGGCAGGTGTCCAATTGAAGCGATTGAAGCGCACCCCGGATTCTAGAAGT
The DNA here is from genome assembly GCA_050013195.1 of Occallatibacter sp. Lineage (GTDB taxonomy): Bacteria > Acidobacteriota > Terriglobia > Terriglobales > Acidobacteriaceae > Telmatobacter. Next base: position 12,824 of record JBEKFS010000138.1, read on the forward strand.
CTGCTCTCAGCTACGAGTCTCCAAATAGCTCG
>JBEKFS010000139.1:0-8719 GCA_050013195.1 Occallatibacter sp.
GGCCTTGCCGTTCAGCAAGCTCGACAACGCGGGCCGGGATACGCCCAGCGCCGCCGCAGCCGCCGTAACCGTCAACCCTGCGGCCTCTACAATCTCCGTCCGGATAAAATCCCCTGGATGGGGTGGATTCTTCATGGGCATGGACTTTTCTCCTCGTTTCCTAGTGATAATCCTCTAAATTCACGTCACGAATTTCGGATTCAACAGCATCGATGCGAAATGTCAGCCGCAGGTTGGCGGTTACGCTCAGGCTCCACGTGCCTTTGCGGTCTCCCGTCAATGTGTGCGTCTTCCAGGTGGGAAGCCCCCGCAACTCCTCCGCGTCGTCCATTCCATCCAGAAAGGCAAGCATCTTGCGTAGCTTGTCTGCCGCGTCGGCGGGAATCCCTTTCGTGCTGTCTTCTTCATAAAGCCTCTTCAGGCCCTTATGAACGAAGTTTTGAATCTTCATCCCTACTACTGTAGCCTGTAACCTAACACTTGTCAATCCTGATCTGCCGCCGTCACTGGCAACTCCGTGGCCTCGACAACCACCAACGAAAAAATCCAAAGCAAATATAAGGCGAATCTAAACCGCCCATCCCGCCTGAAAACCGCCCGCCGATGGCCGAAGGCCTCTGCCTGGACAGCCTGCCCTGAGCTTGTCGAAGAGGCCAGTCTCCTTCTACTTGACCTAGGTCATGACCAGGTCAACTCCGCGATATAATGGTCGGATTATTATGCTTAACCTATTCATAAAAAATAGGATAGATAGTGTTAGGCGAAAGCAAGGAGAAAAAGTGCCTTTTAAGCCGGAAAACGCACCCACATAGCAGGTTTTCATGTGCTTATATGCGCATGTAATTTCGCCATAATGACCCACAAAAGGTGCAAAAAGTGCACTCCCAAGGCCACACTTCCGACATAAAGCCGGTGTACGGCAAACGTCTTACGGCGCGCTCCCCTGTCTTGCGTGTCATACGGCTTGTCTCACAGACCCCCGGCCCCCGCTCACTGGCGGTATGACGCCTCATCATTTAATCTCAAACTTCACCCATGACGACAGCCGCCGCCCAAGCCCGCTACCCGCTATCCCAGGGCGTGAACCCGTGGCTGGTGACGCTCGCCGTGATGTTGCCCACCTTTATGGAGGTGCTGGACACCGCCATCGCCTCCGTCGCTTTGCCCTACATTGCAGGGAGTTTATCGGCATCAAACTCAGAAGCAACATGGGTTTTGACCAGCTATCTGGTGGCCAACGCGGTGGTTCTGCCCGCCTCCAACTGGTTTGCCCGCCGCTTTGGCCGCAAGCGCTTCCTGCTCACCTGCGTAACCATCTTCACCGTGGCCTCGTTCTTCTGCGGCGCGGCGCCCTCGCTGAGCATAATTCTGCTGGCTCGCGTGATGCAGGGGGCTGGCGGAGGAGCGCTGCAGCCGCTCTCGCAATCGATTCTGCTGGAGAGCTTTCCTGTGCAGAAGCGCTCCATGTCCATGGCAGCATATGGGTTAGGGATTGTGATGGCCCCGGTGATTGGGCCTACTCTGGGTGGCTGGCTCACCGATACCTTCAGTTGGCGCTATGCCTTCTACATCAATATTCCGGTGGGGATTTTGGCGTTTATCCTCATCAGCCGCTATGTCTTCGACCCGCCTTACATCAAGAACGCCAAGGTGGGCGCCTTTGACAACATCGGCTTTGGCCTGCTGGTGGTGTGGACCGGCTGCCTGCAAATTGTTCTGGACAAAGGCCAGGAGGACGACTGGTTCGGCGCCACATGGGTGCGTTGGGCAGTAGCTGCGCTGGCGGTGTCCTTCGTGCTGTGGGTCTGGCATTGCTGGACCCATCCCAATGGCCTCGTCGATCTGCACGTACTCCGCGACCGCAACTTACGCACCGGCTGTTTTCTGGTGGCCCTGCTGGGCATGTGCATCTACATCACGATTGCGATTTTGCCCCTCTACTACCAGGAAGTGCTTGGTTATACGGCATTTACGGCGGGCCTGGTGGTGGGGCCGCGCGGCATCGGCTCGTTCATCGGCTCGCCGATCATTGGAATCTTGGGCTCACGCATCGACAACCGCAAGCTGCTTTGCGTGGGGTTTCTGGGATTTGCCTTCTGCGCGCTGATCTTCGGCACGGTCAACCTGGACATTGGTCCCTATACACTACTGATTCCGATTCTGCTGACCGGCTTTGCGCTCAGCTTTGTCTTTGTTCCCATGTCCACCATGATGATGGCCACGATTCCCAATAAGGATATGGGCGCCGCGACGGGGTTGGGGAATATGCTGCGCAACATCGGCGGGTCGATTGGGATTTCGATGGCGACCACGGCGCTGATTCGCCGAGCGGCACTGCACCAGACGGAGATAGGCGCGCACCTTGGCTCATCGAATATGGTCTTGCAGCAGAAAGCGTATGCCATCACAGGCTATCTTGGCCAGCATATTGGTCCCGCGCAGGCCCGCCCCGGCTCGATGGGGCTGGTCTATGGGCTGATGGAGCAGCAATCCGCGCTGATGGCGTATGTAGATGTCTTCCGATGGACAGCGCTGCTGGCCTTCTTCTGTGCGGGGGCTGCGTGGTTATTTAAAAAGCCGATCAAACACGGGCCGCTGCCGCCGGGTGTGCATTGAGAAGGTCTTCAGGCGGTTTCGGGTGGAGCGGGTTTGATATCGAAATCGATGTGCTGAACGCCGAGGTTGGGGTGGTGTGCGGTTAGACGCACCTTGCCTGGTTGCTCGCCGGCGCGAATCCAGATGGCGCCTGTGCCTCCAACCAGCGAAAAGGGATTGTCGCCGATTAGCTGGGCGGGGCCGCTGAGCTCGAAGCGGATGGCATCATTGGCGAAGGGGCGGATGGCGTCGAATTCGTCAGTGACGCGCAGAACGACGCGGGTAGTGTCAGCTCCATCTGCGGCGAGCGTGGTGTCATCGGGGAGAAGCGCGAATTTTTGATCGACACCTTTGCCGGAGAAGCTGCGCGAGATTACCTGCTTGCCCTGGATGAATCCGTCAATGCGCAGATCGCCCCAGGCGCCAACACTTTTACGCAGATCCGCCGTGAAGGGCGGGTATTTGAGGTGCGGAAACTGCTTGCGGTCAGGATCGGCCTCGGCGACGAGTTTGCCCGCGATGTAGAACTTGAGGTGATCGCAGTTGGAGGAGACCAGAGCCTCGGTGAAGCCGCCGTCCTCATCGCCGCGAGCCCAGTGAAAGGCAGGCACGAGGACGATCTCCTCATCGGGATCGCACTGCGAGCGATAGAATCCGGCGGCGGGCTTGGGCTCGCGGAAGATGTCGGTGACGCCGTGGTAGCAGATGCGGTCGCCGGAGCCAAAGTAGTCGTGGGTGTTGTAGTCGAAGGCGCACCAGCCAATGCCGCCGGCGTATTGCGGATTTGATGCCAACTGATCATGGACACGCGCGTGGCGGATGGTTTGTTCGCGCAAGCGCTCGATGTTGTCGAAGGTCTTAGTGGGATACATGTGGCCGTTGAATTCGGTGTTGAGATAGAGAGGATGATTGGGCGGCCGGAGCGGGAAGCCGAAGTCGTTCATGGTGAAAACATCTTCGAGCAGTTCGGAGTCATATTTGTTGCGGATGCCGCCGGTTTGGCGCGTGGGGTCGAGCCGGTGAGCGAGGGCGTTAGTGCGGGTGTAGAAGTCGTGGTTGTCACGCGACTCGTTGATGCGCACGCCCCAGAGAATGACGGAGGGATGGTTCCAATCGCGGCTGATCATGCGGTCTACGTTGTCTACGGCGAGGTCTTGCCATGCCTGATCGCCGATATGCTGCCAGCCTGGAATCTCTTCTAGGACGAGGAGACCGATTTCGTCGCAGGCATCGAGGAAGTGGCGCGACTGCGGATAGTGGGACGTGCGGACGATGTTGCACTTGAGATTCTTGCGCAGGATGATGGCGTCCTGGCGCTGCACGCGAGCGGGCATGGCCTGGCCAACCCATGGGAAAGTCTGATGGCGGTCGAGGCCGCGCAGCTTGACGATGTTGCCGTTGAGTGAGAAGCCCTGGGGCGTGAAGCGAGCTTCGCGGAAGCCGATGCGGCGCGTGTCGTGGTCGATCATATGGCCGTTATCCAGCAGCCGAACCTCGACGCGATAGAGCTTAGGGGAGCGCAGGTCCCAGAGCTGGATTTTGCCGAGATTGTCGAGGTGAAGCGTGCGTGGATTGTTTCCGACGTTTCCGCCGACCGGCAAATCCACAGCTGTTTTGGACAGCAACTTGTCGCCGTCGTAGAGCGCCGCTTCCAAACTCGTTCCACTGCCAATGGTTTTGCTGAAGCTCGTCACGAAGCAGTTCACATCGAGCGATGGGTGATCTGTGAGGACGTCTTTTGGCTGCGCAAAAATGTTTTCAATCGATGTGTACGGGACAATGCGCAGGGAGACTTCGCGATAGATGCCGCCGAAGGTTAGGTAATCGACTTCCTTGCCGAAGGGCGGAATGTCGGGGCGCTCGGTGGAATCGACTTCCACTACGAGAACGTTTTCGCGGTCGAAGTCAGCATAGCCGGAGAGCTCAAAGGAGAAGGGTGTGTAGCCGCCCTTGTATTCACCCAGGCGCACGCCATTGAGCCAGACGGTGGAGGCGGTCATCACTCCTTCAAAGTCGACGACGACGCGCAGGCGGCGGGCGCTCGGGGGCAGGCGGAAATGGCGGCGATAGACGGAGACGAACTCATAGGATTTTTCGTCGAAGCTGTGCCACGGCACGCGGAGATTGGTGTGGGGCACGGTGACGCGGGCGAAATGAGAATCGTCGAAGTCGCGGGCACGAGCCGCGGGTGTTGCCTTGGGGCTATAGCGCCAATTGCGGTTGATGGGCAGCACTGTACGGCCCATTGCAGAGTTTGGCAGGTCGCCCAGGCGAGTTACGGGCAGAGCGGAAGCAACCGTTGCGCCGGCCAGGGCAGATCCACTGATTTTGATAAAATCGCGACGATCCATAAGGCTCCAGTGCCAGAGATATTCTGGGAAAGCTGAGTTGGTTCCTGCTTACGTGGCGCGTAAAACGGGAAACGAAGGTTGCGAAGATTGTAAATGTTTGCAGGGCGGTGTGCATTATGCGGCCGGAATTCTTTCTGCGCCGTTTTCCTGTTTTAAGTTTGGTGGAGGCCGAAGTGCCAATTCCGAAGCTGGCCTGATACCTTAGTCGATGTCGGCATTGTGCGTGCGCGCAAATGCAAAGGAGATTTAAGACGATGAGCGAGTTGAAGAGAATATTGATTTGCACGGGTGTAACGGCGATGGCGCTGGTTGCGGTTTCGGCGCGGGCGCAGTCGATTGCATCGCTGGACCCAACTTTGCAGAGCAGGGTTGACCGGATTGCAGCGCAAGTGCTGGAACAGACGGGTGTGCCTTCGGCCTCGGTTGCAGTGGTGAAGGGCGGCAAGCTGGTGTACACACACGCATACGGCAAGGCGCGGCTGGCTTCCGGTAGAGTTCCCGCGGTTGCCGCTACGCCGGAGATGCGCTATTCCATTGGGTCGATCTCCAAGCAATTCACTGCTACGGCGATTCTGCTGCTGCAGGAGGAGGGCAAGCTCTCGCTGGACGACGCGGTGGGCAAGTACGTACCGGGCCTGACGCGCGGCGACGAGGTGACCATCCGGCAGATTCTCTCGCACACCTCCGGCTACCAGGACTACTGGCCCGAGGATTACGTGATGACCACCATGAACCACCCCGAGACTGCGCAGGAGATTCTCGATACGTGGGCCAAGAAGCCGTTGGACTTTGAGCCGGGAACACAGTGGCAGTATTCGAATACCAACTTCGTCATCGCGGGGCGCATCGTGGAGAAGGTCACGGGACGGCCGTACATGGAGTTTTTAACCGCACACATCTTCCGCCCGCTGGGGATGCAGTCGGTGTGGAACTCGGACGAGGTGAAGCTGACCGAGGTGGACGCTACGCCGTATTATCGCCACGCTCTGGGACCGCTGCGTCCGGCGCCCAAGGAGGGACTGGGCTGGATGTTCGCGGCGGGCGAGCTGGCCATGACGGCGCACGATCTGGCGCTGTGGGACGAAAGCCTGATTGCGCAGACGGTGCTCAAACCGGAGAGCTACAAACAGATGTTTACCGAGGTGAAGCTGAAGGACGGGAAGGAAACGCACTACGGGCTGGGCGTGGATGTGAGAGAACGCGACGGCCACCGGTCGATTGAGCATGGCGGTGAGGTTTCCGGTTTTGTATCGGAGAATATCGTGCTGGTGGATGATGGTGTGGCCGTGGCCGTGCTGACGAACCAGGATGCGGTGGGCGCGGCTGCGACTATTGCGCGGCTGGCGGCGCCGGTTGTGGCTGAGTTCCCGCCGACCGACGCCGAAAAGCAGGCGATTGCAATCTTCCACGATCTGCAACAGGGGCGCATTGACCGGAGTCTGTTGGCGCCGAATTTGAGCGACTACTTTACCGCAGAGGCGCTGGCCGACTTTCGTGAGAGCCTGGCGCCACTGGGCGAGCCGCTCAGTTTTCGCCAGAGCAGCACCGAGCAGCGCGGCGGCATGACCTTCCGCAGCTTCATGATTGTGTATCCCGGCAAGCGGCTGAGGCTGACGACGTATACCTATCCCGATGGCAAGTTGGAGCAGTACCTGATTGAGCCGGCGGAGTAGCTTCCGTCCGCTACTTGCAAGAACAGGAATCCAGAAACTCCATGGCGCGCAAGCGCCGTCTGCCCCGCCGCAGGTGGCAAGGTAAACTTGAAGCAGACCTATGTTTGAAACTCTTACCGACAAATTGCAGCGCGCCTTCAAGGTTCTACGCGGCCAGGGCACGCTCACCGAAGAGAACATCAGTGAAGCGCTGAGCTTGATTCGCGTGGCGCTGCTCGAGGCCGACGTTAACCTCAACGTAGTCACCGACCTGATCGAGCAGATTCGCGTGAAGGCCGTGGGCACCGAGGTGCTGACCGCGCTTTCGCCTTCCGAGCAGGTGATCAAGATCGTTCGCGACGAGCTGATTGCGCTGCTGGGCAAGGATACGGCGCGGTTCAAGTTTGCCTCGCAGCCGCCGAGCGTCATTCTGATGGCCGGACTGCAAGGCTCCGGCAAGACCACCACTGCGGGAAAGCTGGCGGCATGGCTCAAGAAGGGCGGGCACCGGCCCATGCTGGTTTCGGTGGACGTATACCGGCCTGCGGCGCGCGAACAGCTTAAGGTGGTGGCGAAGTCCGTTGAAGTGCGGCTTTACGAGGGCGACCAGAAGGGCGAGGCGGCTGGGTCGGCGCTTGTGGAGCGATTGGCCGGCGAGGCGCGGCGCGAGGCGCGCAACATGGGCTGCGACACGCTGATAGTGGATACCGCCGGACGGCTGCACATTGACGAAGAGCTGATGACGGAGATGGAGCGGTTGAAGAAGCTGCTCAACCCCTCGGAGATTTTGTTCATTGCCGACGCCATGACTGGGCAGGACGCGGTCAACTCGGCGGCGGAGTTTCATCAGCGACTCGGTCTGACAGGCGTGGTGCTGACGAAGATGGACGGCGATGCACGAGGCGGTGCGGCTCTTTCAATTCGCCACGTGACCGGCCAGCCAATCAAGTTCATCGGCACGGGCGAAAAGCCGGATGCCTTCGAGCCCTTTCATCCCGATCGCATTGTCGGCCGCATTCTGGGCATGGGCGACATGATGTCGCTGATCGAGAAGGTTGATTCGACTATCGATCGAAAAAAATCCGAAGACTTCGCCAAGAAGGCGCTCTTGGGCGACGGATTTTCGCTGGAGGATTTTCGCGAGCAGTTGCGGCAGATCAAGAAGATGGGTTCGATGGAGAGCATTTTGAAGATGATGCCCTCGGTGGGACCGTTCGCCGGATTGCAGCAGGCGTCGAAGAATGTGGACGAAAAGCAGTTTGTGCGGCTGGAGGCGATCATCAACTCGATGACTCTCAAGGAACGGCGCAACCATGAGATTATTTCCGGCACGCGGCGCAAGCGCATCGCAGCAGGCTCGGGGACAACGGTGCAGGACGTCAATCACCTGTTGCGGCAATACGCGCAGATGGCCAAGATGTTCAAGCAGATGGGCAAAGGCGGGCTGGCGGGAAAAATGATGCGCGGCGGCATGGGCGCAATGGGGATGGGCGCAAAGCAGAAGTTTGGACGGTAAGATTTGATGACCACGCTCCAGGACCAACTCGACGAGATCACGGCGCGTACGCGGCAACTGGTGCAGGCGGAGCGGCTTGCTGTGGGAGAGCGGGCGGTCGAGGAGCTGTTTGCCAGCGGGATCGAGGAACGGATTCTGCCGGTGGGCGCGCAGGCGCCGGAGTTTGCGCTGAACGACTCCAGAGGGCGGCAGGTGCGTAGCGCTGACATGCTGGCGCTGGGGCCGCTGGTGGTCAAGTTCTTTCGCGGGCGATGGTGCCCTTATTGCGTGACGGAGTTAGAGGCCTGGCGCGAGCTTCACGGCACACTCCGCGAACGTGGCGTGCTGATGGCGGCAATCGGGCCGCAGACCGAGCAGCAGAATGATTTCATGGTGAGCCAGCATCTGTTGCCGTTTCCTGTGCTCAGCGACCCCGGCTGCGCGCTGGCGGAGAAGTTCGGCGTGGCGTACACGGTGCCCGAGTATCTGCGCGAATATTACCTTTCCATTTTGATTAATGTGCCGTTTGTGAATGGCGAGGCGAGCTGGCAGCTACCCTTGCCTGCGACTTTTGTGATTGGCCGCGATGGGCGCGTGGTCTTCAGCGAGGCTCACGCCGATTTCCG
>JBEKFS010000140.1:0-8625 GCA_050013195.1 Occallatibacter sp.
TCTGGCTGTAGAAGCTCCGCGAATCGTGGAAAAAGACGGCCGCTATGCCTTGTTCGTCGAAGGCCGCCCGTACTTGATTCTTGGCGGCCAGATTCACAACTCCAGCGCGTGGCCCAGTGAACTGCCGCAGGTGTGGGAATCGATGGCAGCTCTGCACGCGAACACCATAGAAGCACCAGTCTACTGGGAGCAGCTTGAGCCCCAGCAGGGCCACTTTGACTTCAGCATTGTGGACCAGATCGTCGAGGGTGCGCGCGCACACAACCTGCACCTGGTGCTGTTGTGGTTTGGAACCTGGAAGAACGGCAACATGCACTATGTGCCGGCATGGGTAAAGGAAGATCCCAAGCGTTTTCCGCACACCATCCGGCCCGATGGCGAGCCGATAGATGTTCTCTCGCCCAACTCGCGCAACACCCTCGAAGCGGACAAGGCGGCTTTCGTAGCTCTTATGCGGCATTTGAAGAAAATCGATAATGAGCAGCATACAATTCTGCTCATCCAGGTGGAGAACGAAGCGGGCAACATCGGCAGCGTGAGAGACAACTCAGCCGCATCCAATCTCGAATTCTCAGGTGCGGTTCCAGCCGATCTGCTGGCCGCGACCGGCAAGCAGCCGGGCAATTGGAGCCAAGTATTCGGAGCCGATGCCGACGAGTTGTTTCAGCTTTACCATCAGGCAAAGTACATTAACGAAATCGTCGCGGCTGGCAAGGCGGAGTTCGCTATCCCCTGCTACATCAATGTATGGATCAGCCCTCAGGTTCACGAGCTTCCGCAGCGCCAGGTGACGCTTCCGGGTATTCAGTACCCCAGCGGCGGTGCGGTGCAGAAGTGGGTAGGGCTCTGGCGGACTCTGGCGCCTTCCATCGACATGATCGGGCCGGACATTTACAGTTCTGATTCCGGTTTCTATCGGGAATTGATTCGCTCCTATCATCGCGCTGACAATCCCTTGTGGATTCCGGAGACGAGCCGCAGCGACGGCTATGGCAAATTCTTCTTCTATGCGTTGGCCGATGGAGCCATCGGCTTCTCGCCCTTCGGCGTCGATCAAACGGGCTGGAACATCTCCGGCGATGAGCCCTGGAAGGAACATGCCCGCAACTTTGCGCTGATTGGACCGATGAGCCGCGAGATAGCCCAACTGGAGTTCGACGGCAAGCTCAAGACAGCGGTGGAGGAGCCGGGGCGGTCCGCACAGGAGTTGGATTTTGGCGGCTGGCAGGCGACCGTCGCCTATGGATATCCACAACCTGATGGGCAGAGGCCGCCAGGAACCAAGGATGCGCATGGAGCGGCTTTAGTTGCGCAACTTGGTCCGGATGAATTTCTGGTGACGGGTGTTGACGCCAGTATTAACTTCCACCTTCCCGGAAAGCTGCCCTGGGTACGCAGCCAGATCATCACGGCCGTGCAGGGCGTTTATGAGAACGGCGTCTGGAAGCCGATCAAGTTGTGGAATGGCGACGAAACCGACCGCGGGCTGTGCTTTCACGACAAGCCGTTGGTGGCCCGGGTGAAGCTGGGGCAGTTCTAGGAGTACGCCTTAGGGGCAGAGAAGTACTCTATCAAGGATGGGGTTTCAATCAGCCTGGAGCAGCGCGGAATAGTCAACATTGTAGCGCGAGGCAGTCGCCATCAGCTCCTCAATAGCGGCGACTGATTGAATGCCTCCCCTGGCCCCGGCTGCCATGCAGTTCAGCGCAGCGGCAGCGCAGGCAAAATCGAGTTGCCGCTCGAGTGGCCAACCCTGGAGTAGGCCATAAATGAATCCGGCATGGAAGATGTCTCCGGCGCCTGTAGTATCCACCACTGGTACTCGGTAGGCGGAGCGGTGGAGAAGCCGACTGCCATCCCAGGCCAGCACGCCGGCCTCTCCCAGCGTTGCGGCCGTCAGCGCGCAACCAAAGCGCAACTGCATTCCGCGCAGAGCCTTCTCCAGATGCTTCTCTTTCATCAGCCGGGAAGGGAAGTCCCGGCTCACGATCAGATAATCGACACTTTCAATCAGATGTTCAATGCCGGGGTAGAGTTCATCCAGATCAGCGATGACAGGAATTCCCGCCGCGTGCGCCCAGCCGGCTGCCAATGTGGCCGCGGCAATATCGTAGCCATCGACGTGCAGCGCGCGTGCATTCTCAACCCATGCGCGCTCCAGGTCTGCAGGTTGCAATATCAGCCGCTCGTCTTTTCTGCACAGTACCGTCCGTTCGCCCCCGCCATCCACGATAATCAGCGATTGCGGACTGGCAGCTGCCGCAACTGTTATCAGCCGCGCATCCACCCCAGCTTTGGCAAATGCTTCACGGTGCAGCCGGGCCGCGTCGTCGTCACCCAGCTTGCCTACATAACGGGTGCTCATTCCCCAGATTTGGCAGGCAATCACGGTGGTCGCCGTTTGCCCGCCGGGCATCACAGTTGCGCCGCGAAACTCAGCCTTGGAGCCGCGTGCCGGGTAATCGGAAAGTGGAATCAGCGTGTCGGTGGCGTTCAATCCAACGCCCACCAGGTCAACCTTTGGCGGCACCGTCATACTGTTATTGTAATGGGCGATAGCAGGCCGGCTGGTTCCTAAGACCTTGAGGCTCGAATGCCACTCGGATATGTAGTAGGCTCAAGAGAGAGTTTTTCTCGGAAAGATCATCTTGACCAAGTCTTTGCCTTCATCTCCACGACCATTTCATCATCCGCAACGGGGCAGCGCTCTGCATTGTGACCGGGTCTCGTTGGAATCGCTTGCCAAGCGCCACGGGACACCGCTTTATGTCTACTCAGCCGATCAGATCGTCGAGAGGCTAGGGTTCTTTCAGCGGGCGCTGGCGGGTCGCGAGCATCTGGTCTGTTACGCGGTCAAGGCTAACTCAGCGCTTGCCATTCTGAAGCTGTTGGCGGCCCATGGCGCAGGATTCGATATCGTCAGTGGCGGGGAGTTGGAAAGGGTGTTGGCGATAGCGCCTGAGGCCGCGGGCCGTGTTGTCTTCTCAGGCGTGGGCAAGACGGCTGCTGAGATTGACCTGGCGCTCGAGGCTGACATACTCGAATTTCACGTTGAGAGCGAGGCAGAGTTGGAGCTGCTCGCCAGCCGCGCCGCCAGGCTCCGGCGCAAGGCACGCTTTGCCCTGCGCGTCAATCCCGATGTTTTCGCCGAGACGCATCCGTACATCTCCACCGGCTTACGCGAGCACAAGTTCGGCGTCGATATCCGGCAGGCGCTAAAGATTTATAAGAACGCAGCAAGCAACCGCTGGCTTGAGCCGCACGGCGTCAGCGTTCACATCGGCTCGCAGATTTGCTCAGCAGCACCGTTTGGAGCGGCCATGGAGCGGGTGAGCAAGCTGCTGCGCCAACTGGAGCGGGAGGGCATCGTTCTCCAGACGGTCGATGCGGGCGGAGGGCTTGGGGTTGATTACCACGGCGGCAAATTCGATGCCGCAGCCAAGGTGCGCGCGTATACCACGGCTATACAAAACGCCTTGGACGGTTTTCAGGGCCGATTGCTCCTGGAGCCGGGCCGCTTTATCGTAGCCCAGGCCGGAGCCCTCGTCACGCGCGTCCTTCAGGTCAAGCGTAACGGTAAAAAGACCTTTGTGGTTACCGACGCCGCCATGAACGACCTCATCCGTCCCGCGCTCTACCAGGCCTATCACGAGATCGTACCTGTCAGCCCAAGGGCAGGGAAGCCCAGGGTTGTCGATGTGGTTGGCCCGATCTGCGAGACGGGCGACTTTTTTGCCCGTGACCGAGAGCTCGCGCCGGTCAAGCCGGGAGATCTGCTTGCCATACTCGACGCCGGAGCCTACGGCATGGCGGAAAGCTCAAACTACAACACGCGGTTGCGTGCAGCCGAGGTGCTGGTGGAAGGCGCGAAGGCTCGATTGATTCGACGCCGCGAGACGATGGCCGACCTGCTTTCTCCCGAGATTTATTGATTTTGGCGCTGAATTCGTAGAAATGACAGTAGTTATCGGCATAACTATAATGTCTGATAACGTATATTCTGTATACTGCAACTCGATCAAGTGAACAGGCCTGAACTCATTGATGCTAAAACCGTTTTGATGCCCTGATAGAAGTGGACGAGGGGTAACATATTCTTCCCACTTCCCGCTCAACTACCCATCGAGCTACATCTTGTAACGTCCCAGGTCATCGTCGTTCAGGCCTTCGAGCCAGCCGCGCAACTGCTCTGCAGTCGGACCTTCGGCCTGGCCAGTGGTATTCAGCTTCGCCCTTTGCATCACGTCCTCGGTAACGTAAATGGGACAATCAGCACGTAACGCCAAAGCAAGGGCGTCCGACGGCCGAGCATCAAGAACCATCGGTTCATTGCCCTGCTTTAGCCACAATGTCGCAAAGAATGTGTCGTCCTTAAGGTCTGAAATCACAACACGATCCAGCTGGGCATTCAAGTTGCGGATGAGGTTTCTAGTCAGGTCGTGGGTCATCGGGCGCGGTGCGGCTACCTTCTCAATCTCCAATGCAATTGCGTTGGCCTCGAAGATCCCGACCCAGATAGGCATAACGGTCTCAGATGCGACGTCCTTGAGCACAACGATGGGCATACTTGTAGACGGATCCATCATCAGCCCGCGTATCCGTACCTCTATGATTCCATTGCTGATAGTCTTTTCCTCTTGTGAGTCGGTCAACTTCTTCAACTCTGCTTCGAGCCTGGGCAGTTCGCCAAACTGGATCTGTGCCGCGCGGTCCAGTTGCCCTTTGCGCGTCTGCTCCTCAGCCTCGATGCGCAATGCCTCGATCCGCTTCTTCAAGTCGCTTTCCATGGCTTCCCTTCCTCTGCCCGATGTCATCTTAGACGGCTTTGCCCACCAGGCTGTTGGGATGCGTCGCGGTTATTTTCACCTGGAGGTAACTTCCCGGAGCCGGCGCAATCGGTTGAGAGCATGTGAAGTTCACCGGTATATTCTGGCTACTACGTCCGATAACCTGCCCACGAGCCGGGTTGGCTCCTTCAACCATTACCTCCATTGTTTGCCCCAAGTGCCTGGCATAATTGACTCTTTGAATCTCTCGCTGGCGATCAAGCACAACTTGAAGCCGGGCAGCTTTCTCGGCTTCCGGAATGGAATCGATGAGGTTCAGAGCCGGAGTGTTGGGCCGTCCCGAGTACTTAAAGCCGAAGACGCAATCGTACTCTACCTCGGCCAGAAGGTCTATGGTTTGCGCAAGGTCGACCGGGGTTTCACCGGGAAAACCCACAATGATATCCGTCGAAATCGAGATGGGCCGGCGTGCAGCCTTGATCCAACTGATCCGTTCAAGGTAGCTATCGCTGGTGTACTCGCGGTTCATTGCCTTTAGAATCCTTGAGGAACCAGACTGAACCGGCAGGTGTACATGGTCGCAGAGCGTGGGCACGGCGTCGATGGCCTCGACGATATCGCGTGTGAAATCGCGCGGATGACTGGTGGTGAAACGTACCCTCCGGATGCCGCTCACCTCCCCTACCGCGGCCAGCAGTTCCGCGAAGCTCCGCTGGGCTTCCGGGTCGCGGTAGCTGTTTACGTTCTGACCCAGGAGTTGAATCTCGGTATAGCCCTGATCGGCGACGCGCCGTGCCTCCTCTAATACGGAACTCGACCTGCGGCTGCGCTCCTTGCCCCGTGTGTATGGCACCACGCAGTAGGCGCAGAACTTATCGCAGCCCTCGACGATGGTGATGTAGCCGCGATAAGGGTTTTGGCGCGCGGTAAATTCGGTCTCGAAGGTCTCGTCGGTCTGTCGGTCGTCGAGGCCGGTGATGCGCGTCTCGCCGGCTTCCAGGCGTGCGAGCATCTCCGGCAGCTTGCGATAGGAGGCCGAGCCGGAGACCAGCGAGACATACGGCGCTCTCTCGAAGATCCTTTCTCCCTCCTGCTGCGCCACGCATCCCAGCACGGCGAAACGCTTGCCGTCCCTGTGCTGGCGCTTGTATTCATTGAGGCGGTGAAAGACCTTCTGCTCGGCTTTGTCGCGGATGGAGCACGTGTTGTAGAGGATCAGGCCGGCGTCTTCTTCCGACTGGACCTGCCGGTAGCCCTCGTGCTGCAGTGTGCCGATGACCTTCTCAGAGTCATGGGCATTCATCTGGCAGCCGAAGGTCTCTAAATAAAAGGTTTTGTCGGATGCCATAGCAGCTCCCAGTATATCGTGAGGTCGATTATGCAGGTTTCGGGCTGATTTGTCTGCCCTGTTCAGCGCAACCCGGTATGCAGGTAGGCCAGCAACGCCGCCATCTGCTCATCGGTAAAGCGGCCTGCAAAGCCGGGCATCATTCCCTTCCCTGTCAGCACATTCTGCCGCACAGCCGAGTCGGTGGCAGGAACTCCGCTGGGCAGGGTATTGTGGGCGAAGACATCATGCAGATCTGGGGGTATCTTCTTGAGAGCAAGGTCGTTGTCTTCATGACAGTGGGCGCAGCGAACCTGGTAAAGATGCTTCCCTTCGGCTTCTTGCGTGGTGAGCGTCGGCGCAGCGTGACAGCCAGCAAATGCGAGGCCAAGGCTGGCCGCCAACCCTATGCAAACAAAAGCCCAGCCCACCTTACGCCAGACCATCCAAGCCACGCTCTCCTACGCCTTCTGCGCGAACTGCTCGCTTACGTAGTCCCAGTTAACCACATGGAAAAAGGCCTTCACGTACTCGGGACGCCGGTTCTGGTACTTCAAATAGTAGGCGTGCTCCCAAACGTCGACGGTCAGCACCGGCTTGTGGCCGACAGTGAGTGGGCTGTCCTGGTTAGAAGTGCTTTCGATAGCTACAGTTCCATCGGGCAGCTTGACCAGCCATGCCCAACCGCTGCCGAAGACCCCCAGCGCCGCCGCTGTCAGCTTGTCCTGAAATCCAGAGAGCGAGCCGAACTTTGCGTCGATGGCCTTGGCCAGCTCGCCCGTTGGCGCAGAGGGCGATCCTGTTGGGGCTTTACCCAGCGTCGGCCACCAGAATGAGTGATTTGCGTGGCCTCCACCCTGGTTACGGACGGCCGTACGGGCCGATTCCGGCCAGGCGCTCAGGTTGGCCACTAATTCGTTCACGGTCTTGCCGGTCAGCTCGGGATGCGCGGCCACGGCTACATTCAGGTTGTTCACGTAGGCCTGGTGGTGCTTGTCGTGGTGCAGATGCATGGTCGCGGCGTCGAAGTATGGCTCCAGCGCGTCGTAGGCGTAGGGCAGAGGCGGCAGTGTGAAGGGGCCGGTCGGAGGCGCGGGCGGCGTTGGGGCGGCGGACTGCCCGGCGGGGAGTGTCTGGCCATTCAGCGCTTTGGTCATCAGCAGCGCGCTTGCCACGCCACCCAGATGCTTGATTGCGGTTCTGCGATTCATGATGGGGAAACCTCCATTTGTTCGATGCGCCGGGGTCAGGAAAGTCTGCGTGAAAATTCGGAGGTTCCCTTCCCATGCCTGCTCATGCCCTCTCCGTTATGCTGGAACCATGGATGCATCTTCTGAAAAACTGACCCCCATGGCGCATACGGCTCAGAACCGCTGCTTTGGCTGTGGCCCAGCCAACGCCACAGGCTTGCGCCTTGAGTTCATGCTCGCCGAGGATGGGAGCGTAGTCTGCCTGCCGATAATTCCAGATCGCTTCGAGGGTCCGTATGGCTTAGTGCATGGAGGCATCATCGCCACGCTGCTGGACGAGGCAATGAGCAAGTCCGTTCGCGCAATCGGGCTGACGGGCCTAACCAGCCAGTTGGAAATCAACTATCGTTCTCCTGTTCACTCTGGAGAGCCTATTCGCCTGGAGGGCCGCCTGGTGCGCGCCGAGGGCAGAAAACACTGGACCGAGGCCAGGATTCTCAATCACAGGGGGCACGTTCTGGCTGAAGGGAAAGGTCTGTTTATCGTATTGCGCAGCGGCCACAGTGATGGAACTCTACGCCGTATCAGTGCTGTCTGGCCAACAAATAGATGATTTTTACTGAGTTTGCGGGGCGGCCCGAAAACCGCCCCGCGACGTGCTTAGTGAATCATGTTGATGAACTATCTATCGTTCTAAAGGACTTACACACCGTAAAACATGAATTGCTTAAAAAATGCAAAAGTAATACGATGAATTATGGCAAATGAGTTAGACGATGTAGAGCGATTTACTGAAGCCGGTCCAACGACCACGACCGTCACAGTCTTTACACGCCACAACCTTGACTGCCCTAAGAAACAGAACCGGTACTGGAAGCGATGCAATTGCCGGAAATCACTCTACATTTATGAGAATGGTAAGGTAAGCTTCATCTCCGCCAAGACACGTTCATGGGAGCAAGCCGAACGACTCGCACAGCAGGAGCGTGACAAGCGTGATCCTGTGAAGATACGGCTCAAGGAAATTGAGGTTGAAGAGACGAAGAAATCGGCACCAGTCAAGGGTGCTGGCATCAGTGTCTCAGATGCAGTTGACCGCTGGCTGCTCTCGCTTACAAAGGAGAGTCAGAAAACTGATGTAGTTCGTGCACGCGCCGCATGGCGCATCAAGGTATGGGCGAAGGATCAAGGGATCGATACCGTCCGCGAGGTCACTCCCGATATGCTCGACCTGTGGAGGAGCAAGTGGGGCAAGGACTCCGAGGAGCGGTATAACCGCCTCGGCCAGACATCATCTGCACATTTCCAGAACCGCCTCAAG
>JBEKFS010000141.1:0-8462 GCA_050013195.1 Occallatibacter sp.
CGATACTGTCCCGCGATAGCGATTGATTGTTGTCTTCGTCAGATCGACCCGTGTGTCCAGATAGGCTTTGATTGTCTGCGGAGTGATCTCGTCGAGGGGAAGCTTCCCGAAGACGGGCAGGAGCTTACCGACCGTCGAGCGGTCGCCAGGGTACGAGGCTTTGTGCTCCTTCGAGTAGACGAGAGCATCCGCCGCGATCTCCTCGAAGAGCACCGCACGGCGAGCCCGGACCTCGGGCATCTTGACGCCCATCCGGGCATCAGTCTTGCGGCGCTGGTAGAGGGTGACCGCGTCTGACCGCCGACCGACCTTTTCGCGGAATCGTCGGCCCTCTATGTAATAGTTGATCCACCAGATGCCGCTCTCGGCAGGCATCTCATAGACCCCTTTGATCGGCTTCGGTTTCTTGACCGTCGCGTTTGCCATCGTCTCCCACCCCACGTTTCGCTGTATTTAACTATGACACCGAAGGGGGTAGTGGTGGCTGTTTTGGTGGCTGTTCGGATTGAGAATTCATGCTTTTGGGTGCGTCGCGGTGCAACGGGAGTACAAGTAAGTCGTTTGTAATCAATGTATGTGCAATCCGGTGCAACGCGGTGCAAACCGGAAAATTCCCCTGTTAACCGAAGGGTTGTAGGTTCGAGTCCTACCTGAGGAGCCAAATTATATACACACTAGATTTACTTCTCTTCAACAGACAGTTAATTCCGCATATTTTCGGGCTTTTTTATCTTTTTTCAGCCCATTCCCCCGCCACTTAGTTCAACCTCTCCAGGTCGCTGAAAGCGCAAGCCTCTCGCTCAGAACCTTTGCGAGAACGCTCGGCTGCCCTTCATCGCAGCCTCGCATGAATGACGATTGCCCAGTAGCTGTGTCACACTGAGAAAGCGGAAGGGCATGTAGCTCAACGGTTAGAGCAGGGGACTCATAATCCCTTGGTTCGGGGTTCAAATCCCTGCAGGCCCACCATTTCTCATAAACTGGTAATCGGTCGGCGATTTCACATCCTATGCGTCTGCCGGAAATGACGCATACGACTGTCCCCAACACCCTGCCTCCCTATATCCTAGCCCCATGAAGACTTTGTTTCGTACGCTTCTCTACCTCTCGCTCATGGTTTGGCTGGGCGCGGAAGTATTTTTTCCCATCGTGGCTGCCATCATCTTTCAGACCTTGCAACCGGACACGCACACCGCGGGTCAAATTGTAGGCGATCTGCTCAGAATCCTGCACGGCATGGGGCTGGTCTCGGGGATGGTTGCGCTAGCCCTGCTGGCACTGGCTCCCGCCTGGGGAATCTACAAGCCGCGTGCGGTGCTGGCGCCCATGGGCCTGCTGGTGGTGATGATCGGTCTCACCGTTTTCTCGCAATTTGGCATTACTCCGGCGATGGAGCGGGACCGCATCCAAGCGGGCGGAGACGTGAACGCAGCCGATCCCTCTAACCCCGGTCGCATCCATTTCAAAAAGCTGCACACTTGCAGCGAAGGCGTGGAGGGTACAATCCTGCTGTTGGGTCTGGCGACGGTGGTCTTCGTAGCCAGGATGGAGACCTCTGAAAGCAGTGGTTAGGAATTAACTCCCACGTTCCGCTCCTGTATCATCGAAGTGGCTCCTGGGCGTGCGTTCATCCTGCTTGGAGCCCCTTAGGACACACATGAAGACTGGCATCATCGGCCTGCCGCAGGTGGGCAAGACATCGCTGTTCAAGATTTTGACCAAGGCCAAACTGGAGGATCGCGGGCACTCACGCCAGGAGCACATCGGCGTGGCGAGAGTGCCGGACGAGCGGCTGGACAAGCTGTCGGCTCTCTACTCGCCGAAGAAGACCACTTACGCGTCGGTGGAGTTTGTAGACGTGGCGGCCATTGGGCAGGAGGCGCTGAAAGAGACTGCGTTCCTGGCCAGCCTGCGCCAGGTGGATGCGCTGATTCATGTGCTGCGCGCCTTCGAGGATGAATCGATTCCACACGTCGGCCCCATCGACCCAGTGCGTGACATCAAAAACGTTGAGTTTGACCTGATGATCAGCGATCTGACCCAGGTGGAAAAACGGCTGGAGCGCGTGGAGAAGGATCTTAAAAAGCAGCGCACCAGCGAGTTGGAGCGGGAACACGCCTTGTTGCTGCGCTCCAAAGCGGCTCTGGAAAAGGAGTTGCCGTTGCGCGAACTGGAGATGACTCCCGAGGAGAAGAAACTCATCAGGGGTTTCATGTTCCTCTCGCAAAAGCCGATTTTATATGCGCTGAACATCGGCGAGAGCACCACGCTGGGCGACGACCTGGAGGCCGCGGTGAGCCGCTTCAAGCTGGACGAGATTGCGCATCGGCCCAACGCCGGCGCCACGGCCATCTGCGGCAAGGTGGAGGCCGAGCTGGCGGAGATGGACGACGAGGAAGCGACAGAGTTTCTGGGCAGTTATGGGTTGCATGAGAGCGGCCTGGTACGGCTGATTCGCAAGAGTTATGAACTGCTGGGACTGATCAGCTTTTTCACCGCCGGAGAAGACGAGTGCCGCGCCTGGACGATTCCGGTTGGCTCCAAGGCGCCGCAGGGAGCCGGAGCGATTCACTCCGACCTGGAACACCACTTTATTCGCGCCGAAACCATTCGCTGGGACAACCTACTGGCCGCCGGCTCCGAGGCAGCGGCGCGGGCCAAGGGCACGCTGCGCCTGGAAGGCAAAGAGTACGTGGTGCAGGATGGTGACGTGATGCACATCCGGCACAGCGGGTAAGGATCAATGCTCAGGATTTCCCTCATTCTTGGCACAATTGCCGCGCTGGCTGACGTGGCCGGCGGATTTGTATTGGTGCGCGCCAAGGGCGTGGAGCGCTACCTGCGCTACTTTGTCGCCCTGGGCGCGGGCTTTCTGATGGCCACGGCCGTGCTGGAGATGATCCCCGAAGGCCTGCGCCAGAGTCCGCGGATGGGGCCAGTGCTTATTATGGCCGGCTATTGTGTGGTGCACCTGCTGGAGCACACCATCAACGCGCACTTCCACTATGGCGAGGAGACGCACACCGGCGAGTTTGTCTCCCGGCATACCGGCAACTCTGTGCTGGTTGGCCTCAGCGTCCATGCGCTCTTTGACGGCGTGGCTATCGGCTCAGGGTTTGTGATTTCCAACTGGCTGGGCTGGCTGGTCTTTCTGGCTATCTTGCTGCACAAAGCGCCGGAGGGATTCACCATGGCCTCTGTGATGCTGGCCAGCGGACGCAGCCGGACGGCGGCACTTTATTCGGCCGTGGCGCTGGCGGCAGCCACCTTGGCCGGCGTGCTGGTGATTGGACTGGCTCCCCGCCTGGTGCTGTACGGCCTGCCCATCTCAGCTGGCGTGGCTCTTTACGTGGCAGCAACTGACCTGGTACCGGAGGTCAACCGCGAGCCAGGAATTCGCATGGCATTGGTGTTTTTTGCTGGAGTGGGCGGGTTCCTGCTACTGCGGATGCTGCTGCCAGCGATCTAAGCGGCTCCGACCTCAGCCTCGGCGCCCAAAGCCGAATCTCTCCCAATAAAGCCGAGCCAGCAGCTTGGCGTAATCCCAGCCCACTTTGAAGTTGGCTTTGCTGGCGCCCTGCGAACGCAGTCCAAAGGCCAGCGGGACTTCAGCCACCGAGCGCAGGCGGCCGCGGACCAGAATCTCCAACAGCAACTTGAAGCCGGAGGGCTGGAAGGTAATTCCGTCAACGCACTCGCGACGAACAAGGAAGAATCCGGTCATCGGATCGTGCGCGCGGATGCCGGGGCGCTGGATCGGCCAGGTGGCCCAGATCGCAGCCATCGAGAGCCACTTGCGCACCGGATTCCATGCGCCCAGCTCTCCGCCTGCCGTGTAGCGGCTGCCGATGGCCATGTCGTTGCCGGCAAAAATGGCTGCAATCAATGCGGGCAGCAATTCCGGGGGGTGCTGCAGATCGGCGTCCATCACGCCCAAAATCGCTGCGTCCGTCTGCCGCCAGCCATAAAGAACAGCCCCGGACAATCCGCGCTCTCCTTTGCGAACCAGCAGGCGCACGCGCGGGTCTTTTTGGGCGATGGCCGAGACAATCTCCTCGGTTCCGTCTCTGCTGTCGTCATCGACCACCACAATTTCATAGGCCATTCCCAGAGGATCGAGCACGGAGCGAATGTGGACGAGCAGGCCTCCAATATTATCCGCCTCGCGCAGGGTAGGAATGACCAGCGCCAGCCTCTCATTGGCGTGCGCCTCAGGCTCTGCCGTCGGCTTAGTTCGCGTTGCCGCGTCGTCCGCCTGCGTGTACGATGGAGCTATTGTTGTTGATGGCATTCTGCGTCTAAGTATACGGGGTTCAACCGTTTGAAGCGCTACTTTCCGGTCAACTTTTTACTGACCATTCTGTTCTCGATGCTTGGCCTGGCCGTGATGGGCTACCATCCCGGAATTGAGGACGACGGCGTCTACCTGACTGCGGTCAAATACAAACTGAATCCAGCGTTTTATCCCCACGATTCCGCTTTTTTCCGCTATCAAATGCAGGCCAGCTTCTTCGATAACTGGGTTGCGGAGTTTGTCCGCTGGACCGGAATTCCCCTGGCCTTCACGGAACTTCTCTGGCAGTTTGCATCCATCGCGTTGATCGTCTTCGGCTGCTGGACAATTGCGCGCAGGCTCTTTCCCGATGCGTGGGTGCAATGGGCGGGAGTTGCCATGGTCGCCGCCATGTTCACCCTTCCGGTGGCCGGAACCGCGCTCTATCTGGTCGATCAGCATCTACACCCGCGCAATTTGGCCACGGCCATCATTCTGCTGGCGGTTTCACGCATCCTCTCCGGCAAGAGCTGGCAGGCCGTTCCCCTCCTGTTGCTGGCTTTCTTGCTGCATCCCATCATGGGCGCCATGGGCATCTCCTTTTGCTTCTTCCTGACCATGGTCCTGCTGGAACCCTTGCATCTCTGGCTGCGGCGCTGGCGCAGGGCCGGGCACGGGGCCGGAAACGGTTTTGGGGCGGCCGCCTTTGTTCCCCTGGGCTGGGTCTTCGAGCCATCCACGCCCGCTTGGCGCGAGGCGCTTGGCACGCGCACATACTTCTTCCTCTTTCGCTGGACCTGGTACGAGTGGCTGGGAGCATGGGCGCCCCTCGTCCTCTTTTGGCTGCTTTGGCGCTTTGCCAGAAAACGCGGCGAGACGATGCTCGGGCGTTTTGCACTTGCCGTCTTCATCTACGGGGTTTTTCAACTGGCGGTAGCCATGCTCATGCTGGGATTCCCTGCCCTGATCCGGCTTGCCCCCTTGCAGCCGATGCGCTTTCTCCAACTTATCTATGTCTTCATGGCTCTGGTGGGCGGTTGCCTGCTGGGCAAATACCTGCTCAAGGCAAGCCCATGGCGATGGGCGGTGTTTTTGCTGGTGTTTAACGCGGGCATGTTCGCCGCACAGAGGTTGCAGTACAGCGGCAGCGAGCATCTGGAACTGCCCGGACGCTCCTCGGCCAACCCATGGCTACAGGCCTTTGCCTGGATTCGCCAGAACACGCCCACTGACGCCTATTTTGCCCTCGACCCCGAGTACATGGCCTCGCCCGGCGAGGACTATCACAGCTTCCGCGCGTTGGCTGAACGCAGCCAGTTGGCCGATTACATCAAGGATACGGCGGTGGTAACACAGATTCCAGAACTGGCCGAAGTGTGGGAGCGCCAGAATCAAGCACAGAAAGGATGGACCCGCTTCCAGCTTGCCGACTTTGAGCGCCTGAAGGCGGAGTTTGGCGTTAACTGGGTGCTGGTTGCCCATCCTCAGCCTGCCGGCCTCTCCTGCCAGTGGCACAATGAAAGCCTGGCTGTCTGCAAAATTCCGTAATCAGCTTGTAACAATGCACTTTGCGCATTGAGGCTGTATCCGCGAAAATGATAGAGTTGCTTTTTCCGGCTGGAGACCGGTACATGCTCAACCTCACCCAGCGACTGATTTTCGGCTGTGTGCTCATGGTCGGCTTGATTGCCGCGCTGGTGGCGATTACGCACAAGGCTCTGGCGACGGCGGGACAACTCCAGCTCGCGTGCCTGTTTGTGGCGGCAGCGGCGTTGATTGCCGTGGTTACCGTCTCCATTGTATTGCGGCCTATCCGCATGCTGGCCCGCGATGCCCGCCGGATTGCCCAGGGCAACCCGAAACACCGCGTGGAGTGGAGCAGCCGTGACAGCTTCGGTGTGATTGCAGTTGAACTCAACCGCATCGCTGTTCGGCTGGAAGAGCTGCGCGAATCCGAGGCCGGGCACCGCCAAATGGAGTATCAACTCTCCGACGCCGTGCTGCAATCCATCTTTGAGCCCATCATCGTAACCGATGGCAAGGGACACCTGCTCAAAGTGAATCAAGCGGCGACCGAACTGCTGGGCGAAGCCGCCACTGACCGCATGGCGCTGGCCAAAGCACCCGGTGGCGACAAAATCCTAAGCGCCATCCGCGATGCCGTTTCCATGCAGAAGGCCGTGGCCGCAGAGGACGAGGCCTCCCTGCTGCCCTTGCGCATCGGCAGCCAGGAGCGCAGCTACCGTCTGCGCACCACGCCCATGCGCGACTCCGAAGGGCGGCTGCTGGGAACCGTGACCACTCTCGAAGACGTAACCAGCCTGCAGGACATCGACCGCTTCAAGACGCAGTTCATCAGCGTAGCCAGCCGCAAGCTGCGCGACCCGCTGCTTCAGTTGCGCCGCGGCCTTTACGCCCTGGGCCAGGGATTCGCCGGTGAGTTGCTCCCCTTGCAGGCAGAACTGGTGGCCGCGGCCGGCAACGAGAGCGAGAAGCTGGACGATCTGATGGGCGACCTGATCGAGGTAGCCGAATTGGATGCAGGCCGCCACGAGTTTAAGCTCGATCGCCTGAGCCCCTTGCAACTCCTGAATGAAGCCCGCAACCGCTTCTGCGAAGAGGCAGCTCAGAAGCGTATCCGCGTCGAGGTAGCGGCCTTCGCCGACCTCTCTTTTGTCCAGGCTGACAGGCGCGCGGTACGCTCCATTCTGGACAACCTGCTCTCCAATGCCATTCGTTACACGCCTCCCGAGGGAGAGATTCTGCTGGCCGCGGAAGAAATTAAGAACTCTGTGCAGTTCACGGTGCGCGATACCGGGCGCGGCATCGAGGCCGAACGGCTGGGCGCCATCTTTGACCGTTTGAGTACATTCTCAGAGAAGAGTTCCGGCCTCGGCCTCGCGCTGGTACGCCGCCTGGTCGAGCAGTTGGGCGGCCAGATTGCCGTCGAGAGCCGCCTGGGACACGGATCCACCTTCCGCTTCACTCTACCCGTGGCTGCCGTCATCGAAGACCGCTATCCCGTTGAGGAGGGCTGAGCCATGGCAGAGATCAAACTGGAGCGCCAACCGGATCCCGCCAAGCTCCGCGTCTACATCGGTGCCGCTCCCGGAGTGGGCAAGACCTACGACATGCTCAACGATGCTTACAGGATGAAGCATCAGCAGGGCATGGATGTGGTGATTGGCCTGGTGGAAACTCACGGGCGCGATGAGACCGCAGCCCGCATCCGCGACCTCGAGGTTGTGCCACAGCGCGAGATTCCCTATCGCGGCGTCACCCTGAAAGAGATGGATGTAGACGCCATCCTGGCCCGTCATCCGCAAACCGTCATCGTGGATGAGCTGGCCCACACCAATGTTCCCGGCAGCAAGAATCGCAAGCGTTACGAAGATGTGCTGGAGTTGCTCGAAGCCGGCATCAACGTCATGACTGCGGTCAACATCCAGCACCTGGAAACGCTCAACGACACCGTCAATCGCTCCGCCAACACCGTCATCCGCGAGACCGTCCCCGACAGCTTCCTCAAGCGCGCCAACGAAGTGGTGAACGTGGACGTAACCGTGGACGAGCTGCGCGACCGCCTGCGACTGGGCAAGATTTACGCGGCAGAAAAGGTGGAGCAGTCGCTGGCAAATTTCTTCCGCAAGGGTAACCTGAATATGCTCCGCGAGCTGGCCCTGCGCACCACCGCGGAGCAGGTGGGCAACCAGGAAGCTCACTACCGCCGCGCGCAGGGATTGGAACAGGCATCTACCCCTGAAAAGGTGATGGTTTGCCTCAGTACACGGCCCGGCACCGAACGGCTTGTGCGTGTAGGCGCGCGCATCGCCGGACGCCTGGCCACCAATTGGTACGCCGTCTATGTCACTCGTCCCGAGGACGACAAGGGCCACGGAAACCCCGAGGCCTACCACCGTCTCGAAGAGTACCAGCGCATGGCTCGCGATCTGGGCGCGCAGGTAGTCACGCTCACCGGCAAAAACGTCGCCGATGCACTGATCCGCTTTGCCCAGGAAGAGGGCATCTCCCACGTGGTTTTCGGACAGTCGGCTCGCTCGCGCTGGAACATTCTACTGTACGGCTCAGTGCTCAATCGCTTCCTCTCCGAGATTCGCGATGTCACAGTACAGGTGGTGCCGATGCTGATGGATAAGACAACCCATCGGCTTTGAGAGTTGACGAACGG
>JBEKFS010000142.1:0-8429 GCA_050013195.1 Occallatibacter sp.
CATGCAGAATGTTCTGTATCTCGGCCAGCTTGTCCTGCCCGGTGCGAGTCCGCGTTCGCACTTCACTGCCGATCTTCCGCGCAGAAGTCATCACGACGGGAATAAACAGCAACAGCGCCCAACTGAGCTGACCTCCGAGTTTGATAACGAAGACAAGGCCGACGACAAAGGTGAAGAACTGCTGCAGAAATTCACTGATGACCGTGCTGACCGCTACCTGCACGCGGTCAACGTCGTTGATGAGCGTGGAAAGGATCGTGCCCGTAGCGTGCTTGTGAAAAAAGCTGGTGGAGCGCCGCATCGTGGCTTCATAGAGTTTGTTGCGCAGATCCATGATGGTGCCGAAGCCGGCGTAATTGACCAGATACGTGCCCGTGTAGTCGCATAAACCCTTGACCACTGTGGCAACGATCAAAGCAAAGGCCACGACCGCCCAATCGTTGTGCATGTGTAGAAAATGGGGAATTGCCTGCCGCAGATCGAAGTGCCATGGACTCTTGGCGAGTCCCAGCGTGATGGGGCCTTCGGGCGCGCTGGGGTCCAGAACCTGGTCAAAGATGGGCTGAAGGAGGAGAATGCGGAAGGTGTCCAGCAGTCCAACCATGGCCAGCAGCACCACGCCGGCCAGCATATGCAGCCAGTAGGGCAGCCCATAGCGCAGCAGGCGCAGAAATCTTTTCATGCCGGTTGACCCGTCGGACGGACGCAAGAGTCCATCTCCGCATTATATCTGGAGCACGCAGCGGGCATTCAGCAGCAATCCAACTCCGGGAAGATTTAGAATGATTCTTGACGAACATTCATTCTCTTGCGCCGGCTTACCGGCGGGAAAGCGCGCACTTATCCATATGCAACGCTGGTCTAAACTCTTCATTCCCACTCTTCGCGAGGCCCCGACAGACGCCGAAGTGGCCAGCCACCGCTTCCTCGTCCGCTCCGGCTACATCCGCCAACTTGGCGCGGGCATCTACAGCTACCTCTTTCTTGGCCAGCGATCGATCAACAAGATCATCGGCATCGTGCGCGAGGAGATGGACCGCATCGGCCAGGAGTTCTACCTGCCCGCCATCCATCCGCGCGAGGTGTGGGAGCAAAGCGGCCGTTGGACAACCATGGGCGACACAATGTTCCGCCTCAAGGACCGCAAGGGCGCGGATCTCTGCCTGGGAATGACCCACGAAGAGATCATGACCACCATCGCCCGCAGCGAACTGCGCAGCTACAAGCAGTTGCCGCAAATCTGGTACCAGATTCAGACAAAGTTCCGTGACGAACCTCGCCCAAAATCTGGCCTCCTGCGCGTCCGCCAGTTCATCATGAAGGACGCCTACTCCTTCGACATCGACAAGGCAGGCTTAGATAAAAGTTTTGATCTGCACGATGCCGTCTACCGCAGAATCTTCACTCGCTGCGGGTTGAAGTTCGTCGCTGTCGAAGCCGATTCCGGCTCCATGGGCGGTTCGCAGTCGCAGGAGTTCATGGTCTACACCGACGCCGGCGAGGACTTGATTGCAAGCTGCCCGGTCTGCGGCTACGCGGCGAACCTGGAGAAAGCCACTTCCATCCTGGAGCCGGTTGTCGAGATGGAACCAACCGGCGACGGCAAGCCTGAGTTGGTCTCCACGCCGGGCTGTGGAGCCATCGCGGACGTCGCAGCGTTCTTCAAAATCTCTCCGGCCTCCGATATCAAATGCGTAGCCTACATGGCGCTGAAGCAGGGCGCTCCCTCCGCCAAACCGGATAGCTGGCGCGGAGTTGCCGTCTTTTTGCGCGGAGACCACCAAGTGAATGAAACAAAACTCCTCGGAGCCATTGGCGCGGCGGAGTTGCGCACCATGCAGGCCGAGGAACTGGAGAAGTACTTCAACGGCCCGGCTGGTTTTCTCGGCCCTGTCGGACTTAAACCGGAAGAAAAACCGCTCGGTGACGGCCTGACTGTTGTAGTGGACAAATCGCTTGAAGGCCGCAAGAACATGGTCTGCGGCGCCAACAAGCTCGACTATCACATGCGCAACGTTGTTCCGGGCCGCGATTTCTCCTGGACTTTGTTGGCCGAAATTCGCAGCGTCAACGAAGGCGAAGCCTGCCCGAAAAACGCCTGCGCGGGCAAACTGGTCGTCGGCAAGGCGGTCGAAGTCGGCCACATCTTCAAGCTCGGCTACAAATACTCCGAGTCCATGGGCGCGCGCGTGCTCGACGAGAACGGCAAGGAAATCACGCCCATCATGGGCAGCTACGGCATCGGCATCGAGCGTATTCTTACAGCGGCCATAGAGCAGTCCAACGACAAGAACGGTTTTTGGCTGCCGGCCTCGATTGCACCCTTCACGGTTGTAGTCACGGTCACAAACATGACGGACGCGCTGCTGCGTGAGACCGGCGAAAAACTTGCCGCCGAACTCGAAGCCGCCGGCCTCGACGTGCTTCTTGATGACAGAGATGAGCGCGCCGGCGTCAAATTCAAAGATGCGGATCTGGTGGGCATTCCCTTCCGCATCAACGTGGGCAAGAAAGCCGCCGAGGGCAAAGTGGAACTGGTAACTCGTGCGACTTCAACCAGCGTCGATGTGGCGCTGCCGGACGCTGTCGCGCTGGTGAAGCAGCGCGTCGAAGAAGATGAGCTGCTGATCGCAGTCGTGGCGTAAAGGCAGCACTCAACTGTTAGCTGTAAGCTGTCAGCTGACAGCTGTTTTTTCAAGGAGCGGCAATGGCATTGAAGATCAAGTTTCAAATGCCCACGGGTAATCATCCATGGGCAACTCTGCTGTTGCGCATCGCACTGGGAACCATTGCAGCGGGCACGTTGCTGTTTTTTCTGGTATTCAGCTATTTCTACATTAAGTATCAGCATGTTGTGGACGACCGCCTGAAGGAACCGATCTTTGCCAACACCGCCAAGATCTATGCCGCGCCGCGCGAAGTGCGCCCAGGGCAAAAGCTCACCGTGCGGCTGATCGCCAACGAGTTGCACGCGGCCGGCTACTCAGCCGATAGCGCCTCGCAGTCCTCCGAGATGGGAACCTACAAAGAGGGCGTGCAGACTATCACTGTGCACCCCGGTCCGCAGTCCTACCACGCGCCAGACAGCGCTATGATCCGCGTCAGCAACGGGGTTGTGGAGTCCATCACCGACGATCACGGCCAGCCGCTTTCCAGCTATGAGCTCGAGCCGTTGCTCATCACCGGCCTCAGCGACGACGCCAACCGCACCAAGCGCCGCCTGCTCACTTACAGCGAGATTCCGCCGAATCTGATCAATGCGGTGCTGGCCATCGAGGATCGCCGTTTCTTTGAGCACAGCGGCGTGGACTACATCCGAATTCTCGGAGCAATTCGCAACGATCTGACACCGGGGCGGCGCTATGTCGAGGGCGGCTCCACGCTGACCATGCAGTTGGCGCGCGGCTTCTTTTTGACCCCCGAGCGGCGCTTTAAGCGCAAACTGATTGAAATCGTCATCACCTTCCAGCTTGAACATCGCTTCAGCAAGCAGCAGATCTTCGAGATGTACGCCAACCAGATCCCCCTCGGTCAGCGCGGCAGCTTCTCCATCGATGGCTTCGGCGAGGCCTCGCAGGCCTTCTTCGGCAAAGAGGTGCAGCAGCTCGACCTGGCAGAGGATGCCCTATTGGCCGGCATCATCCAGAGCCCCAGCCGGCTGAATCCATTTCGTCATGCGGATCGCGCCATCGAGCGCCGCAATCTCGTTCTCGATTCCATGGTTGAAACCGGCGCCATCACCAAAAGCCAGGCAGAGCAAGCCAAGGCGGAACCGTTGCACCTGGTTCCCGGCAGCGTGGACGCCAGCGAGGCGCCCTACTTCGTCGACCTGGTGCACGATCAACTGGTGCAGAAACTGGGCGACCGCGACTTCAATCGCGAAAGCCTCCGCATCTACACCTCGCTCGATCCTGACCTGCAGCGCGTAGCGACGGCCGCAGTCGAATCCATGATTCATGTAGTGGACGAAAAGGTGGACAAGCTGCACGCGAGAGAGAAGAAGCTCGGCCTTAGCTACATCTATCCGCAGGTGGCCCTCGTGGCGCTCAATCCGCACACTGGCCAGGTGCTGGCGCTCGTCGGCGGACGAAGCTATGGCAACTCGCAACTGAATCACGCCGTGGCCAAGCGCCCCACCGGTTCCATCTTCAAGCCCTTCGTCTATGCTTCGGCTTTTGCCACGGCCGCCGAGGGAACCATTCTGCCCGGTCAAACCAAGCTCTTCTCGCCGCTCACCATTTTGCAGGACCAGCAAACCACCTATGGAGCGGGCACGGAATACGAGTACACCCCTAAAAACTTTGAAGACGAATATTTTGGCCCGGTGATAGCGCGCTTGGCTCTGATGCGCTCGCTGAACAACGCCACCATCAGCCTCGCCTCCATGGTGGGCTTTGATCGCGTGGCACAGCTGGCTCGCGACGCCGGCATCAAAAGCGCGCGCGGAACTCCCGCCATGGCCATCGGAGCCTACGACGCCACGCCTCTGGAGATGGCCGGCGCTTACACCACCTTCGCCAACGGAGGCATGCACCTGGAATCCTGGATGCTGGCCAGCGTGCGCACCTCCACCGGCGACGTCATCACCGACTACTCGCCCGACTCAAAGCAGCTTCTCGACCCCCGCGTAGCCTATCTCACCGTCAGCATGATGGAGAACGTGCTGCACAGCGATGTGACCGGCACCGGAACAGGCGCAGAGGTACGCAACATGGGCTTTCTCGCTCCCGCCGCTGGCAAAACCGGCACCGACCATGACGCATGGTTTGCCGGCTTCACCTCCAACCTGCTGTGCATCGTCTGGGTGGGCAACGACGACTACACCGATATAAAACTCCAGGGCGCACAAGCTGCCGCGCCCATCTGGGCCGAGTTCATGAAGAATGCCGTCCAGTTGCCGCAGTACTCTGACACCAACGAATTCGTCCCGCCCGAGGGCGTCGACATTGTGTCCATCGACAAGGTCAGCCTCCTGCTCAGCGACGCCACATGCCCGGAAAGCTTCAGTGCCGCCTTCCTTGCCGGCACCGCGCCCACCGAGACCTGCGACCACCCCGCCGAGCGCCGCAGCCTGATGCAAAGACTCTTTGGCACAGGCAAGAACGTCAACTAGATCAGGCTTACCAACTGGGTATCCCACCCTCGACGCGTTTTATCTTGCGGCCAGGGTGGGTAGCCTCCCTTACAGAACCTCAGCAAAATGTTCTATAGTTTCTGTGCCATGAAATTCACACTCCGTACCATCCTTCCCACCCTGCTGGCGCTCGCCGGCCTGCTCTTAACCGTCTCCACCCCGGCGCAAAACGCCGCTGCAACCCAGCCTGCCGCCAAGCCTACGGTCGACGAGGCTCTCACCTTCATCGACAACGCGGAAAAGGAGCTGGCCGCGATAAGCGTCACTGCCGCCCGCGCCTCGTGGGTTGAGGAGACCTACATCACCGACGACACCATCGCCCTGGTGGCCGAGGCCAACGACCGGGCGATTGCGCGCCAAACAGCGCTGATCTACGAGTCGCGCAAATTCGACGGGCTCCAGTTGCCGCCCGATGCGGCGCGCAAGCTGCTGTTGCTCAAACTGGGCATTGGCTTGCCCGCGCCCTCCGATCCCGCGCTGCGCGCTGAAACTACTCAGAAGGCCGCCGAACTCGACGCCGCCTATGGCCGCGGAAAGTACTGTCCTGACGCCAACCCCGATCACTGCCTGGGCATCGACGACATCAACATCAAGATGACCCAAAGCCACGATCCAAAGGAGTTGGCAGCGCTGTGGGCAGGCTGGCACGCCGTCGGCAAGCCCATGCGCAGCGACTATGCGCGTTTGGCTGAGTTGAGCAATCAAGGCGCACGCGAGCTGGGCTTTGCCGACACCGGTTCCCTGTGGCGCTCGCAGTACGACATGACCCCCGAGGAGTTTTCTGCCGACATCGAGCGCCTCTGGAAACAAGTGGAACCGCTCTATCGTGAGCTGCACACCTACGTCCGCCACAAACTCATCGAAAAGTACGGCGATGCCGCGCGACGCCCCGACGGCATGATTCCCGGGCAGTTACTTGGAAATATGTGGGCGCAGGAGTGGGGCAACATCTACGACGAGGTAGCGCCACCCTCCGGCCCCATGCCCTACGATCTGGGCGCCATCCTCAAGGCGCGCAACACAGACCCCAGGCAGTTGGTCCAATTCGGAGAGGGCTTTTACAAGTCACTGGGCTTCGATGCGCTGCCCGACACCTTCTGGCAACGCTCCATGCTCTCTCATCCGCGTGACCGCGAGGTGGTATGCCATCCCAGCGCATGGGATATAGACAACCAACGCGACGTGCGCATCAAGGCCTGCTTCCAGCCTACCGCCGACGACTTTGTCACCGTGCATCACGAGCTGGGACATAACTATTACCAGATGGCCTATCGCCATCAGCCTTTCTTCTTCCAGAATGGCGCCAACGACGGCTTCCACGAGGCCATCGGCGACGCTATTGCGTTGAACGTGACTCCGGATTATCTCAAGAAGCTGGGCCTCATCGACCAGGTTCCTCCGCCCAGCGCTGATATTCCGCTGCTGCTGCACACGGCTCTTGACAAGATCGCATTCCTGCCCTTCGGCCTGCTCATCGACAAGTGGCGCTGGCAGGTTTACTCCGGTCAGGTGACACCGGAGCACTACAACAGCGCCTGGTGGGCTCTGCGCGAAAAATACCAGGGCATTGCCCCGCCGGTAGCTCGCAGCGAGGCCGACTTTGATCCTGGCGCCAAGTACCACATTCCTGGCAACGTGCCTTATATGCGCTACTTCCTGGCCCGCGTCTACCAGTTCCAGTTCTATCGTGCTATGTGTCAGGCCGCTGGTTACAAGGGGCCTCTGAATCGCTGCTCAGTTTACGGCTCAAAGGAAGCCGGCGCTAAACTTAACGCCATGCTGGAAATGGGCGCATCCAAACCCTGGCCCGAGGCTCTAAAAGCTATGACCGGAACCGACAAGGCAGATGCCTCAGCCATCGTCGAATACTTCCAGCCGCTGATTGACTGGCTCAAGGAGCAGAATAAGGGTGAGAAGGAAGGCTGGACGCTGCCGGCCGACCCTCTCAAGTAGTGGGACTTACGCCGGACATTTGTTGCTGGCGTGGTTTATCTTCGATTCACAACGATTTTCGATTTCCGCCCGTGTTCGAATGGTGGATTTCGTTGACATGAACACTTCAAAATAGCTGTCCGGAGGGGGAAATGAAGAGTTCTATGCGTGTGTGCAATACGTTGCTTTGGGTTTTAGTTTTGTTGTCGATTTCTGTATTGGCATCGGCACAATACAAGCCGACCTATCACCCGCCAGCTCCGACCTATCACCCGCCAGCCCCGGCCTATCATCCGCCGGCCCCGGCCTATCACCCGCCGGCTCCGGCCTATCACCCGCCGGCTCCGGCCTATCACCCGCCAGCCCCGGCCTACCACCCGGCTCCATCGGCGCCGGCTTACCATCCGGCTCCATCAGCTCCGGCTTACCATCCGTCTCCATCAGCTCCGGTGCACAGCTATACACCGGGTGCGCCGTCGGGCGGGAACACACCCGGTCCGCACTCCTCTCCGGGCGCTACCACCTACACCCCGCACACTTACACCCCGGGCGCTTCCAGTACATCCCATATTTCCGGCAGCACCTCCGTTAGCGGAGGAGGCGTGACGCACAATAACGGGGTTACCACCTACACTCCCCATGCTTCATCCGGCGGCTCCAGTTCTACACCGTCTACGGCGTCTGCTTCACACGCCACCACCTACACGCCAGCAGCTGCACCCGCTACACACGTCAGTACCTACACACCGGGGAACCCGTCCGCTGCGGGCGGCAACACCCTGACGCCACGGAACAATTCGCCGGGAACTGGGGCCGGCACCGGCACACATGCCGTTTACAGCGTTCCAGCTTCTTCGTCTTCCGCCAGGCCCGGAGCTGGCCCCTCCACGCTCTCGCCAGCCGGATCGCAATCCGTCCTGCACCAGGTGAACACTGCTCGCGGCGGCTTGAACGGTGTTAACCATCGGCCGATACCGCCCGGGCAAGTGGCCGTTCACCCGGATAAGAGCCTGACCGTGACCGCCTCCAACGGCCGCAACTTCAATCTGCGTCCCAACGGAACACTGGCCTCATACAGCGGACACGGGCAAGCCGCCACCTTCCGCGGCGATGGCCATCTGGCCTCCTTGCATACGTCCCACATCGATGTCGCGCGCGGCCCGCGCGGGCAAAGAACCATCGTCAGCGAGCGTCCCGGCGGCAAACTGGTTTCGACCGGAAAGGGCCGAGGTTATTTGGAGCACCCGGTCAGCTACCACGGCCACAACTATACTCAGCGGACGTACGTGCACGGGGATCACCGCTTCACGCGCGAATACTCCCATTACAGCTTTCACGGCAGGGAGTTCAATCAATACGTCCC
>JBEKFS010000143.1:0-8383 GCA_050013195.1 Occallatibacter sp.
CTGCGCTGGGTACCTGCGGTGCGGACAGACGCTCGCTAATCGCCCGCAAGAGCGACAGTTTGGAAATCATCGGGACTTTCTATAAAGCTCCTCCAGCGCATCGCAGGCGGCGCGCACGCCGTCCTCGCCGGATAGTCTCTTCCCCACGCTCTCGGCTCGCTGTGCCAGCCGGGAATCGGCCAGCATCGCCTTCAATTTTCGCGCCACGCGCTGGGGCGTATATTTGCCGCGCTGAATGACCCGCGCCACCTTCAGCCGCTGCATCCGCCGAGCATTGTCCGGCTGGTCGTGCGAGTAGGGCATGATGAACATCGGCTTGCCCGCGCGCAAACATTGCGCCGTCGTCCCCACGCCGCCCTGGTGCACCACCATCGCCGCGCGGCTGAAGAGCTTGGAGTAGGGCGCGTACTCAGCCACACAGATGGACTCCGGCAGCGCGGTCTTCAACTGGTTGCGCGGATCGGTGCCGATGAGAAGCACCGCGCGAATTCCCAGCCGGATGGCAGCTTTGGCCGAAACCTCGTAGAAATCTCCAGCAGCCAGCACTGCCGCCGAGCCCAGCGTGAAGACCACCGGAGGCGATCCCTCGTTGAGAAATTTTTCCAGGTGAGGAGGCAGTTCCTGAACGCCGAAGTCGGCGTCAAAGTAACAGAAGCCGGTAATCAGCGTGTTTTTAGGCCAGTCCTTTTGTTCCACCCCTAAAACGCGAGAGAACAGGGCCAGCACCAGATTAGGCGAGTGTTTGGCGTCGAAGAGCGGATTCGAACCCTTGGGCAATCCCAGCTCACGGCGCAGTTCGTAAATTGGCTCGGCCCACTTGCGGCTTACAAACCGCGCCACACGCTTGATGACCCTGCCGAAGCCTGGCACCGCTTTGTCGGCCCGCGCCAACCGCGGATAAGGAGGCAGCACCGGCGGATCGAAGGCGGAGAAGAACGAGAGCGGCGCCAGCACGTAGCTTGCCCATGGAATTCCCGTCACCTCGGCCACCAGCGGCCCGGCGTAGTTCAGCTCGCCCAGCAGCAGCAGGTCGGCGCGCTCGGGCTTGGTGGCCGCATCTGTTAAATCGTTGTACGTCTGGCGCAGGACAGGAAAGAGAAAATCCCTCAGCCCATGCTCGGTGCCGTTCTTTATGTCGTAGACCATCTCCGCCAGGATGGTGTTGGTGGGGTCGATGTCCGGCCGGATGGGATGGAATTCGAGCCCCAGAGGCCGAATCCTTGATTCATACACCTGCGGAAGCACCATCACCGGCACGTGCCCGCGCCGCTTCAACTCCAGCGCAATGGCGATCAGCGGATTGCTGTCGCCTAGAGTGCCGATATTCGAGAGAATGATGCGCAAATTGAATCCCTGGGCCATTTGCTGCCTATAGTTATGAGGGTAATTGATCGGGGCTGAGTTGTCCGGCCTAGCTTATCCCGCGTAACCGCGGGATGGTATTCTTTCTCTGCTGTATCAGGAGATTTTTCATGCTGAACATGCATACTCGTCGTCTTGTTACCCGATCTTTCGCGGCTGCGGCTTTGCTTTGCGGCTTTCTAGCTGCTGTTCACCCCGTTGCCGCGCAACAGCCCTACAAAGTTATTGACCGCTGGAAGGTTGGCGGCGGTGGCGGATGGGATTACCTGCTTGCCGATCCACCGGCTCATCGGCTTTACATCACACGTGGCGCGCGCGTCGATGTTGTCGACACGCAGACGGGAAAGCTCTCGGGCAGCATCATGGGCCTCCACGGGACGCACGGCATAGCGCTCGACACTGCAGGCAAGTTCGGTTACATCTCCGACGGCGGCGGCAACGCGGTGGTAGTCTTCGACCGCGCCACGCTGGCCACAGTGGCTACCATCCCCGCCGGAACCAACCCCGATGCCATTGTCTTTGAGCCGGCCACGCAGACCGTCTGGGCCTTTAACGGGTTCAGCAAGGATGCCACCGTAATCGACGCCGCCACGCAAAAGGTTGTTGCTACGATCCCGCTGCCCGGCAAGCCGGAGTTCGCCGCCGTCGATGGCACGGGATTGGTCTTCGACAACATCGAAGACAAAAGTGAGATCGTTCGCCTCGACGCCAAAACCAACAAGCTCACCGCCGAGTGGCCACTAGCCGGATGTGATGGCCCCAGCGGCCTGGCATTCGATGTTGCTGGCAGCCGTCTCTTCCCGGTATGCGATGGCAAGAAGATGGGAGTGATTGACTCCAAAACCGGCAAAGTTCTTGCCACTGCCGAGATCGGCAACGGCCCAGACGCCGCCGGATGGGACGCCAAGCACAAGCTGGCCTTTGCCTCCTGCGGTGAGGGAGTTCTCTCGGTGATTGATGCCAGTGCCGCTGGCTATCCCACCATCGAGAGCCTGCCCACCCAGCGCGGCGCGCGGACAATGGCGTATGATTCGGCCGCCGACCGCATCTATCTGGTTAGCGCTGAGTTTGGCCCGCGTCCCGCGCCTACAGCAGATAATCCACACCCTCGTCCCGCCCTCATTCCCGGCAGCTTTATTGTGCTGGTTGTTGGCCGGTGAGCCATTGATGCGCCCCCTGCCTGGCGCTGAAGAGAAACTTCTTGCGGAAAGCAGGGTTATAGGTTGATGATTCTATTGCCGTTGTTTAGCTGTTCTGAATTTTTTGATCCACAAGGAGGGTCTCGTGCGCAAAAACATTCTTGCGGCCGTATTTCTGATAATCTGCCCTTTGGCCTTTGCCCAGCAGGCGCTCAATAATGACGCCATCATCAAGCTGGTCAAGGCAGGCCTGTCAGACGATCTGATCGTCACCACCATCAACGCGCAGCCGGGAAACTATGACACCTCAACAGA
Source organism: Occallatibacter sp. (assembly GCA_050013195.1). Classification (GTDB taxonomy): domain Bacteria; phylum Acidobacteriota; class Terriglobia; order Terriglobales; family Acidobacteriaceae; genus Telmatobacter. The sequence goes on from JBEKFS010000143.1 coordinate 2,817, forward strand.
TGGGCTGATCGCTCTGAAGACCGGAGGCGCCAGCGATAAAGTGGTCTCGGCGATTGTGACTAAGGCTGCGACTGCACCACCGCCTGCACCGGTTGCCCCTGCACCGCCGCCTGCTCCACCCGTGGCTCCCGCTCCGCCTGCTCCACCCGTGGCTCCCGCTCCACCGGTTCCACCTGTGGCTCCCGTCCCACCCGCTCCGCCAGTGGCAGACGTGCCCGCGCTTCCTGATGGGATCGACATTGCCGGCGTCTACTACCAGGACAATGGTGGCATGTGGAAGCCGATCCTGCCGGAAATTGTTGTTACAAAGTCCCCGTTGATTGCCGTCAGGGATGATAAATTCGGATCCACCACGGGCCATATCGCAGGCGCCAAGGCCCACACAAGCGCAGCGCTTCCTCTCACGCTCGCCGTCTACGTGCCGGAAGGCCATTCCATTTCGGAGTATCGGCTGCTCCGGCTTCAGGGTAAGTCGAGCGCGCGCGAGTTCAGCATCTCCTCCAGCATGGCATCCAAGGACAGCGATAAATTGGACAAGGACTCCGTCGTATTTTCGTCGGAGAAGATTGCGCCTCGCGTCTACCAGATCACTCTGAGCGCCACCCTCGGAAGAGGCGAGTATGGAATGCTGTCGCCCAAACCGCGCGACGCCTCCGAGGGCAGCAATTGGAAGATCTATTGCCTGAGTGTAAGCGAGTAACTCCAGGAAGTTTTGGCCAAATACGATCGCCTTTGGCAGACGAACAAGCAGGGCCGATCCCGGAAACGGAGACGGCCCTGCGGCTTTTTGGACATGCAAATTCTGGCCAGAGTTCATCGCCTGGAGTGATAGTGTATTTCTGACGGCCTTTCATGAACCGACGCACGCGCAGAACGCTCTGGATAGTGGCCGCGGTCCTGCTGTTTCTGGCCGTGGCCATCTTCCTTCGCTCCAAAGCCCCGCCTGAGGCCGCGCGCCTGCTGCCGGAGGCCGACGGCATTCTTTACTTCAACCTCAAACCTGTGCGTGCCTTCCTGCCAAAGAACCCCAAACCGCCCGTGCGCGTGCAGGAGTATCAGCAGTTCATTGATGCCATCGGCATCGATCCGGAACGCGACCTGGACGAGGCGGCCATCGCGCTGCATCGCATGACAGATCCCAACGGACCCAATGGCCCGGTAGCGTATTCCATGGTGCTGGTGGGCAAGATTACCGGCAAAAAGCTCAACGCCTGGCTCGATGCCCACGCCGTGAGTCGCGACTCCTACGCCGGCCACACCGTCTACAGCATTCCCTCTGAAGGCCGCACAGTGCGCGTGGCGCAGATCGGCTACGACATGGTGGCCGTCTCCAACTATCCGACGCCGGAGATGATTCACTCCATGCTCGACCGGCACGCGACCGCAGCCTTGCCCTTTGCTAATTCGACGATGCTCCGCCAGTACTACCATGAAGTCCCGCTGCTCTCGCCGATCTGGGGAGTGGGCCAGATCGCCCTGCCCTTTTCGGACGATCGCGGCGGGGCGATAAAGATCTTCGGCTTCTCATTGCCGCTGGAGCCCGACTCCACCATCATCGCCAGCGTTACGCCGGCCTTGTCGCTGGGCAGCACGCTGAATGTCAAAGTGGTGGAGATCGCTCCCAGCATCGACATAGCCGCCAGCCAGGCCGAAGCGCTCAATGTTTTGTTGATTTTGTCACGTGGCATTACCGCTCCCCTGGCCGACAACACCGCCAACATCAGCCTGAAAGAGCTGCTGAAGACCGCCGAGATTACGCAGAAGCGCGACCGTGTGGTGATCACAGCCACGCTCTCGCCCTCCCTGTTCAGCGGCCCTGCCGGGAGTCTGTAGAACCCGGCTGATTCCTTTTCCGGCCCTGATACATCCAAGTAGCAACAACGATTCCGGATGTCCAGTTCTGGGCGGCCAGTTCTGGGCGGGCTGCACATCCATCCGCTCCATCCACTGTGCTCAAGACAAGACCGCATTTCCCGCGGAGGTTCTATGATTCGTCCCGTTCATTCATCGAGGGCCGCTGCTCTTCATTGCGCTTTAGTCTTTCTGGCCTTTCTTCTCCTGCACATTGGCGGCAGGCCGGCAAGCGCGCAGCGCCAGACGCCCGTTCTGACTGGCCAGGCTGCTTTCACGGACGCGGCTCACGAGTCCCCAGGCATCCGCCGCCATCTCACTGTGGCCGACCTGCCTGCTCCCGCTCCGCAAGAGTCCGTGGACAATGGACCGAAAATCGTTCCCCGGCCCGCCGGTATGCTGCCCAATGCGCCCAAAGGCTTCAAGGTGGAGCTGTACGCGGCTGGCCTGGACAACCCCCGGCTGATCCGCACCGCACCCAATGGCGATCTCTTCCTGGCCGAGAGCGAAACGGGCAAGATCAAGGTCTTCCGCGGCGTGAGCCCGGACGGCAAGGCTGCGCAGGTTTCGGTCTTCGCCGACGGTCTTCACCAGCCCTTCGGCATCGCCTTTTACCCCGCCGGAGCGCACCCCGCCTGGGTCTATATCGGTAACACCGACGGCATCGTCCGCTTTCCTTATAAAAACGGTGACCTGACGGCGACTGGCCCCGCTCAGCACCTGGCCGATCTGCCCGGCGGCGGACGCCTGCGCGGCGGCGGCCACTGGACGCGCGACCTGGTCTTCTCCAAAGACGGCACAAAGCTCTTCGCCTCGGTCGGTTCCCATTCCAATGTGGATGACGCTGACACGCATCCAGAGGAGTTCCACCGCGCCGATGTGCTCGAGTTTACCCCTGAAGGCAAGTTCATCAAGATCTACGCATCGGGCCTGCGCAACTGCGTTGGCGAGGCCATCAGCCCCACGACCGGCGAGCTCTGGTGCTCGACGAATGAGCGCGACGGCCTGGGCAACAACTACCCGCCCGACTACATCACCCACGTCCAGGAGGATGGCTTCTACGGCTGGCCCTGGTTTTTATACGGCGGTCCCGGCGGCGGTATTCAGGACCCGCGCCACCCAGGCAAGCACCCTGAGCTACAGTCCAAAGTCATCACTCCCGACATCCTGGTCAATCCACACTTTGCTTCGCTCGAAATGATTTTCTACACGGGGTCGCAGTTCCCCGCTGAGTACAAGGGCGACGGATTCGCCGCTGAGCACGGCTCATGGAATCGCGCACAACGAGGAGGCTACGAGGTCATCCGCCTGCCCATGAAGAACGGTCACGCCACCGGCGAGTACGAAGATTTCCTCACCGGTTTCGTTCTTCCCGACGGAACAGTATGGGGTCGCCCTGTAGGTGTCGCCGAAGCTAAAGACGGCTCGCTGTTTGTCTCCGACGACGGCTCCCGCTCCATCTGGCATGTGATTTATAGAGGAGCGAAGTGACGCGCAGCTAGCCAGTCAGCGATGAAGACAGAGGCAGATTATCTCTGCTCAGTAATCATTACATTGCTGGTGGAGCGGTTTAGCTGGGGTCGCTGAAGGTGGTCTGCTCGTACGTAGTGCGCAGATACTTGTGTGGATTGACCGCAACCTTGTGCACGCGGACCTCATAGTGCAGGTGCGGGCCGGTGGCGCGGCCAGACTGGCCCACATAGCCGATTACTTGTCCGCGAATCACATGCTGACCGATTACAACCGCTATGGCGGAAAGATGTCCGTAAAGAGTGACTACATCGTGGCCATGGTCGAGCATGATCTCGCGGCCGTAGCCGGCATTCATTGAGGCCTCAGTCACGTCGCCATCGGCTGCGGCGCGTATCGGCGTACCGGTAGGAGCGTCAATATCGATGCCGGCGTGAAAGGCGCCTTCGCCGTTAATCGGGTCCTGCCGCTCACCGAAGCTCGATGCCACGCGGCCCTCCAGCGGCCAGAGCGAAGGCGCATCGGCCAGTTCCGTCCAGTCTCCGGTATAGCTTGGCGAGAGGCCACCCTCCAGGGCGCGTGAGATCCGGCCACTCATGGCCTGCGCCCGCAGCACATAAAACTGGTCGATGGTGAGCTTCACCTGCTGCGTGTCTACATCGTCTGTCAAGCCCAGGCTGGCGGGCGTGGGCTCGGCCGCGGCGGCGGAGGCAGCCTCCGGCTTGGTCGCAGCCAGCTTGCTCTGCCGCAGTCCGTAGAGCGCGGTTACTTCATTAGCCAGAGCGCCCAGCGAGGCTACCTGCACATTGCGGTCATGCGCAATCTGCGCCATCTGCTTGTAGTCCTTGCGCAGCGCCTCACGATCCTGAAATATCTGATTGTAACTCTCGGTCTTCAGCAGCATGCGGGTGTAGGACCCGGCCAGTCCCACGATGGTGAACGCTCCCACCAGCGCCGCGGCCACAAATCCATAAGCATAGCGAAGGGGCAGGGGGATCTTGCGAATCCGGCCGTCATCATCTCGGGCGACAAAAAGTATGTAATAGCGTTTACGCAGCATTTTAGCCCTTCATCCCTGCTTTTGACGGGGCCGTAACTTCGTCATGTATTCAAAAAAAGCCCACTGCAAAGGAACCTGTCGGCTCCAAAATCATCACACACACCAATCTGACGAAATTGCTGGAATGCCCCTCTAGCTTAACAAACCGTACTATTCACGGTCAATGTTATGATGCGAATCGCATCACCTCAGATGCAGGAAATAGTGACTTTCTTGATGCAATATCGGCAAAAGACGGCCCCTGCGCGAGGCCCACACGTCAGAATCCAGACGATTTAACCTATTCTCATAAGGTGCGGATGAATCAGCCCCATTCCGAAACTAGCCATGGACGAGGCGAACTCGCCCTGCTCGCGGAGATTCGCCAACGAGCTGAGCGTGCCGACAGAATCGGCCAGAAAGGCGGCCTGTGCCTGGGCATCGGTGACGATTGCGCCCTGCTGGCTCCGCGCAAGGGCGAGGAATTGGCCGTAACGACGGATTTGTCGATCGACGGGAGCCACTTCCACCTCAACTGGCATCAGCCTGAGGCCGTTGGGCATCGCGCTTTGGCGCGCGGGTTGAGCGACCTGGCAGCCATGGGCGCGCGGCCAGTAGCTGCCTTTCTTTCCTTGGGTTTACCTCGTTCTCTCACTGGGCCTGCCGCCGGTCGCGGCCGCGCCGCATCCCGTACCTGGGTGCAGCGTTTTCTCGACGGTTTTCTGGCCCTGGCCGAGGCTCACAACACCCCTCTGGCCGGCGGAGACCTGGCCGAATCCCCTATTGCCGTGGCCGACATTGTCCTGATTGGCGCCGTTCCCCGTGGTCGGGCGCTGCTCCGTTCCGGCGCTAAGCCGGGAGACCTGCTCTACGTTACCGGCGCCCTTGGCGGAGCCGCTGCCGGCCTTGCCTGCCTGACCGAGTTCGCATTGCCCGCACGGCCTAATCCGCCTCGCATCCCCAAAAAGCTGGCCACAAGGCTCGCCCCACACCTCTGCCCGCAGCCACGCATCGCCCAGGGCCTTTGGCTGCAACGTCGCGGCCTGGCCTCCGCCGCCATCGACCTGAGCGACGGCATCTCCACTGATCTGGCGCATCTCTGCGAGGAATCCGGCGTGGCCGCCGAGATCAATGCGGCCGCCTTGCCCATCAACCCGGCAGCAACCCTGGAGCAGGCCCTTCACGGTGGCGAGGACTACGAACTGCT
>JBEKFS010000144.1:0-8198 GCA_050013195.1 Occallatibacter sp.
TCCGGAGGGAACCGGGAGTTTCACAGCTTGCGGAAAAATGCAAAGATTGGAGCAAGAAGCGTCAGGGCACGACTTCAGTCGTGCCGTATATGCAGCAAAAAAACGCGGGCTTTAGCCCCTGCGGTCCGTTTTCCGAGAATCTCAGATTACGGAGGGAGCCGGGGGTTTCAACCCCCGGAAACAATGTGATTATGCGCGGGCCTTCAGGCCCCGACCTCCCGCTCATGGTTCGAAAACCAGCTCACATTTGCCGTCATGGCAGTTGAGCATCGCGTTGCGGATCAGTTGCGCTTCTGATCCCTTTGGCCACATCGCCGCAATTTTCGCGCCTTTGATTCGTTCACTGGCTCCGGGCACGTCTTTATCGCCTATCCTGTCGACGTCCACGACTCCTCCATTACCCAACAGCAGGCGGTATTCGGCGCTGCCGGTAACTCCGCCTGAGTCACCCAGAGAGACGGTTCTGAGTTGCAGCAGGGCCTCATCCGCGTCGCCGGCTGGCTCTTTTGTGCCGGCCTTGCGCAAGGTCTCGACATGTTCCATCAGCTCTTTTTGCTTGGCGCCGGGAGTTATCCGGACACCAGGCAGCAGGTATTTAGGATAGGTAGCCAGTGCGAGTTCCCACAGGCGCAGGGCCTCCTCCTTATTCCCATTGGCTTCTGCAATCTTTGCCAGATGCTCGCCCACCTCGGCGTCCGGCCGGTTGACCCACGCAGCATGGATATAGCTTTCGGCCTCGGCGAGCTTGCCTTCGCGGTAGAGGATCCAGCCTACAGTGTCCCAGGTGGCGAAGATGTAGCGGCTCTTCCCTAAGGTGTTCTGAGGATTATCCAGGAGGGTCCACGTCCTGCTTTCCTCTGTGAACTTGTCGAGCGCTTCTTTGACAGTAGTTTCATCTAAGGTCAAATCCAGGCCGGCATTTCCCAGCTCATACGCTACATCATTCATCATGCCGGGGTCGGTGGTGGTACTCAGCAGAGCAAGCAGTGTGCCTTCACCTTCCTGTTTCATTCCTGCGGCAAGCTGCGCTCTGCCAGTCAGCAGTTGCAGACCTTGGTCGCCTTTGCGCTTCTCAGGGAGACGGGCGATGCCGGCTTCCGCGGCAGACACAGCTTCTTTTGGGTGGCCTTCATCGAGCAGCAGGGAAACCAGGGCTATGACCGGCGCGGGGATGTCGGGCTGCGCTACTGCCCACTTCCGCAGTGTTTCCTGGGATTCTTTCTCCTTACCGAGAATGTTCTGAGCCTGTGCAAGCGAAGTATATGTTCCATAATTGCTGGGGTAGAGTTCCAGCTCTTTCCGATAGTCGGGAATCGCGGCAGACATATTGCCACGCTGAAATTCGAGATAGCCATAATTGGCCCACAGGTACATTTGTTCGGGGTTGATGGAACGCGCTTCGTCGAGTTGAGACTGGGCTGCTTCGAATTCATGGTGCTGGATGGAGAGGCGGCCGGCTGCGATGAGTTGGGCGGCTTTGGGGTCGTTTGCGTGCTTGATGACTATTGCGGTGGTGGAACTGTCTTTGCCCGCCGGTGCCATGGGTGTGTATGTGGGTGCTGATGTCCTTAGCTCGATAAATTTTTCATTGCCCAGATCAGCATCATCGGTGAATTTCTTGTAGGCCTTCCAGTCAGTAACGGCAACTTTTTCCCGGAGAATCTCTATCTTCCGTTCGGCGTAGACCGTGCCTTTTTCAAAGCGATAACTTACGTCGTAAGTCGCCCATGGAGATTTAACGTGCACGTCATCAGGCGTCGTGGCAAACCAGCCATCAGGGAGCTTCATGGCCGAGGTTGAGACTTCGGTGCGGGGAATACCAAGAGAGATGGAGTGGACGGGTGGATCGCTTTCATAAAGGCGGGGAAGGTTGACGGGCGCAAGCTGCGGCACGATTCTGCGATTGTCCCAGTCGCCGGCCTTTTCCCGCTTGTAGTCGTAGCTGATCTTGAACGGGTCGATAGTGTCTTCGGGGCGGGAAACTTCGGCATGACTGGTCGTGCCGCCGTAGCCAATGCCATAGGAGAACTTCTGTACGACTTCGTCATATTGGCTGGGAGAGACTTGATGAAAGGCAAAGCGGGCGGGGAGTTCGAGGTCGTCGCGAAAGGTGATGACAATACGCGAGTTGGAAATCCCGGCACTGTCCAGCGTGCCCACCGCGTCCATTGTCTGGATGGCAGGAAAGGGAAGATTAGCGGGGGAACGTTCAATCGTAGCTATGCCGGAGTCGGGGATGACCAGAGCGCTTTTGTCGCGGATCGGATAACTGAGGACGCGATAAGGGGCAACTTCCATCGTCGAGTCAAGCCAGATCGTCTGGCCTTCGACATTGACCTTGGTGATGAGATGGTTGAAAGATTGAGGCGAAGGGACGGCTTCGTTGAAGCGGACGCCGGCGCCAATGAGAACCGCGTCGGGGTGGAGGCCAAGAACGTTGAGCATGGCGGCCAGAAGAGTGTGCTTGTCCTTGCAGTCACCGTACTGGTTTTGGAGGACTTCGACGGCATGATGGGGCTGATACCGGCCAATGCCGAAGGCTACGCCGATATATCGGATTTGGGTTGAGACATAAGCATAGACGGCGCGAACCTTTGCTTGCTGTGTACTCTTGCCTGCCGTAATTTCCGCGACTTTGGCCTGCACCTCGGGGTCGATTGGGAGAATGCGGTCGCTCAGAAGTGCGCGATACCAGTTGCCTACGGCCTCCCAGCTCTTGAAGGTTGTCCAGGCGACCGAGGGAAGTTTGCCTTCCTTTTCTTCGAGTTCTTGTTCGGCCGTCCAGAGCTGCTTCTTCTTGCGGTCCTTTTCCGCTTCTGCCTCCGGGCCGACGGTGGGCTTCAATTGAGAGGATTCCCAGCGGTAGATGTGTTCCGTTGATGTGGTGGATTCGATGGGCTTGCTTGTCGGGCTCCAGACATTGACGTAAATGTCTTTAGGAACATGAAGTTCAATCGTCTGCGAAAGAACAACGACGTCCGTGATGAACGACTCCTCTCCCCAGAACTGGCCTGGTGCGTCCGGCTTGGTGCAAACGAACTTTGCCTGCCATTCCAGACGATCTCCCACGCGGAGATTGCGCACCGGAATCTGCAGCTCCTTGAGGTCGCTGTAGAAGGGAGCCATAGTTGTAACCGCGCTGGGCATCTCAATGGCTTCTGTCACCGGGGTTTCGGTCACGGAGCCATCGGGCCGGCGGACGCGTACATAGATCAGTTCGACGTGCTCGGAGCTACTGGCGTAGGGCAGGCTCAGAACGCCAAGCTGTCGGACAACGGCGTCGGAATGAATGCGAGTGGCAACTGTATATTGGCGGACACCGGTGCCGTCGGCGGCCATGGTGTAGACGTGGTCAAGCTGCTCGATGACGATCGGTTCGGCAGAGTAATCGCTGGCCGCCGTATGGACGGAGGAGGAATCGCTGGCCGTCGCGCGGACCTTGTCGCCGTGTTCCGTTTGAGCATAAGCTCCGGCGCAGGTAGCCACACTGATAATCAATACAATCAGGACAGATTTGCCGCTTTTCATCTTGCAGATAAGTCTACTCCTGGATTTCTGATCTCTATTCTCCAGTCCCAGGTCCCTATTCCCTGCTTCACTTTTTCACTTGTTCACTTGTTCACTTTTTCACTTTTTCACTTGTTCACTTGTTCACTTGTTCACTTTTTCACTTTTTCACTTGTTCACTTTTTCACTGTTTTATTTCCAAATCCTTGCTGATAATTAAGTAGTAAACCCAGGCATAAATTCAGCAAAATGAAGATGTTCCACGTGGAACATCTCGGGGTTTCCCTATTCCCTATTCCCTCTTTTCTATTCCCTGATCGCTGACCACTGACGAACTTGCGACCATTTCTCATTTTTCGGTGCGCTATAGCGCGCCATTTTGCAAAAACCGATAACCTATAGCGCACCACTTTGCGCCTTTTCCCCGTTTTCTGTTCCCTGTTCCATGCCCTATCCCCGCTGACCAAAGACTCTGTCCAGCGTCAAATAACGCAGCACTGCTATACTTTACCCTTGAGATTGGCTCTCAAAAAGCTACTCGTGCTCCTGCCACACGCACTCCGGAGGTTCTTCCCGCCCATGACTCCCCGCACCCGCCGCACCCTCTTCGCCGTGGTCCTCTTTTTTGCCGTATGTGCCTTTGCTGGCAGTGTTTTACAGAGCAGGGTGGGGGCTCAGTCCGCAGCCGACGAAAGCCAGCTCCGCGACAGCCTCAAGGCCTTCACCAACGTCTATGCGCTGGTCGAGCAGAACTACGCCGATCCCATCGACAGCGAAAAGGCCGATACCGTCATTTACGACGGTGCTATTCCCGGAATGTTGCGCGTGCTCGACCCGCACTCCACCTTCTACGACCCCAAGGCCTACGCCCGCATGCGTGAGGAGCAGCATGGCCGCTACTACGGCGTCGGCATGACCATCCAACAGCAAGGAAACAAAGTCTTTGTCGTCTATCCCGCCGAAGGCGCCCCCGCTTTCCGCGCCGGCATCCGTCCCGGCGACGTCATCTACGCGGTAGACGGCAAGGTTGTTGCCATAGACAACAGGCCTGACGCTGAGACCAAGAGTGCCGGCAACACCCTTACCTCCTCCGACCTGGTAGCCAAAGCTCTCAAGGGCCCTAGGGGAACTCACGTCCAGGCCACCATGATCCGTGAGGGTCAGCCAAAGCCGCTGGTCTTCGACCTGATTCGTGACGAGATCCCCCACCCCTCTGTCGACCTGGCTTACGAAATTCGTCCCGGCGTAGCCTACATCCACCTGGCGCAGTTCCAGGAGACCACCGCCCAGGAGGTCATCTCAGCCATCGACGGCTTCAGCAACCTGAAGGGGTTGATCTTTGACCTGCGCGGCAACCCCGGCGGCCTGCTCAGCCAGGCAGTCGAGGTTTGCGACCACCTCCTCGCCAAGGGCCAGGGCATCGTCAGCCAGCGCGGACGCGCCTACCCCGATCAGGTCTACACCGCTACGCACGGCAACGGCGGCAAAACCTTCCCCATCGTAGTGCTGGTCAACCGAGGCACGGCCTCAGCCGCTGAAATCGTCTCCGGCGCACTGCAGGACCACGACCGCGCCCTCATCGTCGGCGAAACCACCTTCGGCAAGGGCCTCGTCCAGACCGTTTACGACATGGCCGACCACACCATGGCGCTGGCGCTCACCACTTACCACTACTACACCCCCTCCGGCCGGCTCATCCAGCGCGACTATTCCGGCGTCTCGCTTTACAACTACTACACCCACGGCGGAGTGCAGCCGGCAGACAACTCCAGCCGCGAAGTCAAATTAACTGACGCTGGACGCACAGTCTACGGCGGCGGCGGCATCGCACCCGATGAAAAAATCGATACTCCCAAAACCAACCGCTTCCAGGACTCGCTGATCTATAAGGATGTCTTCTTCCACTTCGCACCGGTCTATCTGGCCAACCGCACCGTGGACAAAAACTTCCAGGTGGATGCGGAAGTCCTCTCTGAATTCAAGAAATTCCTCACCAGCCAGGAGATTCCCTTCACCGACACCGAACTCAATGGCGTGATGGACTGGCTCAAGATCAGCATCAAGTCTCAGGTCCTCATCACCCAGATTGGCGAAACGGAAGGCCTGCGCGCCCGCGCCGATTGGGACCCCATGATCCAGAAAGCGCTCACCTTCCTCCCTGAAGCCCAGGCTCTTGAGGACAACGCCCACAAGGTGCTGGCCCAGAAAGCCTTGGCGCGCAGCGAGGCGCGGTAAACGGTAAATCTGGTACCGAAGCGCAATTACCACCATCAATGTGGGTGCCCCACCTTCGCGGCGTCTTTGTTTTTGCCGCTAAGGTGGGATATTTATATCTACGGGTATTTATAGTCTTCAACGAGGTCTGCCTAAAGACTGCGGCAAGGCTCCATTCTGCTATTTGCTTTACGGAGCTAATTCTTATGTGCTTCCTCAAAGTGTAACCGTCATCACAGCGCACCCTCTTGTGCCGCCCGTAGCCTCTTGTACGGAGTCGGAGAGGATTTCTCATGTCAGCAATTGCCGCGGAAAACGCCGTCACTGTTCAGAACCTGCTTGCCGCCTTTGAAGGCGAGTCGAACGCACACGCCAAATACACCGCCTTTGCAGCCAAGGCTGACACCGACGGCCTGCACGGCGCAGCCAGCCTCTTTCGCGCCGCCGCACGCTCCGAGCAGATTCATGCCGCCAACCACGCCCGCGTCATCGGCATTCTGGGCGGCAGCGCCAAAGCTGAGATTCACCCCGTCGAGGTGAAGTCCACCCTGGAAAACCTCAAGGCCGCCCTCAACGGCGAGCAATACGAAATCGACACCATGTACCCCAGCTTCCTCGAAGAGGCCACCGGGCGCAAGAACACCGCCGCCATCCGCACCTTCCATGGAGCTATGGAAGCCGAGAAGACCCACGCCCGGCTCTATGCCGAGGCTATTGCCCTGCTCGTTGCCGGAAAAAAGGATTCCTGGATTGGCGAGGCCCGTGACTTCTACGTCTGCCCCGTCTGCGGCTACACCTCGGAGACCGAAGAGGAACACGAACGCTGCCCCGTCTGCAACTGCCCCTGGGAGCGCTTCGAGATCATCCGATAAACAGTGATTGATTGACGAAGAATCGCGAGGTTCATGCTATCCCTGGTCTCATACTGTAATTTATCAAGTTGAGAATTTATCAAGTTGAGGGTGCCCTCGGTCCCTAGCTTTTGGGGACCGGGGATGTTGAACGACCCGCCTGGAGATCGCCGGGATTCCACGAACTCCATGCGCGAAGCGAGTCCGCCCGAGCGGCAAGCCCTTGCAGATTATTTCCCCACTTCGTGCACAATGATTCTCAGAAGTCTTCCTTCAAATCATCATCCCGGCGGTCCTTTTCGCGCCGTCTTTCAGCCGGAAGCAGCCGAAATGGCCCGTAACTCCTTATCCTGGACGATTTTGCAGGGAACTCCTTTGTTATGACGATTTTGCAGCGCACCCCTGTCTGTAACCTCAAGAAAGCAAGGAATTTACGCCCAAAATAGGGGTGGGGGTACCCGATAGTCCATCCGGGGGGCGGGTGGCGCAGGCGTTAAGGCTCGTCGCTGTAAATCTTGACCTCCACCTTGCCGCCCTCCGTCTGCCGCACGCGAAACATTCCGGGCGTATTGAAGCTCCACGCCATCTGACCGTCAGGTGTGATGGCGATGACGCCGCCGTCTCCGTGCAACGCTTCCAGCTCCTGGTGAATCACTTGGTCGGCAGCCTGCTGCAAGCTCATGCCCTTGAAGGCCACCAGATTGCAAATCTCCCGCGCCACGCCCAGGCGGATAAAGTACTCGCCCGAGCCGGTGGCCGAGACGGCGCACGACTGGTTGGATGCGTAGGTGCCCGCGCCGATGATTGGCGAGTCGCCCACACGGCCCGGCATCTTGGCCTGCAATCCGCCCGTCGAGGTTCCGGCGGCAATGTTGCCTGCCCGGTCCAGCGCCACTGCGCCCACCGTGCCATGCACATGCGATTCCGCCGACTCATCCATTTGAAGAACCGGGGGAATCTGCGCCACAGGCGTTGCCGATCCCAGCGGCGGAGGCGGTGCGCCCACCGGACGCGGAGGCACGGGTAGTCCCTGCTTCTGCAACTGTTTCACCAGCTTTTGCCAGCGCGCTTCGGTGAAAAAGAAGCTGGGGTCCACCTGCTCCAGGCCAACCCGCGCGCCAAAGGCGTCGGCCCCAGCGCCAGCCAACATCACGTAGGGCGACTTCTCCATCACCGCTCGCGCCAGGCTGATGGGATGCCGTGTGCGCGTCACCCCTGCCACCGCGCCCGCTTTCAGATTCGACCCGTCCATGATGGACGAGTCCAGTTCGTTTTTGCCCTCGATGGTAAAGACCGCGCCCCGGCCCGCATTGAAGAGCGGATCGTCTTCCAGAACATTGATCACGGCCTCCACAGCGTCCAGCGCCGAGCCGCCCCGGTCCAGCACCTTGGCTCCGGCAGCCTCAGCCTGAGCCAGCGAGGCGCGATAGGCAGCATCCCCATTGGGGCCCAGCGCGCTCCGCGCAATCACTCCTGCGCCCCCATGCACCACGATGCTCCAGTGGTGAACCGGCTGTCCGGCTTGCCCGGCCGGCTGCGGTGCCTGAGCCACACCGGCCAGCGCAACCAGAGCAATAACCCCCGCAAACACCCAACAAAACCTTTTCATTTGCATTTCCTCTCGCA
>JBEKFS010000145.1:0-8172 GCA_050013195.1 Occallatibacter sp.
TACCTTCCGCTTAAACCGGCGCAGCGCATTTTCGAGCGGTTCGCCTTCTTGAACACGAACCTCCGCCAAAAAATCCCACCTCCAAACCCGCCATATGGCATCTCTTATGATACTGGAAACAACGGACCGCGGGTCATGTGAAGAGGTCTATACCTGTAATTTCTTCTGGAATGTCATTAAATGACGTTCAAACTGCGCTCTACACCCTCGCAGTTTCCTGTTTTGAACTGCTTTTGGCCCAGGGAGGCTGCCCGACGACCTGGCAGGAGGACATGCCTTTCTTGCCGCGATCTATACCTTAAACTTGACCAGGAGGTCTTGAATCCATGATTCGCAGCTACCAGGGGCGGTCGCCCCTGATCCCCGCTAGTTGCTATATTGACCCTTCCGCGCAGATTATTGGCGACGTAACCCTCGGCGAACGCTCCTCGGTGTGGATGAACGCCGTTTTGCGTGGCGACGTCAACTCCATCCGCGTCGGCTCCAACTCCAACATCCAGGACTGCGCTGTTCTCCACGGCCAGCGCAATCTCTATCCGGTGATTGTGGGCGACTGGGTCACCATCGCCCATAACGCCACTGTGCACGGATGCGTGCTCGAGGATGCGGTTCTCATCGGTATCGGGGCCAGAGTTCTGAACAACTGCCGCATCGGCGAAGGCTCCCTCATCGCCGCTGGCGCCGTGGTCCCGGAGGGAACACATGTCCCTCCTCGCACGCTCTGGGCCGGCGTCCCCGCCAAACTCCGCCGCGAACTCAGCGAAGCCGACCACGCCAAAATCCTAGAACACGCACAGAACTACCTGGACTACATGGAGATTTACCTCAAGGAGCCAACCGGATAAGATCGCTTACACCGGCAGCGGATTCCGCTCTGTGAACTGCTGCTGGTGCCAATAGGGATAGACCGGTGTCTTTGCGCTGGCCTTGTCGAGTCTGGCCACCTGTTCCGCAGTTAGATTCCAACCCACCGCGCCCAGGTTCTGCCGCAACTGCTCCTCGGTTCGCGCTCCGATAATGACCGACGAGACCGTGGGCCGTTGCAACAACCAGTTCAACGCTATTTGGGGAACGGATTTGCCGGTCTCGGCAGCAGCTGAATCCAGCGCATCCACCACTGTGTAAAGGTGCTCATCTGTAACCTGCGGGCCCATATTGGCGGTCTTGTGTAACCGGCTCACCTCCGGTAAGGGCTGGCCGCGACGCAGCTTGCCCGTCAGACGGCCCCACCCCAGCGGACTCCAGATCAGCGCGCCCACTTTCTGATCGAGACCGAGCGGCATCAATTCCCACTCATACTCTCGCGCCAGCAGCGAGTAGTAAACCTGATGAGCCACAAAGCGCGTCCACCCGTAGCGCTCGGCCACTGCGAGCGACTTCATCAGGTGCCAGCCGGAGAAGTTCGAAGCCGCAATGTAGCGCACTTTACCTTCGCGGACGAAGGTGTTCAGCGTCTCCTGCACCTCTTCGACGGGCGTCAGCGCGTCGAAGCCATGCATATGGTAAATGTCTACGTAGTCGGTTCCCAGCCGACGCAGACTTGCTTCAAGCGCCTGCCGCAGATGGTAGCGCGAGGAGCCCACGTTGTTAGGCCCGTCGCCCAGGCGAAACGTCGTCTTGGTAGAAATCAGCGCCCGGTCGCGCCGGCTTTCCAGCGCCTTGCCTAAAACTTCTTCTGACCGGCCGTCGGAGTAGATGTCGGCTGTGTCGAAGAGGTTGACGCCAGCCTCAAGGCAGATGTCCACCAGCCGCCTGGCCTCGGCAATCTCCGTCGAGCCCCATGCCTTGAAAAATTCCGTGGCGCCGCCAAAGGTGCCGGTGCCAAAACTGAGTGCGGGAACTTTGAGGCCGGAGCCTCCTAAAAGCCTGTATTCCATGGCATTTTGGATGCAGCAGGGGACGAGAGGATGCAGCGGGCGCCGTAAAACTTTCCACCTACACAACCTTAGGTACAACCCGAAACTGGCCGGGTCGCCTAGGCGGATCTAAGCGCCTCGTTACAGCTCCGTGGACTTCCCCTCCACCAGCGCCTTGCACTTGGCGATGAACTCGGCCAGCGGCACGGAGCCCTGGTCGCCTTTGCCGCGCGTGCGGACGCTGACTGCTTTGGCTTCCTGCTCCTTGTCGCCGAAGACGAGAATGTAGGGCGTTTTCTGGTTGGCGAAGTCGCGAATCTTGCCGTTCATCTTCTCGTTGCGGACGTCGGTCTCAACGCGCAGGCCCGCTGCTTTCAACTCGGCCTCAACCTTGCCCGCATATGCGTGATGTTTCTCGCTGATGGGAACAAGGCCAATCTGCACTGGCGCGAGCCACAGCGGGAAGGATCCGGCATAGTGCTCGATGAGCACGCCGAAGAAGCGCTCGACCGAGCCGAACAATGCGCGGTGAACCATAACTGGCTGATGACGTTCGCCGTCCTCGCCCACATATTCCAGCTCGAAGCGCGCCGGCAGGTTGAAGTCGAACTGCACCGTGGAGAGCTGCCACAGCCGGCCCAGCACATCCACCAGTTTGATGTCGATCTTGGGGCCGTAAAAGGCCGCTTCGCCGGGGATGGTCTTGTAGGCGATTCCCTTCCTGTCCAACGCTCTCTGAAGACTGCCGACTGCAAGATTCCAATTTTCATCCGAGCCGGCGTAATGGGCGCGATCATTGGGATCCCAGGTGGAAAGCTCGACTATGAACTCGTGGAAACCGAAGGTCTTCAGCACCGCCTCAGCAAAGTCGATGCAGGCGACCACCTCGTCCTCAATCTGGCCCGGGGTGCAGAAGATGTGCGCGTCGTCCTGCGTAAAGCCTCGCACGCGCAGCAGGCCGTGCATGGTTCCGGAGCGCTCGTAGCGGTAGACGTTGCCCAGCTCGGCCAGGCGCACGGGCAGATCGCGATAACTGCGCGGCGAATTTTTGTAAATCAGGATGTGGCCGGGACAGTTCATCGGCTTCAGCCGATACTCGGCGTCATCCAGTTCCATAGGCGTGTACATATTGCCCGCGTAAAATCCCTCATGGCCGCTGACCTTCCACAGTTCGCGGCGCATGACGTGGGGGGTGAAAACAATCGAGTAGCCGCGCCGCAGGCATTCTTCGCGCATCCAGTCTTCCATCACCTTGCGCACGATGCCGCCCTTGGGATGCCAGAAGATGAGTCCCGCGCCGGCCAGTTCCTGAATGCTGAACAGGTCCAGTTGCTTGCCCAGCAGGCGATGGTCGCGCTTGGCCGCCTCTTCCAGCCGGGCAAAGTGCTCGTCCATGGCCTTCTGCGAGAAGAACGCGGTGCCATAGATGCGCTGTAACTGAGGATTCTTTTCATCGCCCAGCCAATAAGCGCCGGCCAGGCTGGTCACCTTGACAGCCTTGACGCGGCCGGTCGAGGGCACATGCGGACCGCGGCAAAAATCCACAAACTTGCCGTTGCGATAAAAGCTCACCTGGTCGCCGGGCGCGGTGAATTTGGTCACGAAGTGGGTCTTCATGAAGTCGCCGTCGCGCGCAAATTCTTCCAGAGCTTTATCTCTTGGGGTGGTTTCGCGCTTGAATGGCTCGTCACGCGCAATCACCTCGGCCATCTTCGCCTCAATCCGCACCAGGTCCTCCGGAACGAAGGGTTTTTCGCGATGAAAGTCGTAGAAGAAGCCGGAGTCCGTGGCCGGGCCGTGGCCCAGTTTGGTCTCAGGAAACAACTCCAATACCGCTGTGGCCAGCACGTGAGCGGCGGAGTGGCGCAGCACCTTGATCGCATCGGGGTCCTTCTCCGTCACCAGCTCCAGGCGCGTATCGGCGGTCAAAGGCGTGGCCAGATCCACCAGGCGCGGTCCGGCCGCATCCTCGGCGGAATACATGGCCGCCTCGGAGGCGTGTTCGTCAACTGTGGAACTCTGCTTCACGGCAGTGCCTACAGGGGTCAGCCGCGCAGCCACGGAGGCAGCGGCCAGACGAGGCGAAATCGAGTTGGCAATCTCCAGAGGCGTCGTCCCGGCGGGAACTTCGCGAATGGCTCCGTCGGGCAGGTGTACGGCGATGGTCTTTTCGTTCATTGGCATAAGGGTCCTGGAATTTTCAGCCATGGGTGAATCAGGCTGTGGGTCAACACTTTAGAATATACCGAAGAGCGCCGGAACTACTCGCCTCCGCAACGCGTAACTGCTTTTCATGGCTTATCTTGGATGAAGCGGCCCTTGAGCTTCCCCAAACGGGCCTAAACATCTATCAGAAGAGGTTTACCTATGAACTGGCGTTTGCGGAGCTTCGTACTCCTCGTCTTGTCTGCGATTTTCTGTCTAGGCTCAGCCCAGGCCCAACCCGCTATTCAACCCAATGTTGACATCACCAAGGTTCCGGCCGCTGCCCAGCCCTCGGCGCGCTTTGACGCTGACGCCGCCACTGAAGCATACATGGCGATGATTCCGCCCGAAGCCACGGCACGCTCCAACGCATATTTTGAAGGCGGATATTGGCTGATTCTCTGGGACTTCCTGGTTGCCTCGATCATTGCCCTTCTGCTGCTGAACTTGCGCTGGTCGGCCAAGATGCGTGATCTGGCTGAGCGCATCACGCGCTTCCGGTGGCTGCAGGATGCGATCTATTGGGGGCAATATGTTGTGTTGACCTCCGTGCTGGGCTTTCCGCTTGAGTATTACGAAGGCTACGTAAGGGAGCACAAATACGGCCTGGCCACGCAGAGTTTTTGGCCATGGATGGGCGATGAGGGCAAGGGGCTGCTGCTCGGCATAGTCTTCGGCGCCCTCGCGGTCATGTTGCTCTTCGCCATTGTGCGCTGGCTGAGTCGCAGCTGGTGGATTTGGGGCGCGTTGGCGATGACTGGCCTACTGATCGTGCAGGTAGCGATCGGCCCAGTCTATATTCAGCCGATCTTCAACAAGATTACCCGTCTGAACGATCCCAAGGTTACGACCCCGATTCTTAGTATGGCCCACGCCAACGGGATTCCCACCAACGATGTCTACCAGATCGATGCCAGCAAACAAACTACGCGCATGAGCGCCAACGTGAGCGGCTTTGCTAACACCATGCGCATCACGCTCAACGACAACCTGCTGCGCCGCGGCTCGCCCGAGGAGATTCAGGCAGTGATGGGCCACGAAATGGGCCACTACGTGATGCATCATATTCCCAAAATGATCTTCTTCCTGGCGGTGGTGTATGTGATTTTCTTCGCTTGCCTCTTCTGGGGGCTGCCATGGGCGCTGAAGCACTGGGGTGAGCGGTGGCAAATTCGCGGCGTCGGCGACCCAGCCATACTGCCGCTGGTAACACTGATAGCCGGCATCTTCTTTTTCGTCCTCACGCCGGCGTTGAACACCGAAACCCGAATGCACGAAAAAGAAGCCGACATGTTCGGCCTGAACGCCGCCCGCCAGCCCGACGGATTTGCCCAAGCCGCGATTCACCTTTCGGAATATCGCAAGATGCGGCCCGGCAAGTGGGAGGAGAGGATCTTCTTCGACCATCCCAGCGGCTATGATCGCATCCACTCCTCGATGGTGTGGAAGGGTGAAAACCTGGAGCTATTTGAAAAGGTGCCGGAGCCACCTGCCACGCAACCACCGGCCGCGCATTGAAAGCATAAATTTCGTCGCGCCATTGTCCCTCACGCGGAATCCTTTCTCTTGAGGGACTAGGAAGGGCTAAATGCGCTGGATTTCGTTGATTTGCTGGATAGGAATATGTTTTGCGGTGGCGGGTGTAAGCGGCTCGTGGACGGCAAGCGAGGTTCCGGGATGGTATCGGACGCTGACGAGGCCGGCCATCGCTCCGCCAAACTGGGTCTTCGGGCCGGTTTGGACGCTGCTTTACGCGATGATGGCCGTGGCAGCGTGGCAGGTGTGGGAGGCAGCCCCGTCGTCGCTGCGTACATGCGGACTGATTCTGTTCTCAGTGCAACTGGCGTTGAATTTTGCATGGTCGTTGATCTTCTTCCGCCAGCACGCTCTTGGAGCAGCACTGGCGGAGGTTATGGTGTTGTGGGCGTTCATCGGCGCCACCACGCTGGTCTTTGGCAGGGTCTCACCGGCAGCAGCATGGCTGATGGCGCCCTACTGGGCCTGGGTCACTTTTGCCTCGGTATTGAACGCCGCGTTCTGGCGGCTGAACTGATTCGCATGGACAAAAAACTTACTTCTCTTCGTGATACTCCATCTCGGTATTAATGGCCCAGATGTTGTCCTTTGTCTTGACGCCATTGACGATGTTTTCCACGGCGGTCATGGCGGTCAGCATGGAGTGATCCTGGTTGTTGTACTTGTGCATGCCGTTGCGGCCCACCAGGAAGAGATTTTCAAAGCCGTCCAGGTAATTGCGGATAACATCAAAGCGGTCATAACTCCCAAAGTATGCAGGGTACGTTTTGGGAACGCGGACGACGTGGGAGTCTTCGACATCTTCTGCCTTGAGAATTCCAATTCTGGCAATCTCCGCAACGGCGAACTTTACCATCTCCTCATCTGGCAGCTTCCACAGAGGGTCAGTATCATTGCAGAAGTATTCCAGCCCAATCCAGACCATGCCGGAAGTCCCGACCAGCCAGGGACTCCAGTTATTGAAGATCTGCAGCCGCCCGACCACCACGTCGGGCTCCTGAATATAAATCCAATTGTCCTTGAGCGGCTCGCCGTCCTTTTCAGTGACGGCGAGTTTGCTGGCCAGCAGGCCGACAGTGATAAAGTCGCGATACATGAGGCCTTCGGCAACCTCAGCGACCTCTGCAGGGACAGGTGCAGAGAGGCCGCGCACCAGATCGCGGATGGGCATGGTGGAGAAGAAGTAATCGCCCGCATACGTTACGCGCTTGCCCGCCTCGTCGGCGCCCTCGACGGAAACAATCTTGTTGCCCTCCACGTTGACGCGGTCGATATGGATTCCGAAGTGTATCTCGCCGCCGCCCTTGCAAACTAATTCAGCCGCATGTTCCCAAAGCTGGCCGGGGCCGAACTTGGGATAGAGAAACTTCTCGATCAGCGAGGTTTCCGTCTTCTTTTGCGCAATGTCACCGGCTTTTCCCCGGACAAATGCCTTCTTGAGGAAGTGAACCACCACGGCCTTGAGCGACAGTCCCTTGATGCGCTGCGCGCCCCATTCGGCGCTGATCTCATTGCAGGGAACACCCCAGACTTTCTCGGTATACGACTTGAAAAACGTCTGGTAAAGCTGCTTGCCAAACCTGTTGATGATGAAATCTTCAAGCGAGCGTTCCTCGCGCTGCGGCAGCAGCGCCGAGCGCAGATAACTGACGCCGCAACGAATGGTGCGAACCACGCCCAGATTTCTGAAAGTAGTCGCCGTCAAATTGATGGGATAGTCAAAGAAGCGGCGCAGGAAATAGATGCGGCTTTTGCGCTGGCGAACCAGCATGACCAAATCTTCCGTTTGCGGATCGTGCACCGCATTCGCAACCTGAATACCGCGCTGTTGGCCCTGATAGCGCAGCTCTCCCTCATCGGAACCGCCAGCCCCACCGACGGTGGCAACCGGCATCAGCCCCAGCCACCACTGCATCACTCTGTCTGATTTGGAAAAGAAGCGATGGCCGCCAATATCCATGCGGTTGCCCTTGTAGCGGATGGTGCGCGAGATGCCGCCAACCTGCTGGCCGGCCTCGATCACGATCGGCTTGATTGCCGTATTCCGCTGCAACTCGATGGCAGCCGTAAGTCCGGCTGGACCCGCTCCAATAATGATCGCCGTTCCTTGTTTCACGCGGGAAATCGATCCCTTCCTGCTAATTCTCAATCTATTGCGAAGATAAGGCAAAAAAGCAAACGAGGGATGGGATAGCTCCCAGCCCTCGCTTGTGTTTGCTAGATTCTGCCGGAATCCGGCCGGTGGGTCTAGAGCGGCTGCACGTCGGCAGCCTGCCACCCCTTGGGCCCCTTCACCACGTTGAATTGCACGGCTTGACCTTCCTGCAGGCTCTTGAAACCACTGGAGGTGATCGCAGAGTAATGCACGAATACGTCTTCGCCGTTCTGACGCGAAATAAATCCAAAACCCTTCGCGTCGTTGAACCACTTCACGGTACCTTGTTCCATATTGCTCGTATTTCCTGAATTGAATTGCGCTGGATGAATCGGAGCGACCACTGGCAGAATCTTGCTGGTAGGGCGAGTGCTGCTCACGCCCGCTTCGGTCTAACGCTGAAAGCAGTGTAGCATCCCT
>JBEKFS010000146.1:0-8055 GCA_050013195.1 Occallatibacter sp.
GGCTGCAAGGCCGGCCTGGCCTTCCAGATCGTCGATGACGTTCTCGATATGACCGTGGACTCCGCGCATCTGGGCAAGACCGCCGGCAAGGACCAGGCCACGGAAAAAGCCACCTGGCCGGCAGTCTACGGAATCGAGCAGAGTCAGCGCGATGCCGCCCGTCTGGTCGAAGAGGCCTTTGCCGCACTCGAGCCATACGGCAGCCGCGCCGACGGCCTCAAAGCCGTTGCCCGCTACCTGATCGAACGAAAAAAGTAGTTTTTTCGACATTTGCCGCCCAAATGCAGGCTAATCGAAGAGGGGATTAACAACATGAGCGAGAACAATCCAAACATCTCCGCTGCCAATGCGGGAACCATTCAGCTCGGAGACTGCACCGTCAATCGCCTGGGATACGGCGCCATGCGCATCACCGGCAAAGGCATCTGGGGACCTCCGGCGGATCGCAATGCAGCTCTGCAAACGCTGCGGCGCGTCGTCGAACTGGGCGTGAACTTCATTGACACAGCAGACTCCTATGGTCCCAACGTCTCTGAGGAACTGATCGCCGAAGCACTGGCGCCCTATCCTGCAGGCCTGGTGATCGGCACCAAGGGAGGGTGGGAGCGTGTCGGTCCCGGACAGTGGATCCATAATGCCAGCCCGAAGCATTTGCAGGCTGCTGTGGAAGGCAGCCTGAAGAGATTGCGCCTTGAAAAGATCGACGTCTTTCAACTGCACATTCCCGATCCTGCTGTATCCTTCGACGCTTCCATGGAGACGCTGGCCCGGCTGCGCGAGCAAGGGAAGATTCGCAACGTTGGCCTCTCGAATGTGACCCTGGAGCATGTGGAGCGGGCGCGCAAAATTGTGCCCATCGTCTCGGTGCAGAACCGCTATAGCTTTGCCGACCGCGAATGGGACTTCTTGCTGAACCACTGCGAAAAGAACCGGATCGCGTTCATTCCCTGGGCGCCGCTGGGTCAGAATCGGCAGGAAAACGAAGCTTTGCTAAAAGCCGCCAAAGAACTTGGCTGGACACCGCTGCAGGTGGCCCTGGCGTGGCTGCTCCGTCGCTCCAGCGTCATGCTGCCGATTCCCGGTACATCGTCGCCGGCTCACGCGGAAGAGAACATTCGCGCGGCGGGGCTTCGGCTGCCTGACACCTGGTTCAGAGAATTGTCAGAGGTAAATCCCCCGCCGGCAAGCCTCCGTTAAGGCCGATGACAGGGCTATAGCACAGGCCTCACTTACCATGGCCCAGCCTCCTGCTTACCGGGCCAGAACCCGATGCAGGGCCTCGCGCTTGGCGTCCACCTCTTCCACGGTGGCCTGCACCTGGTTGAGTACACGCTGCACCTGGTCGATATAGCCGGGCATCGCATTCCACCAGGAGAGCAGTGTCTCCTTCTCGTTGAGCATGGCCAGGGCCGTGCCCGAGGCGGCGGCCACCATCCCGGCGCGGCGCTCGCCCACCAGCAGCAGTAAACCGGCTGCCACAAGGGTTCCGCCAGCCGCAAATCCGATCCAGTTGATGGGATCGGACTCAACGGCTTCCCGTGTCATCGCAGATTCGTTCTCTGGCTTGGAAAGCGGGACAACCACCATCTTCTCTCCTTCCGTTCCGGAACGTTGTCTCGGAATCGGTGCATCCAGTATCGCTCTAAATTGCCGCTTCTGCACAGCGCGGTAGGAATCGCTCCAAACCTGAGTTTGGCTGCCCGGCGCGGCTTTCAGTCCAGGTCAAACTCGCGCAGCGGTTTACCGTCGGGAGCGTCTTTGGCCTTGCGCAGGGCTTCGGCAAACTTTTTCTCCAACAGGTCTTCCTTATTCTTCTCCGCCTCCACAGACTGGCGGAAGATCGACTCCTTGCGCTCATCGTGATCGCGCATCGCCTGGGCCGCTGTCTCCAGGTCCTCGAACATACGTTTGCGCGGCGCCGGGGTATGGCTCACCACCAGGCCCGTGGCAGCGTCAATTTTCAACATCGCCCCGCAATCCGGGCACGCAAGCTCGAAAATCTTTTCTTTTGCTTTGGCCATGTTCTTTCTAGCAGCATTGTAAGCGCATTTCGGACACGTTGCATAGGGGGAGCAAATCTGCTTGAAAAGACAGGTGTTCCACAGAAACGGGTGTCCCACCTTCGGCACGCTTTTGTATTTGTGCCATTGGGGTGATTTAAAGTGGGATATCCATATCTACAGCCTATTACAGTCTTTCGTCGCGCCCCTACTCAATCACCACGCGAATCTCGAACTGCACATCGTCCGGCGTGGGCTTCTCCCAGCTGCGCACGTAGTGCATCCGCAGAACCCCTTCGCCCACATGCCGCGGCTCAAACGTAAAGACCTGGAAAACTGGCTGGCCCACCAGGCCGGGCTTCTCCTCGGCTGGCACCGGAACCTCGGTCTGCGTCTGGTGATGCAGCTTCAGCAGCGGCGTCGATTCCTTCTCGATATACCACATATACCCGGTGCTGGGATTCGCTTTCAGGCGCAGTTCCAGCTGGTCCACAAGTTTCATGTGAACCACGCCGCCCTTATCCGCGTCCGTGACGACCTTGGTGGCCCCCAGAGCCGCCTGAGAAAAGCAGGCGATGGCAACCAGCACCAGCAACCATCGCATGGAATCAATCCGGCGAATCAATCGATCAGGCATCATAAAGACATCCTCCCACGTATTTGAAAGTGCGAAAACGCTTGTTCCAGCGCACCCCCAAAAGATACATCGATCCCGAGCGGGGTGCAACTGGAGGACGGTGATGAAATTTGTATCCCAATGAAGCGGGTGCCCACCTTCGGCGCGTCGTTGTTGTTGCGCCTGTAATGTACAGCTTTTTATAAATGTAGTTCCAGAAGCCAGCATTGCCGTTGATTGAAGGGTATGCTAAGCCGGCACAACCAATACGGCCCTGCTCTTGTGAGCAGGGCCGTTCTGCATGAAAACTGAATAGGTGAATGGTCTCAGCTCTTCTCCGCCGCCGAAGCGATCTTGGCTTCGGCCTCGGCGATAACGCGCAGAGCTTCGGTATAAGCCTCTTCGCGGTCGCCAGCCTGGTCCCACTCCTTGTGGCCGCGGGCAAGTTGATCCTGAGCACGGCTTACGTCGATCTCCTCGGGCTTGAGCGCGTCACTGGCCAGAATAGTAACCCGGTCGGGCAGAACCTCGGCAAAACCCCAACTGACGTTGTAGTGCTGGTCGCCCTCCGGACCGCCATGAAGCGTCACGTCACCCGCGCCCAGTTCGGCCACCAGCGGCGCGGCTCCGTAGAGCACCTCCATGTACCCGTTCTTCGCGGGCAGTTCGACCGCCGTCACCGGATGCTCGAAGAGTGTCCGCTCTGGCGTCACCAGCCGTACGCGCAGTTGATTGCTTTCCTCAGCCATGGGCTCCTTTCAGTCGCCAGTTCTCAGTTCTCAGTAAAACCGATATTGAAGCACCGCGCCTTAACTGAGAACTGAGAACTGTGAACTGAGAACTGCTTTTACACACTCGCCTTCAGCTTCTCGGCGGTTTCCAGCACTTCTTCAATCGCGCCCTTCATGTAAAAGGCCTGCTCGGGGATGTCGTCGTACTTGCCCGAGATGATCTCCTTAAAGCTGCGCACCGTGTCGGCCACCTTCACATACGCTCCGGGAATTCCGGTAAACTGCTCGGCCACGTGGAAGGGTTGCGAGAGAAACTTCTGCACCTTGCGTGCGCGCGCGACAGTCAGCTTGTCTTCTTCTGACAATTCATCGATGCCCAGAATGGCGATGATGTCCTGCAAATCCTTGTAGCGTTGCAGAATCCTCTTCACGCCCTGCGCCACGTCGTAGTGCTCCTGGCCCACGATGCGCGCGCTTAATATTCGCGAGGTCGAAGCCAGCGGATCGACGGCCGGATAAATTCCCAGTTCAGACAGCGGGCGGCTCAGCACGGTGGTCGCGTCCAGGTGGGCAAAGGTCGTCGCCGGCGCCGGATCGGTCAAATCGTCCGCCGGCACATAAACGGCTTGTACGGAAGTGACAGACCCTTTGCTCGTCGAAGTAATCCTCTCCTGCAATTCGCCCATTTCGGTAGCCAGGTTCGGCTGGTAGCCCACGGCAGAAGGCATACGGCCCAGCAGAGTAGAAACTTCGCTGCCGGCCTGCGTAAAGCGGAAGATGTTGTCAATGAACAGCAGCGTGTCGGAGCCTTCCACGTCGCGAAAGTACTCGGCGACGGTGAGCGCGCTCAACGCCACACGCAAACGCGCTCCGGGCGGCTCGGTCATCTGTCCGTAAACCAGCGCGCACTTCGAGTTGGCCCAGTCGCCCGGCTTGATCACGCCCGACTCGGTCATCTCCAGCCACAAATCGTTGCCCTCGCGGGTGCGTTCGCCCACGCCGCCAAAGACCGAGTAGCCGCCGTGGTTTTTGGCCACGTTATTAATCAATTCCATAATGACCACGGTCTTGCCCACGCCGGCGCCGCCGAAGAGGCCGATCTTGCCGCCCTTGAGGAAGGGCTGAATCAGGTCGATGACCTTGATGCC
Source organism: Occallatibacter sp. (assembly GCA_050013195.1). Taxonomy (GTDB): domain Bacteria; phylum Acidobacteriota; class Terriglobia; order Terriglobales; family Acidobacteriaceae; genus Telmatobacter. The sequence goes on from JBEKFS010000146.1 coordinate 4,496, forward strand.
GGTCTCGAACATCTCTTCGTGGGTGGACTGCTCGTCAAACAGCGGCGCGGGCCGGTGAATCGGCATGCGCGACTTCTCGCCGATCGGTCCCAGTTCGTCCACAGGATTGCCGATCACGTTGACGATGCGCCCCAACGTCTGCTTGCCGACGGGCATGCTGATAGGGCCGCCGGTGTCGATGGCCTTCATGCCGCGCACCATGCCGTCAGTGGCTTCCATGGCCACGGTGCGCACGCGCCCCTCGCCAAGGTGCTGCTCCACCTCGAGGATCACGTTGATGGGCGTGGGCACATTAAACCCATCGCTGGTCACGCGCAACGCCTGATAGATGGGTGGCATCGTCGCTTCTTCAAACTGCACGTCCACCGCGGGACCGGAGACCTTGATTACCTTGCCGATATTCTCTGCCATTTTTCTGCCTTCTTGTTTAAAGCTCTTAGCCTTTAGCTCTTAGCTTTTAGCTTTTCAAGCTTTCTTTCCTGGTCGCTTCTCACAACGGGCAAAAGCTAAAAGCTAAAGGCTAAAAGCTAACAGCTAAAAGCTGTCCTTTACTGCGCCGCAGCGCCAGAAACAATTTCAATGATCTCCTTGGTAATGGCCGCCTGGCGCACGCGATTCATGTGCAGCGTGAGCGCGTCGATCATATCCGAGGCGTTGTTGGTTGCCGAATCCATTGCCGTCATGCGCGCCGCGTGCTCGGCGGCCACAGACTCCGTCATGGCGTGATACAGCATGGAAGAAACGTATTGCGGCAGCAGGCCGTTGAATAGTTCCTCGGCCGGTTGCTCGTAGATGTAGTCCACCTGCGCGGTGCCGAACTTGCGCGCTTCGTCGTCGGCTTCGGCGGTATCCACCGGCTCTAGCAATATGCCCGCGCTCAGGGCGGCTTCGGCCATGCGTTCGCGCTCGGCTTCAGTTGGCTCCACGGCCCCGGTAATCTGCGGAATGCCGATCTTCATGATGGGCAACAGCCGCTCCACCACCAGCCGCTGCGCAATCACCGATTTGAATTCGTTGTAGACGATGTAGGCGGCGTCGATCTCCTCATGCACGTAGCGATTGATGACGCTCTCCGCCAGTTCGAAGACGCGGCTAACCTCCAGCTTCAACAGCATTCCCGGATGGTCGCCGGTGACTTCGACGGGCGCCTTGCGTTCGCGAGTCTTGATAATGTTGCCGGCCGCGTCGGTCTGTTCGGTGTAAACCGCTGCCGGATAGCGCCGCCGCATCTGATCGCGCCCCTTGCGCCCCACTGCCTCAATGTCGATCTGCTTGTCCTGGTTGCCGTTGATGAACTGAAAGGCTGTCTTGAGGATGTTGGCGTTGAAGGCCCCGGCAAAACCCTTGTCGCCGCTGATGATAATCAGCAGCACTCGCTTCTCTTCGCGCGTGGCAAAAAGAGGGTGGCGCAACTCGCCGGTAGCCGGATCGAAGATCTCCGCGCGCCGCGTCAGCGATTCCAGCACGCTGGTGATCATTTTGGCGTAGGGACGGGCCGAGAGCGCCCGCTCCTGCGCGCGACGCAGCTTCGCCGCCGAGACCATCTTCATGGCCTTGGTGATCTGCCGCGTGTTCTTCACGCTGCGAATCCGCCGCCGTAGATCTAAGACATTTGCCATGATGCTTTCCGTTGCCGAGCTTTTAGCTGTTAGCCTTTAGCTCTTAGCTTTTCTAGTTCGGCTTCCAAATCGAGTTTCAGTCTTCAGCTTCGAGCTAATAGCTAAAAGCTAAGAGCTAACGGCTGCAATTTCCGCCTTGAAATTCGCCGCGTATTCTTTCAGCGCCGCGTGCAACTTGGCGCGCAAGTCGTCGTCCAGCGCCTTCTTCTTTGTCAGGTCTTCCATCAGCGCCGTCTGCGCGCTCTCAAAGTACTTGTAGAGGCCGACCTCGAAGGCGCGAATGTCGCTGACTTGAAAATCATCCAGGTAACCTTGCGTGCCGGCAAACAAAATAACCGTCTGCTGCTGCCAGGTGAGTGGCTGGAACTGCGGTTGCTTCAACAGTTCCGTCAAGCGGCTGCCGCGATTGAGCTGCTTCTGGGTCAGCGGGTCCAGGTCAGAGCCAAACTGCGCGAAGGCTGCCAACTCGCGATATTGCGCCAAATCCAGCTTGAGAGTCGCGCCCACCTGCTTGACCGCCTTGATGGCTGCCGAGAATCCCACGCGCGAAACCGACAAGCCCACGTTCACCGCCGGTCGCACGCCGGAGTTGAACAAATCCGTCTCCAGAAAAATCTGTCCGTCGGTGATGGAGATGACGTTGGTCGGAATGTAAGCCGAGACGTCGCCGGCCTGCGTCTCGATCACCGGCAACGCGGTCAAGCTACCGCCGCCCTTCTTATTGCTGAGCTTGGAGGCGCGCTCCAGGAGGCGCGAGTGGAGATAAAAAACGTCGCCCGGATAGGCTTCGCGGCCCGGCGGACGGCGCAGCAGCAGCGAAATCTCGCGGTACGCCATGGCGTGCTTGGAGAGATCGTCGTACATCACCAGCGCGTGGCGTTTCGAGTCGCGGAAGTACTCGCCGATGGCGCAAGCCGCGTAAGGCGCGATGTACAGCATCGGCGCAGGCTCAGAGGCTGAGGCGGCCACAATCACGGTGTGTCCCATGGCTCCGGCTTCGGTCAGCGTTTGCACCACCTGCGCGATGGACGACCGCTTCTGTCCGATGGCGCAGTAGATGCAAATTAAATCGTTCTTGGCGTTGTTGATGATGGTGTCCAGCAGCACGGCCGTCTTGCCCGTTTGCCGGTCGCCGATAATCAGCTCGCGCTGTCCGCGGCCGATGGGAATCATGGCGTCGATGGCCTTGAGTCCCGTGGCCATCGGCTCGCGCACCGGCTGCCGGTCGATAATGCCAGGCGCCAGCCGCTCGATGGGCAGCGAACTGGAGGAGGCAATAGGGCCCTTGTCGTCGATCGGCTGGCCCAGCGCGTTCACCACGCGGCCAATCATGCCCTCGCCCACCGGCACGCTCAAAATCGTCCCCGTGCGCTTCACCTCGTCGCCTTCGCTCAGCTCGGTGTAGTCGCCCAGAATTACCGCGCCCACCGAATCCTCTTCCAGGCTCAGCGCCAGTCCGGCAATGCCATGCGGAAAGCTGAGCAGCTCGCCGGCCATCACCTTGTCCAGTCCATGAAGCCGCGCAATACCGTCGCCCAGCGACGTAATGGTCCCGACTTCGTCCACCTGAACCTTGGAGTCGTAGTTCGCGATCTGCTCGCGAAGAATTTGCGTTATTTCGTCTGCCTTGATCTGAGCCATCTTTGTCCTTTGCAGCTGTCAGCTAGCAGCTGACAGCTAACAGTTTTCTGCTAACCACGATCACCAGGCCATTCCCAACCCTCTGCCCCTGACCGCCAACATTACAAACCCAATTCCAAAACCATGAAACCCGTCAACTGTAAGCTGTCAGCTGTTAGCTGTCAGCTGCTCTTTCAATCTGTCCAGCCGTCCACGCACCGACCCGTCATAGACCGTGGAGCCAATGCGCACCACCGTTCCGCCGAGGATGGATGTGTCCAGCTTGAAGCTGGCCTGAATCTGCGCGCCGGCCAGTTTGCC
>JBEKFS010000147.1:0-9263 GCA_050013195.1 Occallatibacter sp.
GACGGCAGAACGGGAAAGGGAAGATTTGATTGAAGACAAAGTTTTGTATTAGTAACTGAAACAGATAATTTCAAATTAATTTCTGAAAATAACTTGCATTTTTAAGCGAGTTATGGCAAAGTAATTCCTGCGTAGGAGAACGCCCGATGATTTATAACACGCAAAACTCGATGCGTAGGCTGGAGCGGCTGAACTATAGCTGCATCGGCCGCCGGGCGCCGTTAGTCAATTTCCAGTAACACGCCGGTCCTTCATCCTACGCAAAGCGCATGAACATTGGAATAACCCGAGTGGTGTAGAAGACAGGTTCATCGACTGTCAATCGACTAAAGTCCTGTCTTTGATTGTTCCCTCGGGATAACTTTGGCCGGGTTAGAGAGCCAGCGATCTATTAGTGCCGCGATAAGTCGATTGCGGACAACGGGAGATTTTTGTCTCTAACTCAATGTCAATTTGTAAGTTGTGCCGGTGGCGAAAGAAGAGAGTTACTTCCTGCCACGAAAAGCAGGGTTGAGGAGACCCTGTAGGCGGGCCGCTTTTCGGAGCGGTTCTTCCAGACTCTTTTCGACCATTCCCCGGCGCAGATTTATGAAGGTGCAGTATTTGAAATCCACCCTGGCCGGTGGTGTAGGTCGCGGTTACTTCTTAAGCCGAAGCGCGCGGGTTCGAATCCCGCATGGAGCGCAAGCTCCAGTAGCTCAGTGGCAGAGCGTCGGATAATACCGCAACCGCTTGTTCCCCGGCTGGATAATTTTCTTCGGGCCTCGCTTTAGAGGCATGCCCTTACATCCACCTTGACCGGTGGTGTAGGCAACAGATACTTCTGGTGCGGAGAATGCGGGTTCGAATCCCGCCGCGATTGCAATACGCGTCGTCCAACGGCAGGACATCCGAAAAACTCTGTCGCCGCTTGTTCCCCGGTCAAACAATCTCCGGCTGGTCCGGATAGAAATGCATTGGTTATGAGCAAATTGAAGGTAACAAACGGCACGCCGGTGGGCAACGCGAACCTGTGCAAAAACTGCAACCTTGGGCAGTTCATCACCGGTTATCGCGAATCGGACATACTGGCGATTTGCAACAACACCACACCCAACACGGTGCTGCCCTTCACAGTGATGGAGTGCAGCAGCTTCAGCGATAAGTACAAGCCGGATTGGGAACAGATGAAGAGACTGGCTATCAATATTCAGCCTGTCCGCATCTCAAAAAAGACAACCGGCTTCTCGGTAGGTGAAACTCTTCGTCCATTCAGACGGAACAACGAAGACGGGGAAGAGGACGACTAGGCTCTTGTCAGTTAATATCAATCAGCAGCAACCAACATTCTGCCGGTGGCGCAGGGCACGGTTTCATCAACGGTAGAGCGCCGCTAAAAGCGGAGGAGCAGGTTCGACCCCTGCCGCCAAGGTGTATCTTGGTGTAGCTGTCCGCGCCCGACTTTTCCCCGGCAGTTATTTGAAAGGAGTCGCAATCATGCGTCTGAATATTTTCAAGCAGAAGCCGCGTCCGCGCACCCACGAGGGAGCGCCCGCCAGGGTGATCACGCCTGAGCAGGCGCTGAGGCGCTCGGTTCTCTCCTGCATGTTGTGGGAGGGCGAGTTTTACGAGGACGGCGTGCAGATTGCCGGCCGCATCCAGGAACTTGTCCCGCAGGTCAAGGCCGAGCGGGTGGCCGCGCTGGCTGTTGAAGCGCGCGAGCGGATGAAGCTGCGCCACGCGCCGCTGTTGCTGGTGCGCGAGATGGCGCGTCACGCTACGCATCGCGCACTGGTGGCCGAGACGCTGGAGCGCGTCATCCAGCGCGCTGATGAGCTGAGCGAGTTCGTCGCCATCTACTGGGCCGGCGGGCGTCAGCCTCTCTCCGCGCAGGTGAAGAAGGGGCTGGCCGCGGCCTTCGGCAAGTTCGACGAGTACGCGCTGGCCAAGTACGATCGCGCGGGCGCAGTTCGCCTGCGCGACGTACTGTTTCTTTCGCACGCGCGGCCCGTGGACGAAGCACAGGCTGCCCTGTGGAAGCGGCTGGCGGAGAACGAACTGGCCACGCCCGACACCTGGGAAGTTGCGCTCTCGGCTGCCGGACGCGGCGAGGGTGCAGACAAGCGAGCCGTGTGGGAGCGTTTGCTCGCCGAGCGCAAGCTGGGCGCGATGGCCCTGTTGCGCAACCTGCGCAACCTGCGTGCAGCCAATGTAAGCGAGGAGCTGGTGCTCTCGGCGCTGGCGGAGTTGAAGACGGACCGGGTTTTGCCCTTCCGTTTTCTGGCCGCCGCGCGCAACGCTCCGCAGTGGGAGACGGCGCTGGAGGCCGCGATGTTCCGCGCACTCGAAGGGAGGGCGGGGAAGCTCGCAGGCCATACGGTGCTGCTGGTGGACGTCTCAGGCTCGATGGAGTCGGCTATTTCCGGCCGCTCGGAGATACACCGCACCGACGCCGCGTACGGGCTGGCGATTCTGCTCCGGGAGATCGCGGAAAAGGTGACGATTTATACCTTCTCCGAGAAGGCTGTGCTGGTGCCGTCGCGGCGCGGAATGGCGTTGCGCGATGCTCTGGACCAGAGCCAGCTGCACTCGGGAACTTACCTGGGCGCGGCGCTCAAGCGCGTGGAGGCTGATGTCCGCGAAGGTTGGGACCGGCTGGTGGTCATCACCGACGAGCAATCGCACGACCAGGTTCCCGCGCCGCGTGACAAGGGCTACGTGATCAACGTGGCCAGCAACCGCAACGGCGTGGGCTACGGCGCTTGGACGCACGTCGACGGCTGGAGCGAGGCGGTATTGGAGTACATCACCGAGCTGGAAGCAGCCGAGAGCAACCAAGTAGCCTAAGCGTGTTTACAATCCTGTAACAATCAACGCTGGCCGGAGAACGCTCTCCGGCCAGCATTATCTTTGACACAATTAAGATTCCATTCAGGTTATGCACACGATACGCAATCCTGACTCACAATCATATTTACACAACATTTGCAAACTCTTTGCCCGGCTACAGTAGTCTGTTAATAATTCCGTGCGGCCTCCGCATCTGAAGTTCAACGGCCGCCGGGCGAGGGCAGACCGGTTGAGCCAGACCATTTTTGTACTGGAAGATGATACAGACATCGCGCGACTGGTGCAGCATCACCTGGAAGCAGCCGGGTATGCGGCACGCCTGTTCAGCACCCCCATCCACCTGATTCCCGACGCCGAACGCCATGTGCCCGCGCTGTTTCTGCTGGACATCATGGTGCCCGGCGGCGATGGCCTGGAAGTGTGCCGCCGGTTACGCAAACACCCGGGGCTTTCCACCGTACCCATCATTTTTCTGACCGCACGCGCCGGCGAAAACGACCGCGTACTGGGACTTGAAATGGGTGCGGACGACTACATCACCAAGCCCTTTGCGACGCGCGAGCTGGTGGCTCGTGTTCGGGCTGTGCTGCGCCGCTTTGAGCGGCCTGACACTACATCTGTCATCTGTTTTGAAGAGGTCATCATCGACGCCAACGCCATGCAGTTGACGGTGCGCGGCGAAGTGATGCCCACCACGGCCACTGAGTTTCGTCTGCTGGACTATCTGGCACGACATCCCGGCCGTGTCTTCAGCCGCGATCATTTGCTGGATGCCGTCTGGGGCGATGCGCGCTTCGTTACGCCTCGATCGGTCGACGTTTATGTGAGCCGCATCCGGGAGAAGATCGAAGTTGATCCGGAAAACCCGCGACACCTGAAGACGGTGCGTGGGGCCGGTTATCGCTTCGAGATTCCCAAGAGCGAGTAGGGCGCCTTGACCTCAAGAGTATTCGCCAAGTTATTCGGCCTGTTCGTTCTGCTGCTGGTTTTGCAAACCGTGGTGGTGGAGCTTGTCTTAAGCCGCATGGCTGGGGGCAGAATCCGTCTGCCTGACCATGAAGCTTTTTGGGCGGGCTTGATCGCGCTGGCCATGGCGCTTCCGTTGGCAGCCTGGGTTGCCAGTCGCATCTCCACACGGCTGCAGCAAGTGGTGACCTTTGCGCGACGCATTGCCAAAGGCGACCTGAGCGCCCGCCTTGGCCACGCCGGCCATGATGAGTTCTCCGGCATGGTGACCGCGCTGGACCAGACCGCCGAGCGGCTGGGCGATAGCTTTGCCGAGATTGAGAGCCGCCGCCAGGAACTGGCCGGCCTGCTCGATTCCATGCAGGAGGCCGTGGTTACCATCACTCCCGAGGGGCTGGTCCGCTGGTCCAACGCCGTGATGAAGCGCATTGCCGGCGCTGAGATTCAGGTGGGCCTGCCGCTGGCTCACTCGGTACAAGATCCTGAGCTGCTGGCCTGCGTGAAGGCTGCGCTGGAGCTTCATGAAGAGCGTTCCGGGCGCGCCAGCACTCTGGCGCCGGGCCGCATCTTTGAGATCCATGCCGTTCCCATGACTTCCGGAGGAGCGCTGGCCGTGCTTCACGACATTACCCGCATCGATGCTGCGGAAAAGTCCCGGCGCGAGTTTGTCGCCAACGTCAGCCATGAACTGCGCACCCCGCTTACTTCCATCCAGGGTTACGTTGAGACGCTGATCGATGAGCCGCATGTCCGCAGGGAAACCAACCGTGAATTCCTCGGCATCATCCTAAAGAACGCAACCCGCATGAGCCGCCTCACCGAGGATTTGATCGCTTTGGCCAGCGTCGAGAGCCCGGATTATAAGTTGGCGCTTCAGCCTATGCGTGCCAGCGCCCTGGTTCAGGACGCAGTCAAATCGCTGGGCGGAATGGTGGTGGACTCTGGCGTCGTTCTGGAATCATTCGGAGCGCCGGACACGATTGTTTTGGCTGATTCCGACCCCATGAGCCAGGTCTTCGGCAATCTGATTGAAAACGCCCTCCGCTACGGCCAGGCTGGCAAACGAATCTTGGTGGGAGCGCGGCTTTTGGAATCCGAGGTGGAGTTCAGCGTGCAGGACTTCGGCCCCGGCATTGCCGCCGAGCACCTCAGCCGCATCTTTGAGCGATTTTATCGCGTTGACAAGGCGCGTTCCCGTGAATCAGGCGGCACGGGCCTGGGTCTGGCTATTGTCAAGCACATCGTCCTGGCCCACGGAGGGCGCATCTGGGCCGAAAGCGAATTCGGACACGGCGCCACATTCCACTTCACGCTGCCGCTGTCTGCGCAAGCGCCTGATGCGCGGCAGACGCTCGATTAAGGCGCATAGAAATAATTGAGGATTTAAGCGGCGTTAAGGAGAGTGGTGAGCCCGGTGGGAATCGAACCCACGACCGCCGCCTTAAAAGGGCGTTGCTCTACCAACTGAGCTACGAGCTCTCACAGTGCCGCTACATTCAAATTATCACAAAGGCGGCACTGCCGCTTCGACCGACTCCCATGCACGTTCTCATCTCTGAGCCGTCGCCTTTCACGCCTCGCACAATCACCCGATATAATTCCGTATTTCCTGAAAAAACACCAACGAAATGGGTTAGACTACTTTGAAGATTTTCAAACAGGAGAGTTCTTATGTTCGATGTGGGTAAGAAAGTAACTGTAATCGCCGACAAAGGCATCTCCTACGATGGCATCATTCTGGCGCGAGCCGTGGGCGACAATGGACAGGGAGCCTACAAGATTATCCTGGACGGCAGCGGACCCGAACAGACGGGACAGTGGCATAAGGCGAGCGATGTATTCGTACGCGAAAAAGACGACGAGGATACGCAAATCTCCTGGGAGAATCTCACGCAGCGATAGTTCGCGGAAGTTCGATCTATTGCTTCTGTTCTTAACCGCTTCACTTCCGAGGCGGCCGATTCGCTGCCTATGATATAGTTTCACGCGGAGAAGAATATGACTCTCGGACAGTTTCTGGGCAAGCAATTCATCGCTGTTATTGCATGGAATGAGCCGGCTGACGGCATCCTTACCTATCGCTATCCCATGCGCGATCTGGAGATACAAAACGGCGGCCAGCTTACCGTGAGCGAGTCGCAGATGGCCGCATTCGTCAACGAGGGCAAGATTGCCGATGTCTTCGGCCCCGGTCTGCACACGCTCAATACCCGCAACCTTCCCTTGCTCACCGATCTGATGAACTGGGACAAGGCCTTTGAATCCCCCTTCAAGTCTGAGGTCTACTTTTTCTCGACGCGTTTGCAGATTGACCAGAAGTGGGGCACTGCGACGCCAATCACCATCCGCGACAAGGAGTTCGGCGCGGTCCGCCTGCGCTGTTACGGCATCTACTCTTACCGCATTAATGATCCTCGTGCCTTCTTCAACCAGATCAGCGGCACACGCGACAGTTACCTCGCCACGGATCTCGAAGGGCAGTTACGCGACACTATCGTGGCTCGCATGACGGATATCTTTGCTGGCAGCGACGTCTCGTTTCTCGACATGGCCGCCAATCAGGCCCTTCTGTCCTACAAGATTGGCGATGTGATGAAACCGGCCTTTACCGCGCTCGGCCTCGAATTGAATCAGTTTGTCGTCCAGAACATCTCTCTGCCCGATGAGTTGCAAAAGGTCTTTGACCAACGCGTTGGCATGAATATGGTCGGCGATCTGGGCCGCTACACGCTGTACTCGGCTGCTGAGTCACTGGATTTGTCTGCGGCCAACACCAGCGGCGCGGCCGGCATGGGCATGGGCCTCGGAGCCGGCGCCGCGGTCGCGCAGGTCCTATCCAACGCTCTCAAGCCGGCGATGACCGGACCTGGGACGGCAGGGGGCGCAATTCCCTCCCAACCGCCAACTCTCGCTCCGGTTCTGATTGGCACTAATGCCGGCTCTGATTCAGCCGCCGCGGAAGGCACAAAATATTGCATTGAATGCGGAAAACCTATTCCTCAACGCGCCCGCTTCTGCGCAGAATGTGGGAAGCCCCAATGAACTGCCCCTCCTGCGGCGCTCCCATGCGGCTCAAAGCGGATATGGAGAGCTTCACGTGCGACTACTGCCAGAGAGTCGTTCTTCTGGAGAAGAACGACGACGGCGTTCGCGTTCTAGGTGAGCCAGCCGGGCAAGACTGCCCGGTTTGCAGCACGCCTCTGGTGCGGGCTGCACTGGACAAAGTACCCATCGTTTATTGCACGGGATGCCGGGGAATGTTGATTCCCATGCAGGCGTTGGAAGCCCTTGCTGACGAGTTGCGTACGGGGCAGGGAAGCGAGGCTGTTCCAACTGTTCCCGGCAAGGACGAGTTGCAACGCAGGATCAACTGCCCCCAATGCCATCATGCGATGGACGCCCATTACTACGCCGGTCCAGGCAACGTCGTCATCGACTCCTGCGAGGATTGCTCTCTCATCTGGCTGGATAGCGGCGAACTGATGCGCATTGCGCGCGCCACCAACAACAGCACGCTCCCTCCAGAGTCATCGCCTCTTGAGAGCGACGATCCAGAACAATCACCGGATTGGAATTACATGGAGAAAAGAGCCGCTTCCGACATAGTCGTCGACAGCATCGTCGACTCGTTCTTCAAGTGAGAAACAAAAATATGCGCCTATGGAGTGGAGGGACTCTGGGAGCGGCGGAAGTAGTTGACGGCGCCACGCTTGGCGCGACTGCTTCCATCAATGAAGCGGGTAATGGTATCCACTCGCAGACTGCCATCAGGCAACAACGAAATCGTGATATCGACAGTTTTCCAAGGCACTAATTCGCTGTAATTGTAGCTTATGCGGGCCATTCGGTCATAGCCAACGGATTGGATGGGATGCGTCAGCACCAGCTTGCTGGTGTAGGTGGGATTGCCGCTGGAGGCAACTTTCCTGGCCTTCAGCTTCATCACACCCCAGTCGCAAGCGGTGCTGCGCAACCGGTCGCCGGCTGAATGTATATGGCCATTGAGGACTGTTCCCTGTGGAAAGCAGGCGCCGAAGGGGTGAACCTTCTTGCCATTGATGAGAATCACAGCGATGCCGCGCGTATGGGGATCGATATTCTTCCAATTACCATCCAGAAGGTTTTGGGGGATAGCTTGCGCCTGAACGCGAGCCCCATGCGAGTGAATTCTTGCTCCCGTTTCACCCGAATTGGCCGAGCAATCGCGGAAGACGACATCGGGTTGAACCCAGTCGCCGGAGAAAAGTTACGCGGAGCTGAGAAGAATTCCAAGCAAAGATGTGTGCCTTCTCCGGGTCTAAGAATCGAACGACTCAACCATGCCGCGGCTGCTATTGCGTGCGAATCGGCGCAACCTGCACAGCGACATCGCGAATTATGAGTAGATCAACGCTATTGCAGCATCAATAACCCCGTGCCGGTGTCGTTATTGCAACTGCTGCCCATGAGAATAAAGAAGTATGTGACTGTAAGTGTCTTGCCATCCGGCGAAAGCGTGCCGATGACGATAAGATCACCTCCCGGCACGGCATTCATGGTAACCGTAAAGTTGTTGCCGAGAAAACCCGAGTTCATATCGAGCGGCGTGGCTACGGCTGCGGAGGTCATGCATGGGTAGCCAGTGAAATTTACAGTTCCGTCGACGTTGAAGAATCCCCGCGAGTTGAGCGTGGCGCTTTGATCGAAGGTCGCCGAAACGGCGAAGTTCTGCCCACTGGTCTGCGACGTAAGCGTGCCTGCGTATGTGCCGTTCAGCGTCGGGTACTCAGTTCCGGTTATTGTTCCCTGTGCGGGGCATAAGCCGGTCAGGGTGAAGCTGCCATTGGTCAGCGTTCCTCCGCTAACGGTGCCCGTCATCGTGAATACCGGGCCGCCATTTTGCACAGCGGACCCCAGAGTTAAATTGTTATTGGCGTCGATGATGCCTGTGAGTGAGGGGTTAAATGAAGCAAAGGGTCCCCCGCAGCATCCGTTCACTGGGCACGCGGTTGGAAATGCCATTTCGACGTCAGCAGTACCGGAAGCTACCCCACCCGCCGAGGTCAGATAAGCAGCGATGGGTACATTACCACCACCGTTGATTGTGGCCGTAAACTGCCAGTTGCCTGTGATGTTGGCCGGAGTACGTGGAGGAGTGGTGATGGAATTCTTTGAGGTTGAGCCGCAGCCGGCCAAACCTCCAGCGGTTAGTCCAAGGAAGACGATCAGTGCAACCAGCCAGCGTCCGTCAGCCGAGTGAGCCTGTGAGGTCATGTATGAGCCCCCCAGAATCTTTGTCGTTAGATAGAATTTCCGCCTTATTGGACGGAGTTATCATTTTTAAGTTTACACCTGTAAAATCCCGTTCCGTTCGTCAACTCTCAAAGCCGATGGGTTGTCTTATCCATCAGCATCGGCACCACCTGTACTGTGACATCGCGAATCTCGGAGAGGAAGCGATTGAGCACTGAGCCGTACAGTAGAATGTT
>JBEKFS010000148.1:0-7822 GCA_050013195.1 Occallatibacter sp.
GTTCAGGCCATGCAAACCGCCGGATGCAATGCGAAACACAACTTCGAACAGCGACTCGCCCGCTGGCTGCTGCTCTGCGCGGATCGCGCGCACGTTGACACGTTCAAGATATCGCATGAGTTCCTGGCAGACATGCTGGGCGGCCGCCGTCCCACGATTTCCACTACAGCCGGAATTCTCAAGCGAAAAGGACTTATTGAATACACGCGTGGAGAAATCCGCATCCTCGATGTTGCGGGGCTTACCAAGGCCTCTTGCGAGTGCTATCTGATCATCAAAGATCACCTCGACAATTACGCCAAGTTCGACACCGCGATTACGGCGTAGCTACTTCACCCGCAGCAGCCGCAGATGGAGCCAGGAATTCGGCAAAGCAGAGAGTGGGTTGATTTCAACAGCGGCATTTTGGTCCGTGGTTTCATGCCTGCAACGACTTTCACGGCAGGGTCTTGTGCCGTTCGCTCAGTGATGAAAAATCGCCGAGTATCAAACCGAGGTTTGGGGCTGAATCAGCCGCGTGCCCCAACTCCCCCCATGAGACTAAGGAATTCCGGCCGCCCCTGATCCCTATTCCTTGATCCCTGATTTTTCACACCGCTGACGCAATCGAGGGTTCGCGCACCGGACCGGCTGTTCCCTGCTCCTGGTCCTTGTACTGCAATTGATAGAGCTTCCAGTAGAGGCCGCGGTGTGCCAGCAACTCCTGATGCGTGCCCATCTCGCGCAACTGGCCCTTGTGCATCACCAGAATGGTCTCGGCTCGCTGAATCGTCGAGAGGCGGTGGGCGATCAGCACGCTGGTCCGGCCCTCGACCATGCGCTCCAGCGCTCCGCGAATGCGCAGCTCGGTGTCGGTGTCCACGCTGGATGTGGCTTCGTCGAGGATGAGAATGCGCGGATTGAAGGCCAAAGCGCGGGCAAAGTTGACGAGCTGCTTTTGGCCTGTGGAGAGCGAGTTGCCGCGCTCCTGCACCGGCTCGTCGAATTGGTGCGGCAGGCTCTCGATAAAATCCAACACGTTGACGTCGCGAGCGGCCTGGCGCAGATCGGCGTCGGTGATGGCTTCGTTGCCGAAGCGAATATTTTCGGCCAGCGTACCGGTGAAGAGAAACGGATCTTGCAGCACGACGGCGAAGTGCTGTCGCAGCGCGGTCAAATCGTGCTCGCGCAGGTCGATGCCGTCGAGCAGAATCTGGCCGGCGGTCACATCGTAGAAGCGCATCATCAGGCTGGTGAGGGTAGTTTTTCCGGCTCCGGTGTGGCCCACGATGGCGACTGTCTGTCCTGGCTCGACAGTGAAGGAGACATCTTTGAGAATCCATTCAATGCCGGAAATAGTGGCGAGATCCGCAGTCGCAGTCACTACGGCCTGCTGTTCATCAGCGAGCGTTTGATAGGTAAACCAGACGTGGCGAAACTCTATTCTGTTGCTCCCGTCGCCGATGAGCGGCTTAGCGGGCGAGACGATCTCCGGCTTGGTGTCTAAAAGTCTGAATATGCGCTCGCCGGCGGCCATCGCCGATTGCAGGATGTTGTACTTGTCGCTCATGTCCTGAATGGGCCGCCAGAAGCGCAGCGAGTACATGAAGAACAAATTCAGCTCGCCGATAGTGACTAGGGGGCGAGGGAGGTGGAGCACGCCGAAGCCGCCCCGCCATAAGACCAGCGCGATGGCCACCATAGAGAGAAAATCAACTGCGGGATAAAAGAGCGCGTAGGCGAAAATGGTGTCTTTGAATGCAACCATATGCTGACGATTCACAACTTCAAAGTCGTCAAAGGCCCTCTGTTCGCGGTTGAAGAGCTGAACCACGCTCATCCCAGAGATGTGCTCCTGCGTGAAGCTGTTGATGCGCCCGATGGCGGTGCGAACGCGGCGGAAGCTCGCGCGGACGTGGTCGCGGAAGATGCGCGTGACGATGAGGATGAGGGGCAGGACGGAGAAGGCAAGCAGCGCCAGCCGCCAGTTGAGCATGAGCATAAGCGTTGCCATGATGGCGAGGTTGAGGAAGTCATCGACGATGGCCAGCACGCCGGCGGTGAACATCTCGTTGATGGCGTCCACGTCAGAGGTGATGCGGGTGACCAATCGCCCCACGGAGTGGGTGTCGAAGAAGCCGATGTGCATGGCCTGCATATGCCGGAAAATATCGCGGCGCAGATCGAACATGAGCTTCTGACCGGTCCACTGCATCAGGTAAATCTGGACGAACTCGAAAAGATAGGCGCAGAGCAGCAAAGCCAGATAGATGGAGGCCAGACGGGTAATGCCCAAGTAGGGATCGGAGGGCAGGCGGCGGGTGAGCCAGTTGGTGGCGCCCATGGTGTGGGTAAGGAGGCTGGCGGTTACCGAGGAGCCGTTGTCTTTAGGGAAGTAGCGGTCAATGCCCACCATAATGAGGTAGGGGCCGGAGACGTCGCAGAGGGATTTAAGCGAGACGGCCAGGGCGGACACAGCGGCTTGCCACCAGTATGGGCGCAGATAGTGGCCGAGGCGGCGCATGAGCCGGGAGTCGTAGATCTTGCCGGACAGTTCGTCATCGGGTTTTTGAGGTTTCTTTTGTTCTTCGTCCGCCATGGGTTGGGTGGGTCAGGCTTTCTTTTTCATTGTACGGGGCGAGGTTTGGGAGCAGGGATCAGCAATTCCGCGCACGGTGTAATTGAGTAGGCCTATATGCCTGCAAAAATGAGGAAAAGGCGCCATCCGAAGACAGCGCCTTTCTTCGCGACTGCAAGTCTGGTTCAAAGTGACCCGCACGATGTGGTGCAGGCTATCGTAACCTGGGCAACTGCTGGTTGGCCATCGTATGTAAACTCCGGCGAATCGTAGCTGCACGAGATAACCCCGGACGGAAGTCCGCCGCCTGTACCTTCACCAGTAGTCCCGTTGGGCACGCTGAAGGTCGCTGCGTTGAATGCGGCGGTTCCCCCCATAGCGCTCTTAATAGTGCTGAGTGATGGCTGCGTGGCAATCGGGATGCCGTTACTGTGGTTGAGGATCGCACTTTGGTACGCGTAGTAGCCAGGTGCGGTGGAGGTTGCGCTCCAGTTTGCAGTTGGAAGTTTGCTCCCTTTCAAACTCGGCGGGCACAACGGCGGCGTTGGCGCCGTGCAGGTAAACGAGCTTCCCGATACAGTGCAGGTCTCTCCCGAGGGGAAGTCGGAATAAATCTGGAAATAGAAAACCCCCTGATTGGGCACCTGGCAGTTTCGCGTAGAACCTGTCATGGAATAAATCGGGGCAATCGACTGAGCGGCTGACACAGTGGACGAACTGCCCTCCGGCGTGCCCGGCGTTCCAAATGCCCACTTAGTAAAACCGGTTGCGGGCGCTGGATCCGGCGCTACCAGCGATAGCACCAATGGATGGGCGGGACAGGAAGAAATAGGGTGTACCGGAGGGTAATCCCCCGTCACCCGCACCGTGTATTCGCAAAGCAGCGCGTTGGCGCCGACTCTGGGCGTCACCAAAACCTGCAGCACGATGGGTTCGGCCGGCGGAGTTCCGGTGCCTATGGTTGACTTGATATTGCCCGGGTAGGCAGGACAGGTTATTGTGATCGCATGAGCGCTGGCCGCCAGCAGGCACAGGCACGCGGCAAAAAGAAAGTGCCGGATCAACTTCGATCGCACAGTTTTCACGGAATTTTCTTCAGCAAAAATCTTCTGCATGGAATGCATGGAATTTCCTTTCAGGGTTATTATCTGTTTTGGATGGGGTGATCAGTTGACCCGACAAAGGCCGCGTTTCCATACTGGGGAAGAACCACGGAGAGACGGTATCGTTAGAAAGTCCGCTCGATCGATTTTCCGCGAGCAGAATTTCGTCTGCGCGCTGAGCGACACTGTGCAAATAGACTAGAATCCGCACTACATGCTGTCAAGCGAAAATACTGTTTTCGTTTTCGCTGTGAGTGCAAGCCACATTTATTGCCACAGACAGCAGCGGTCCAGATGTGCACTCATGAGCGTCGCGGCAAATACTTCGGCCCGTATCTCGGTCATAACAAATATAAATTCTCTGCTCAGCGAGAACCGGCTGTTTACTGAAGTGCCCGGTCTTTTGTGTGCCAGTGCTGTCATTCCAACTTGTACATAAAAGATCGGCCACTCCAATCCCAATTCTGCATACGAGATTCATCACACTCATTTGTAACCTCCACCATTTACACTGGTAAACGGAGAATCCTGTGTTTTTCGATAAAGTTCTAACCAAGATTTTTGGCACGGCAAACGAGCGCCTGATCAAGCGGTTGATGCCCATGGTGGCCGTGATCAGCGCTTTGGAAGCGGACATGAAGCATATGTCCGACGAGCAGTTGCGGGCCAAGACAGCGGAATTTCGGGCACGGATTGCCGAGCGGGTTGCGGAGCGGCTGAAGAGGCTTGAGGACCCCGAAGAGTTGAGAGTGGAGGGGCATGAGGCGGAAGCGAGAGAGGCTGCCGAGCTAAGAAATGCTGCGCAGGATGCGGCTGAGCGGGAGGCGATGGACGAGATTTTGCCCGAGGCTTTTGCGGTGGTGCGCGAGGCGGGCTGGCGGGCGGTGCAGATGCGCCACTTCGACGTGCAGCTGATCGGCGGCATGGTGCTGCACCAGGGCAAGATTGCCGAGATGAAGACCGGCGAAGGCAAGACGCTGGTGGCGACGCTGGCCTGCTATCTGAATGCGCTGGTTGGACACGGCGTGCACGTGGTCACGGTGAACGACTACCTGGCCAAGCGCGACGCCGAGTGGATGGGCAAGATCTACGAATTTCTGGGGCTGACTGTCGGCGTCATCGTTCATGACCTGGACGACAACGAGCGCCGAGCCGCTTACCTGGCCGACATTACTTACGGAACCAACAACGAGTTTGGCTTCGACTACCTGCGCGACAACATGAAGTTCGAAATTAAAGACTGTGTCCAGCGCGGCCATTACTACGCCATCGTTGACGAAGTGGACTCGATCCTGATCGACGAGGCGAGGACACCGCTGATTATCTCCGGGCCGACCGACCAGACGACGGACAAGTACGCCACGGCACGGCAGATTGTTCCGAAGCTGGTGAAGGGCGAGGAGATTGAAGCCATTGACACCCAGCGCGTGGCGGAGTTGGGCCTGCAACTCAGGGAAGGTGAAAAGTACCTGACCGGCGACTACATTGTGGACGAGAAGCAGCGGACGATTGGAGTCACCGACGAGGGCTGGGTGACCATCGAGAAGCTGCTGGGCATTGGCAACATTGCCGACGCCGAAAACTGGGAGATGAAGCACTACGTCGAAACCGCCATCAAGGCGGAAGCGCTGTACAAACGCGACGTGGAGTACGTGGTGAAGGACGGCGAGGTGATCATTGTAGACACCTTTACCGGGCGTCTGATGCCGGGCCGCCGCTGGTCGGATGGGCTGCACCAATCCATCGAGGCCAAGGAGGGCGTGAATATCCGCAAGGAAGACCAGACGCTGGCCACCATCACCTTCCAGAATTACTTCCGCCTATACAAAAAATTGTCCGGCATGACGGGCACGGCGGAGACGGAAGCGGCGGAGTTCGAGAAGATTTACAAGCTGGAGATTGTGGTGATCCCGACCAACAAGCCGCTGCTGCGGCTTGAAAATCCGGACGTGGTTTACCTGGTGGAGAAGGCCAAATACAAGGCGGTAGCCGAGGACATTGGCATTCTGCACGAGCGGAAGCAGCCGGTGCTGGTGGGCACGACATCCATCGAAAAGAGCGAGCGGCTCTCGGGAATTCTGGCGCGCAAGGGCGTGAAGCACGTGGTGCTGAACGCCAAGTTCCACGAGCGCGAGGCGGAGATTGTGGCGCAGGCCGGACGGCTGGGGATGGTGACCATCTCGACGAACATGGCCGGTCGCGGAACCGATATTCTGCTCGGCGGCAACCCGGATTTCATGGCGCGGCAGGAGCTGGTGAAGAAGAACAAGGCACGGGCGATCAGCGTGGCCGAGGGCGCGATCAATCCGATGGCGCCGGCGGGATTTTTGCGCTTCTATTACCAGGGGCAGGAGTTTGAAATTGCCGAGCCGGAGTGGGCGGAGGTCTTCAAGGTTCACGCGGATGCGGCGCGCGAGGAGCACGAGCAGGTGATCTCGGCCGGAGGGCTGATCATTCTGGGGACTGAAAGACATGAATCGCGGCGCGTGGACAACCAGCTTCGCGGACGCGCGGGCCGTCAGGGCGATCCCGGCGAATCGAGATTTTATCTCTCGCTGGAAGACGATCTGATCCGCATCTTCGCCAAGCAGTGGATGGGCGCAATGATGCAGAAGATGGGCATGAAAGAGGACGAGCCCATCGAGTCAAAGATGATCACCAAGCGAATCGAGGGCGCTCAAAAAGCAGTGGAGGCGCAGAACTTCGAAAGCCGCAAGCACTTGCTGGAGTACGACGATGTGATGAACAAGCAGCGCGAGGCGGTTTACGGGCTGCGGCGGCAACTGCTGGAGGGAGTGGAGCAGCGGGAGCTGATTCTGGAGGATTATGTAGGCGGAATTCTGAGCACTCTGCTGGACGAGTTTGCCCCGGAGAAGATGCATCCGGATCAGTGGGATATGAAGGGCCTGGACGAGAAGCTCGTTGACCACTTCGGGCTGAAACTGGCTTCGCTGAATATCGGAGCAACGGGGGTCAAACCGCACGAGCTGGGCCGTCACGACCTGGGCGAGGCAATCTTCAATAAATTAAAAGAGCAGTACGAGGCCAAGGAGAAGATTCTCAGCGCCGCCATCATGCGCCAGCACGAGCGGGTGACGATGCTGATGACTATCGACGGGCTGTGGAAGGACCATCTGCTCTCGATGGACCACCTCAAAGAGGGAATCGGCCTGCGCGGCTATGCGCAGCGCGACCCACTGGTGGAATACAAGCGGGAGTCCTTCGACATGTTCGAGGCGATGATGCTGAAGTTCCAGGAGGACACGGTCCGATTCCTCTTCCGTATGCAGATTCTGGGTCCGGACGGCCAGCCTGTGGATGCGGCTCCACGCATCAGCCGAACGGTTCCCTCCGCGCCGCCGGTGGCCAGCGCCGCTCGGCCTCTGACAATGGATGCGGAGCCGCGGGAGATTGGAATTTCAACGCGCAAGCCCTCCACGACCATCGACGCGCTGGAGAAGGAGTTCCAACGCAAGAAGCAGCGGGAGCTGGAGGCGGCGAGCATGGCGGGCGCTGGAGATGCGAGTCAGCCGGTGCAGCGGCGGACGGGCGAGAAGGTTGGACGCAACGATCCATGCCCCTGCGGAAGCGGGAAGAAATACAAAAAGTGCCACGGGGCCGGGAAGTAGCTGAGCGCCGCCTGGGGAATGGTCAGCGCGCTTTCCCGAAGAAGCTGAAGCCCTTTTTCTCCTCTTCCTTTTCGGGCAAGCCGTAGGCTTTACAGGCCATCTCGCGGAGCACGATTGAGATGGGCGAGTCTTCTAACGCGAGGGGAGTAGCGGCGCGCCGGGTTCGCTGGGCAGCGGCATAATCGTTGGGAATCCTCCACTGCGCCGGCCTGGTGAGCGCCTTGGTAATATACTCTTCGCCTAAGAGCAGATTATGAGGCGTATAGCGGTTAAGAACGATCTGGAGTTTACGGCCGCTGGTGGCGAAGAACTGCGTGATCATGCGATTTGCGTTTCGCAGTTCGGAGAGGCCGACCTGAGTGACCAGGTAGATGGTGGCGGAAGAATTAAAGAGGGCTGAATTCATCAAGTCAATTCTTGATCCGGCATCGACGACCACGTAATCGGAGTTCTGGCGGGCGACTGCCAGCAGTTTATCGAGAGCGTCCACGGTGACCTCGGTTTGGGAGAATTCCACTGGAGCCGCGAGGACG
>JBEKFS010000149.1:0-7785 GCA_050013195.1 Occallatibacter sp.
CACCCGGTCAGCTACCACGGCCACAACTATACTCAGCGGACGTACGTGCACGGGGATCACCGCTTCACGCGCGAATACTCCCATTACAGCTTTCACGGCAGGGAGTTCAATCAATACGTCCCCCACGTCACTTTCGTCCCGGCCTTTTACGGATGGGCCTACTACCCCTGGGGCGCTCCTGTGCCCTACGGGTGGGGATGGGCGGGCTCGCCGTGGTTTGACTTCTACGCAGGCTTCTTCTCACCCTGGGATTCGTATCCCGACGGCGCCTCATGGTTGACCGACTTTTTCCTCGGCCAGATATTGCAGGATGGCTACCCGGCGGACGCTCAGGCAGGCGGCATCGGACAGCCGGCGGACGATAACGCCGCTGGCGCAGATGCCCAGCTAGCGGAAGACAATACTTCTGCCCCGGCCGATACACCCATTACTCCGGATATCAAGCAGATGATTGCCGAGGAGGTCAAGCAGCAACTGGCCTTCGAGAACGCCGCTGCTGCCAAGCCCGACGAGGCGCCTATGCTCGACGGCCTGCCCCAGGTGCTGGTGCCCAACCATCTCTTTGTGGTGGACCAGGTGCAAAATGTCACCACCGCGGACGGCCAGCAATGCTCCCTCTCGGTGGGAGACGTAATCAAGCTTGTGGCCGCGCCGCCTGATGGAGCCACATCAGCCGACCTGACAGTGCTCAGCAGCCGTAAAGGTGATTGCGCGTCCGGGGTCACCATCAGTGTGCCGCTGGAGAGCCTCCAGGAGATGCAGAACAACTTCCGCGCTCAACTGGATTCCGGTTTGCAGGCGCTGCGTGATCAGCAAGGCAAGGGCGGATTGCCTGCCGCCCCGATGGCAGCCATTACCCCGCCGCCTGTTCCCGCCGATGAGCCTCCGGCGGACACAGAAAATGTGCAGGCGGACCTCAACGCTCAGCAGCAGCAAGCTGATCAGGCCGAGGCCAGCGTCACGCAAACAGCCTTCGCCGCTACCCCCCCGGCGGCACATTAGAGCAGCGGGTGCCCCACCCTCGCCGCGTCTTTGTTTTTGCGGCTAGGGTGGGATACAAATGACACAATCCACAAATCGCGCGGCGGAAGCAGGCAGCAATCCCAGCTTCCGCCTTTGTCCTAAAAGGAAGACAAAATCATGAACATGAGGAATCTGCTTGCGGCAAGCCTGTTGTGCGGCATCGTCCTGACTCTCTCTGCGCAACAGACCGTTGCGCCCCCGCCGAAACCGGTAAACGATGCGCCCGCAAACGTCGCCGTGCTCAAGCTGCTGCAAGTGGGAATGCCCGAGAGCGTAGTTCTCGATAAGATTCACGCCATCACCGATAAGTTCGATACCTCCATCGATGCACTGGTCGTGCTCAAGCAGGCCGGCGCAACAGAAGCCGAACTGAAAGCCATAATGGCGCAAGGCGCGGCTCCCGCAGACACACAGCCAGCAGCCACACCCGCCGACACCGGCCCATCCCTTGCCGAGTCCATGCAGTTTATCCAGGACAAGCTGAACAATCTCGGCAAGGTCGCCTTCGTCGAGTTCATGCAGGACGTGAATACGGGCCCCGTTGGAACTTTCACCCTCACAAACGAGATCAGCAATCTGGTTGGCGATCAGAACCAGTGCCGCATCTCTTATCATCGGAAGATGACATTCAATGGTAAAACCACTTTGGATAACAATGACGGCTTCTCGTTGCGCGATGTCCAGGATATTGTGGTAAAGCCCTGGGAACAGTATCAAAACGAAATATTTGCGAGAAACGGCACCCCCAACTACACCATCACATCCTCCAACCCGCCCATCATTCTGCTCCAGGTGCGTCGTCCACATGGAGAGGAGAATGTTGTCCTGTTCGCCGACGCCGACCTTGCCGACCGTGTCGCTAGAGCCATGCAACATGCCGTCGAACTATGCGGCGGTGGAAACAAAGACAAATTTTAATTGAGGAGGGATTTTGTGATGAAAATCCTGCGCGCCATCATTTCCGCTTTAGTTTTGACGGCCTTCGCCACGACCTTTGCGCAACAGACCGTTACGCCTCCGCCCCAGCCTGCCGGCAGCGGCCCATCGCTGGCCGTCACCATGCAGTTCATCCAGGACAAGCTGAGTGACATCGGCCAGGTTTCCTTCGTCGCCTTCCTTCAGAGCACGAGCCAAGGCAACACCTGGACCACCACCGTCACCAATGAGATCAGCAATGTTGTGGCCGACCAGAACCAGTGCCGCATCTCTTATCATTGGAAGGGAACAGATCTTGAGGCGCTCTCAACAAACGAGACTGCTCCTCGCCGCAGGCTTCATATCGCGCCTTTCATCGACGATTTTGCCGATCTCTTCCCCCTGATGATGGCGGCGGAGCGAAAGGCGAGCAGTCAAACCTACAGCAATGAGGATTACGCGTTCTCGCTGCGCGCTGTACAGGATATTGTGGTCAAGCCCTGGGAACAGTATGGAACCGAACGGCTGGCGAAGCATGGCCACCCCGATACCACCATCACATCCACTAACCCGCCCATAACAGCGCTGGTAGTGCGTCAAGCGCACGGCGTGGAGAACGTCTTCACCTTCACAGACGCTGATCTTGCCGATCGTGTCGCCAAGGCTATGGTTCACGCTGTCGAACTCTGCGGTGGCGGCAAATCAGAAGAACCCTTTTAAGGAGAGAGTTTATGAAAAACATTCTGCGCGTAGTATTTGTCGCCTCTTTCGTGGTATTGCTGAGCAGTCTGGCAATTGCCCAAACCGCCGTCCCACCCCCGCCCATGCCCGCTGACAACGGCCCATCGCTGGCCGTCACCATGCAGTTCATCCAGGACAAGATGAACGAGCAGGGCAAGATCAACTACACGCTGAATACGCACGACAACCTCAAGAATGAAGATTGGCCGGTTTATTACATCAGCATTGAGGCCTCCAATGTCGTTGCCAACCCCGCCACCTGCCGCATCACCTGGCACAAGGTGACCACGAATGGCGGAAAAGTGGGCATCAACGGGGATTTTTCGCTCGACCTCCGCAATGTGTTGTCGTTTGAGGTGAGAACCAGTACCTACGAAGCGAAGATGGAGGACACCGCAAACGGCCATCCTGAAATAGATAAACATCAGGATCCACCCTACTTCGCCGTTACAGCGAAACTCAAGGGAAATACGGAGACTCCGCTTTTCTTCTCCAGCGAAGAGATGGCCAACCGCATCGCCAAAGCCATGGTTCACGCGGTAGAACTCTGCGGCGGCGGCAGTAAGGAGCCGTTCTAACCAAGGGGCGATTGATCATGATGAAGACTCTGCACGCGACTGTTTCTGTTTTAGTTTTGACGGCCTTCTCCGCGTCCTTCGCCCAGCAGCCCGTCGCGCCGCCGCCCAAACCCGCCGCCGATGGCCCCACGCTGGCTGCGACCATGCAGTTTCTCCAGGCCAGGTTGAACGAACAAGGAAAGATGAATTGGACTACGCATTATCATGACAGCGCCGATAATACGAATTGGACCTATCAGTTCATCTTCGAGGCAGGCAAAGTGGTTGCCGATGCGTCGGCTTGCACTATCGCCTATCACTACATCATCGTCCGGGACGGCGTTCAGATCTCCGATAGCGACGCTTCGTTCAACCTGCACGATGTGCAGGACATAACGCTGATTACTGGCGACGAGCGTCAGAACAAGAATGATTTAGCCGGAGGGCACACAACCTGGAACGCTAAGGTGGATCCGCCCGTCTTCGACCTGATTGTGCGTGCGCAGGATAAGGCAGAGTACTATTTCTTCTTTTTCGACGGAGACACCGCTAACCGCGTGACGAAAGCCATGGGGCACGCAGTGGAATTGTGCGGCGGCAGTAGAGGTTCGTTCTAGGCGAGCAATAAACCATGAGCGGAGGATTGGGGTATGCCGCGGAACCAGAGTCGATGTATCCCGAAACCATAGCGTTCAAGTCGACGCGAACATCCTGGGGTACCCAGCGACAGGCCTTTGTCGTTGGGGTGTGACCATCAGGGAGCGGCGTCCCTGCACGTGACTGAACAGGACACAGTTACTCTGGTTCCGCTCTATACCACGCGCCGCACGCCCGGCAGCCGCACCAGCGGGTCAGCCACCAGCCAGCAGCCGATGCAGGCCAGCACGCCAACTGTACCGAACTTGACCAGCGCCGGAGCAACCCAGCCGTGCAGCAGCAGACTGATGCCCACCAGCACAGGCGGGTGAATGATGTAGACCGCGTAAGCTCTCCTGTTAAGCCACGCCCAAAACTTCGAAGGCTGGTTCATGCGCGCGTGGAAGACCACCAGCCACAGAGCGATCAATCCCCAGGCAACAAACGGCTCCCACAGCGCATAGAGAATCGCTGCCCAGGAGAGCCCGCCGCCGAAGTTGGATTTTCCACCCTCGTTGAGCGCGTGAGCCACAGCAATGCCCACCGGCATGGCCGGCCACGCAATCACCAGAGCGATGATCCCTGTCCGCGCGTTCTTCCATGTGAGCTGCCTCAGCCAGTCGTACCGCCATGCCGCGATGCCGGCCGCGAAGAGGAAGATGTAAGTGGCAAAGTAGCCCAGTTGTAATCCGAAGACATTTTCTCCGGTAGGAACAAACTGGCGGATAGCCAGCGCAACGGCGCCGGTTCCAAGGGCGCTCAGCAGCCACCAATAGCCAGCCGGGACCGGGCTCGGCATACGTTGAGACTGGGCCAGTGGTGAGCCGATGACTGCTCGCCAACCGCAATAAACCAGGCTGAAGATCAGTAGCGCCTGCGCAAACCACAGCGGCCCGTTGATAAATTGCTTTTGTTGCCAAAGCCAGACGATGGCCGGCCAGAATCCCTTTCCCTGAACGTAGTTCACTATTCCAACAGTCAACGGCCCCAGTATCAACCCGAAAGCCAGCAATGGCAGCCCAAGTCGCAGACATCGGTCGCCGATGAAGCGCGCGTAGCCCTTGCGCTCCAGCGAGGCAGGCGTGAAGTATCCGGCCAGCAGAAAGAAGTAGCCCATGAAGTAAGCCTGATTGGTGGTGCAGAAGAGAATGAGCAGTTGGCTGGAGGGCGCGCTGGAGGGATCTATTTCGTGCCAGAACCAGCCGCCGATGGCGCCATAAGTAATCGCGGTGTGGTGCAGGATGACGAATACCGTCATCACGCTACGCAATCGGTCAATGTACAGGTCGCGCTGGGCCATGAACCATTGTACGAAAGGCAGAGTTCTTTGGTTCGACAGAATGATATGCCCCAGCTCTCGCACAAGAGCCGGGGCACAAAGCTAACAGCTAAGTGCTAAAAGCTAATATCTGCATTTCAGTACTTCACGATTGCCGTAAAGGAATCGGGCTTGAGGCTGGCTCCGCCCACCAGTGCGCCATCAATCTCTTCCTGGCCGATCAGCGCGGTGGCATTATCCGGCTTTACGCTGCCGCCATAGAGAATTCGCATGTTGGCCGCGATTGCAGGCCCCAGCAATTTGGCCACTTCAGCGCGAATAATCTTGTGCGCATCCACGGCCATCTCCGGCGTCGCGGTCTTCCCGGTGCCGATGGCCCAAACCGGCTCGTAGGCAATCACGATCGGCGCTGCCATTTCAGCCGTGATGCCGGCAAAAGCCCCCGTGACCTGCGTCTTGAGCACCGAGGCCGTCTTGCCCGCCTCGCGCTCCGCCAACACTTCGCCAATGCAGACCACTGGTACGATGCCGTGTTTCAGCGCAGTGTGAAGCTTCTTGTTCACGATCTCGTCAGTCTCGGCAAAGTACTGCCGCCGCTCGGAGTGGCCGATGAGCGTGTGCGTACCGCCCACAGCCTTGAGCTGGCCCACCGAAGTCTCTCCGGTAAAGGCGCCCTCCTCGGCAAAGTGGATGTTCTGCGCGCCTACGGCAACATTGCTGCCCTTGGCGGCAGCAATCACTGTAGGCAATAGTACAGGCGATGGAAACAGAGCGATCTCGTCGCGCGTGTGCCCGGCAACGAGCGGTAAAAAGGCATCGACAAACGCCTTGGCTTCGGCGGGCGTCTTGTACATCTTCCAATTGGCGGCAATCAGTGCTTTACGGGGCATATTTCTCAGACTCCTCGAATCCATAGTAGTGGATTCCATTCGGCGGGAGGGTGATGACCGGCACAATACGGGGCAGTGATTCCTGTTCCGGACAGTACCTGGCACTGTTTCTGCTGTTCTATTTCAGCTTCAACTCGAAGGCCAACGGCAGCATTTCGCTAATGGTCATAGTGCGGTCGCCACTAATGGACGGGAAGATGATCGGCGCATCGGGCAAGATGAACTCAGAGAGTACCTGGCGGCAGGCGCCGCAGGGCGGGCTGGCAGCTTTATTCAAATTGGCGATGGCGACGGCCTCGACGCGGATTTCAGGCCCAAACTGGGAAACAGCCCGTACTAAAGCGGCACGTTCTGCGCAGATGGTCAGTCCGAAGCTCACGTTCTCCACATTGGCTCCGGTGATGATTTCACCATTGGTGAGCCTTAGCGCCGCGCCCACCCGGAATTTGGAGTAGGGTGCGTAGGCGTGCAGTGCGGCCTGGCTAGCCTTGTCGAGCAGGCTCAAGAGAGCGGTTTCCGGCGAAGTTTTCTCATTCATTGCGGGTTTCATCTCCGTAAAGGGTGAGTATTGAGGTTATCGCATTTGCGCCTTGCTGTAAAACAGGGGCGCGTTGCCATTATTAGGTTCCTCAAGTTAAGCCTCATCTTTCCGATAAAGGCCTTGAGTACTCTCTGTGCCAGAAGTGTCATTCCGGCCGGGCGGATAAGTGGGCGCGATGGATGAATTGACGAGGGAATTCCTGATCGAAAGCCAGGAAGGGTTGGACCGCATGGAGCGATCTCTGACCGATCTGGAGGAGCGCCCCCAGGATGCGGCGCTGATCGGAGATATCTTCCGCTCCGTTCACACCATCAAGGGGACCACTGGATTTCTGGGCTTCAAGCGTCTGGAGAAACTGGCTCACGCGGGAGAAAATCTGCTCGGCCTGTTGCGCGAGGGCAAGCTGACCGCCGACCGCCAGCTGATTACAGGCCTCTTGCAACTGCTGGATGGGCTGCGGTCGATACTCAGGACAATCGAGACGGACAGCAACGAGGGCGAGGGCGAAGACGATGTATTGATCGGCTGGCTGCAAGAGTTGCAGGCGCCTGCGCAAGCGCGGGCCAAACAGCCGGTTCATGCCATGGCCGGCTCACAGTCTGCCGCCGCCCCGCCCGCCGAATCCACGGCGGCCCCGCCCACGGCCGCTCTAGAATCGGCTCACCTCGAGCCAGTAGAGCCCATCCCAGCGCCTGTGGCTCCGGTAGAGGCTGAGCGCGACCAAGCCCGGTTGCGCACCCAGGGAAGCGCCGCCGAGAGCACGCTGCGCGTCGATGTGACGCTGCTCAACCGGATGATGAACCTGGTGGGCGAGTTGGTGCTGACCCGCAACCAGGTCTTGCAGGCTACCTCGGCCGATCCCAATATGACCATGCTCAGCCGTCGCCTGGACATGGTCACCGCCGACCTGCGCGAGAGCGTAATGAAAGCCCGGATGCAGCCGGTTTCCAATATTTTTTCAAAGATGCCGCGTATGGTGCGCGACCTCTCCCAATCGCTCGAACGCCGCGTCCGGATGCAAGTCGAGGGCCAGGACACGGAACTGGACAAGAGTCTTCTGGAGGCCATCAAGGACCCGCTCACCCATGCGGTAAGAAACTCGCTGGATCATGGCATCGAGCCCCCCGATGTGCGCCGGGCCGCGGGCAAGGACCCGGAAGGAACGCTGCTGCTCAAAGCCAGCCAGGAGGGCAGCCATGTAGT
>JBEKFS010000150.1:0-12359 GCA_050013195.1 Occallatibacter sp.
AAATCGGCGAAGAGATCTATCTCTTCGATCATCACGTCATCGCGGTGGGCAATGAGCTCTGTCCAGTGTTCGCGGCCCGGCGTGGCCACGGGCGCGGTGACCAGGCGGAAGTTGCGCCCGCGATCGTTGGTGCGAATGAACCACAGGCCATTACGATGGTCGATGGAGTATTCGTGCTCGCCGTCGCGCGGCGTGATGATGGTGAATTGGCCCTTTGGCTCATTGGCCGCGAGCACCCACGATTCGGTGGCGATGTGGCTGGCCGACTCCATCACTATGAATTTGCCGTCACGCGTGCGTCCCGCGCCCAGGTTGAAGCGCTCGTCATCGTCCTGGTAAACCAGAGTGTCGTCCGAGTGCGGTGCGCCCAGCGCATGACGCCAGAGCTGGTATTGGCGCTTCTGCTCCTCGTCTTCGACGGTGTAAAAAAGGGTACGATTGTCGGCGGCCCAGGTGACCGAGCCAACACGCTCGACTACACCGGGAAGCGTCTCGCCGGTGGCCAGATCTTTGATGTGCAGCGTGTACTGCCGGAAGCCGGTGGTGTCTGTGGTGTAGGCCAGCCAGCGGCCGTCGCGAGTAACGTCGGTGGCGCCGATGGCGAAGAAGGCGTGCCCCACGGCCAATTGGTTGCCGTCGAGAATGACCTGCTCCGGCGCGTCGGCATCCGGCCCTGAAGCCGTGCCCTGCTGGCGGCTGTGAATGGCGTACTGCTTGCCCTCTTCTGTGCGCGTCAAATACCACCAGATGCCATCGCGGAAGGGAACCGAGACGTCGGTCTGCTTCATGTGCGAGAGCATCTCCCGGTAAAGCTCGTCTCGCAGGCCGTCGAGCGGCTTCATTACCGCCTCGGCATAAGCGTTTTCGGCTTCCAGATAGGCTGTGACCTCGGGGTTGTCCTTGTCGCGAAGCCAGGCGTAGTCGTCTGTAAGGGTGATGCCGTGCAGAACGGTCTCTTTGTGGTCCTTGCGAGCGATGGGCGGCTGGAGCTGCGAATTTTCTGTCATTCCTTTATAAGTGTAGTACTTACGCGTGCTTTTGGAACCTAAAGCCGGGCAAACCCGTACAATAGAAAGAGATGAAAGGCTTACGCCGCGCACTTTCGGCCGTCCTACCGCTTCTCGTAGCAGCTTGTGTAGCCGTCTTCGCCTCCGCCGGACAGATTGCACAAGCCGAGCGGGTCGAGGACCTGCCCCAACCCACCGATTACGTGAGCGACTTTGCCCACGTTCTCTCGCCTGCTGCCATCGCCCGGCTGGACCGCCTCTGCGCGCAGCTCGACCACTCGCAGACCAATGCGCAGATCGCCGTGGTCACCATCCATACGCTGGATGGCGTGGACCCGGCCGAATTTTCTAACGCGCTGGAGGACAAGTGGAAGATGGGCCGCAAGGGATCGGACCGCGGCGTGCTGGTCTTTCTGGCCGTAGACGATCACAAGCGGCGTATCGAAGTTGGTTACGGGCTGGAAGGAATTCTGCCCGACGGGAAACTGGGCGACATAGGCCGGGAGATGGTTCCCGATTTGCGCGCGAACGATTTTGACGGCGCCGTGACTCTGGCAGTGAGCGAAGTGGCGCAGGTGATTGCCGCCGACGCTAACGTCACGCTCTCGGAGGACGAGGAAGCTGCTCCGGTTCGCCGCCGGAGTTCTACACACGTCTCTAACGGCCTTGTGAAATTGATCTTCTATCTTTTCTTCTTCGGCGTATTTGGCTTAGTTCGCATCTTGTCGAGCATTGGAATACTGCCGCGGCGTTGGAGCCACAGAGGGTTTTTTGGTGGCGGGTATTATGGCGGAGGAGGAGGCTTCGGCGGTGGCGGTGGTGGCGGAGGAGGCGGTTTTGGCGGCTTCGGCGGCGGCGGTTTTGGCGGCGGCGGGGCCGGAGGAAGCTGGTAGGTTTTCAAATTTGATGAAGAGGCTTGCCTGAGGCGAGCCAAGGAGAAATGCACAGTATGAGCAAGGGACTTTGGATTGCACTGGGAGTGGTCGGCGTTCTGGTTTTGGGCGTGTTGATGGTCGCTGGCAGTTATATCGGCGCTCGGAACCAGATGGTAGCAAAGGATCAGGCTGTGAAAAGCAAGTGGTCGGAGGTGGACGTGCAGTTGGAGCGGCGCGCCGACCTGATTCCCAACCTGGTGGAGACTGTGAAGGGCTTTACCAAAGAGGAGAGCACGGTCTTTGGCGACATTGCTAACGCCCGCGCCGGCATGTTGAATGCGCAGGGACCGGCGGGCAAAATCGCGGCCAATGGGAAGCTGGATTCGGCCCTGGGCCGGTTGCTGTTGCTCACGGAGAACTACCCGCAACTACGCTCCAGCGACCAGTTCATGCGGCTGCAGGACGAGTTGTCGGGAACAGAAAATCGCATCAGCGTGGCGCGCAAACGTTACAACGACGCGATTCAGGATTACAACACATTCATTCTTCAATTCCCAAACAACATCTGGGCTGGCATGGCCGGGTATCACGAGAACACCGCCTACTTCGCGGCCCCGGAAAGTGCAAAGACGGCTCCGACGGTCAAGTTCTAAAGACTGCTAGTCACCAGCGGCCTCCAGAGTCTCAATATAGAGATCATGGAGGCCGCTGTGCATTTGGGCAGATTTTATCCGGTGCGGAACTTTCATGCTGTCCTGAGCGTATTCGAGAGAATCCCGAGCAAAGAGTAGGTTCCCGTTGAGGAGTGCTTGATGAAAGCGATTGTCGCCACAGAGTACGGATCACCGGATGTAATTCGGCTTGAGGAGATTGCAAAACCCGCGCCCGCGGACAATGAGGTCCTGATCAAGATTTGCGCGGCATCGGTGAACCCATTTGACTGGCACGTCCTGAGAGGTAAGCCGTTGTACATTCGTCCCATGATGGGTGGACTCTTCAAGCCAAAACACAAGGTCCTCGGCTGCGATATCGCTGGGCTGGTCGAAGCGGTTGGCAAAGACGTAAAAGATTTTCAGCCCGGCGACCCGGTCTTTGGAGCGGCGCTCATGGGCGGGTTTGCCGAGTATGCATGCGCCGTGGAAACCAGATTGGCACTGAAGCCGGCCAACATATCTTGCGAACAGGCGGCAGCCGTTCCCGTGGCGGCCATCACCGCCCTTCAGGGTCTGCGCGACAAGGGACAAATCCAGCCAGGCCACAAGGTTCTGGTGGAGGGCGCGTCCGGCGGCGTGGGCACATTTGCGGTCCAGATTGCCAAATCGTTCGGGGCGGAAGTCACTGCTGTGTGCAGCACAAGGAATATGGGGCAGGCGCGATCGCTTGGCGCCGACCATGTCATCGATTACACCCGGGAAGATTTCACGCGAGGAGAGCAGCGTTACGATCTGATTTTCTCCGCGAACGCCCAGCATTCGATCTTCGCTTACCGGCGCGCTCTGAACATGGACGGAATTTTTGTCATGGCGGGAGGAGGGCTGGCTAATTATCTCCACATCTTGATATTGGGCCCCCTGCTGTCAAGGATGGGGAGCAAGAAGACGCGCAGCTTTGTCGCGAAGATCAAAAAAAAGGATTTGATTTTCCTGAAAGATCTTCTTGAAACTGGAAAAGTTGTCCCCGTCATTGATCGACGTTACCCATTAAGCGACACAGCTGAAGCCATCCGCTATCTTGAAGAAGGACATGCGCGCGGGAAGGTGATCATCACCTTCCCGCGATGATTTTGCGGCAAATTACTACAGGCTGAGCTGCGCCCAGTCACCAGGCGACGGTTCGCCGTTTATTTCTTTTTTGGGGCCGGCGGCTCGGCAACCAGCAGGTAGTTCTTCACTTCAAAGACGCCGGGAACGGCGTTAGCGCGGATGAAGGCCATCTCTTTGTCGGCCTGCCTGTCCACCAATCCATACAGCTCGACATGGCCATTCTGTACCGAGATGCGAATCGGCTTGGCTGGGTCAATGGCGTACCTGTTCAGTGGTGGATAGCCGTAGATGGCGCGGTAGGTCTGCATCCGTATCCGATTATCGAAGGCGGAGACAGGATCGACCTGGATCTCATCCGCTACATTCTGGACTCCGGGAAAGAAGTTGACCAGGTTGAGAGCGGAGTTCCGGGCGAAATAAGAGATGGCATGACCGCCGAGGGTGACGGCGCCGTTCTGCACGCTGACGGTGATGGCGTTGAATACGTTACCGTAGAAAACACGGTCGTATTGCAACTTCTCCCTGATTTTGTCCTCGAGCACCTGATCGGAAATATCGGGGCCTGCAACCCGGATCAGGTTGCGCACCGCAGTGACACCGTTGGCCTTGCGTACGCGCTTGTCAGCGTCAACCTTGAACTGGTAGAACTCCACGGTGCCGGTCAAGGTGGCAGTGCCCTGGTCCACGCTCACCTTCACATTGCTAAATTGCTTCTTATCGAGCCGTGCCGTGGCGGCGCTTTCCGCCGGGTCAGCGGCTTGCGCGGACGGAGTGACGCCGGGAGTCTGTGCCTGGCCCGCTGCCATGGAAACCTGGGGGAGGCTCAGAATGACTCCGGCGAACGTCGCCGCCAGGAGTGTCGTGCGGGAAGTATTCATCGTCCAGGTCATGTTTTTATTCCTCCTCGTGGGTCGAACCCGATGTGCAGGGCCACTGCCGAGTCTAGCGCAGATTACCGGGCCTCGCCTGCCCAAACCGATGCAATAGGAAACTCATGGGCTCGCCGCTCGTCAGTTTAGACACGGTTTCCGTGGAATAGTTGCGCTGTGTCCCGCCCTGGCCGGGGAGAGTTTGTCTTTGTTCTTCCCTGCGTCGCGAAATGCGCCGCCCGGCCTGGTTTCCACCTTAGCACTCTCCTGCCATGGGCTACTCCACCTCCCGAATCATCGTCAAGGAACGGCTGGGACAGCGCCGAGCATCATTATAATGAGTGGATGCCAACACCTACCGATCACCCCGCGCCTGCGGACCAACAGGGCTCATCCCACTGGCTTCTTCCCGTCATCATTCTTGTTGCCTTTGCCATCCGCATAGTGGTGGTCTTTTTCACTTATCGCGACCTGCCCGACGCGGATAAATACTACGAGCAGTTCGGCTGGGAGATGGGCTGGATTGCGCGCGCGCTGGCCAGCGGCCATGGATTCAGTTCGCCGTACTATCCCATCAGCGGTCCCACCGCCATTGAATCGCCGCTCTATCCGGCATTGCTCGCTGGTGTTTTCAAGCTCTTTGGCATCTACTCGCTCACCTCTGGATTTGTCATTCTCTCCATCAACAGCCTGTTCAGCGCCCTCACCTGCATTCCGGTTTACTTCAGCGCAAAATATTCCCTGGGCACACGCGGCGCGCGGGTTGCGGCCTGGGTATGGGCCTTTTATCCCTTTGCCATCTACTTTTCCGCCGGTCGCGTGTGGGAGTATGCCCTGACCGGCCTGCTGTTCACCACCTGCTTCTGCATTGCGCAACGCATTCATCACACCTCGAATCTTTTTGCCTGGCTGGGCTGGGGCGCACTCTTCGGCATCACCGCGCACTCCAATCCGGCGGTGCTTTCCTCGGTTCCGTTCCTGCTTCTGCTGGCTCTTTACAAGGTGCGCAAGGCGGGCGGACGCTGGCTGTTGAATGGCGCGCTCACCACGGTCGCTCTCATCGCTGTTCTCACGCCGTGGACTGTGCGAAACTACCGTGCTCTCGGCGTACTGTGCCCGATCCGCGACAACATCTGGCTGGAGTTTTATGCCGACGACTTTGGCAATGCTCCCTTTGATACCTCCTCACCGCCGAGCGCGGACGGACGGCCGTACCCAGCAAG
The DNA here is from genome assembly GCA_050013195.1 of Occallatibacter sp. GTDB lineage: Bacteria > Acidobacteriota > Terriglobia > Terriglobales > Acidobacteriaceae > Telmatobacter. Next base: position 5,738 of record JBEKFS010000150.1, read on the forward strand.
CAATCCGGAGGAGTTGCGCAAATATCTTGCCATGGGCGAGACGGCCTATCTGGCGGATAAGCACACCATGTCTCTGGCTGACTTTCACAATCATCCGCATTATGCTTTTTTAGTTAAGAAAACTTTGCGCCGCATTGTTTATTACTGGACGGGATACTGGAGCTTCTCCGCCGAAGAGCTGCGGGCGCAGCCATTCACCCTGGAAAATTGTTTTTATCTCACCTGCATTACGCTGCTGATGTTGCGCGGCATCCGCCGGTTCTGGCGTCAGAACCGCACCGCCCTCTGGCCCTATCTGGTGCTCATCTGCATCTTTCCTCTCACCTACTACATGACCAAACCGATCATGGATTATCGACAGGCGATTGAGCCAGCCGTTGTCGTCCTGTTAGTTTCCGGCGTGCTGCCGTGGAGACGCATTCGGCCTGGCCGTTCCATGTCCTGGACTGGCGCGGAACGTGCGCTGGAGCCGGAATTCACCGCAACCGCACCTGCGGATTAAGCGTGTTCATTTTCCGCGTCCCCTGAAAACCAGGCGACTGCGTGCTGCAGCCGGCAACAATCAGCGGAAACGCTGGGTGGCTTTAAGAACTACGGAAAAGACGCCGGACTCGTCGCGCGCCAACTGCAGTGAGACATGGCGATTGACGGCGATTTCCGCCTGGATCAATTGCTGGGCTGTGGTGTTGACGTTGGTGGCGTAGGTGAGGGTGACGTTGGAACCCAGCCTCTCTTCGACGATGATGCGGGAGGTGGAGTTGCCCAGGGCGCCGAGGTAGTTGGGGTCCACCTTAACTGATCCAGTCCCAAAAAGCTTTTGAACGCGAGAGCTGACGGTGGCGTTGAGTGCGCCGCCGAGCAGCGCGTCGGTGGTAGGGTTTGCGCCGACGGCCTCCTGCTGCTGCGTATAGAGTCGCTCCTGATTCTCGGTGCGGCCCAATGCCAGCAGCGCCACCACGTCGGCCTCCGGCAGTGGGGGATCGGAGCGGTAGGTGACCGCCAGTTTTTCCGGCGTTCCGCGCAGACCAAGAGTAATGTCGTAGTCCTCTACGCGGGCGGTGGCGTTCAAGTCGATGGTGGGTTGAATGCGGACCGGGTTGGTAAAGTAGATGTCGCCGTGCTGCAACTCGTAGCGTGTTCCGGCGATGACGCCGCTGCCCTCGGTGATGGAGATGCGGCCCAGCAGCGAGGGCGTAGCCAGGGTGCCCCTCAGGCGCAGATCGACGTTGCCGGCCAGCTTGGCATAGGCGTTCTGGAAGTTTAACTGCGGCGATGAGGTGATGTGCAGGTCGAGGCGGACGTGGTTGGACGGCGCGTCGGAGGGCACGATGGATTCAACTGCGCTGGCCTGCGCGGCCAGCGCCGCGATGTCCAGATTGGAGCCTACCGTGAAGCGGGTGATAAGCACGTCGCCGGAAAGCAACAGATTGTTCTGCGGACCTTGCAGGTGAAGCGTGGCGTCGGCCAGGGAGCTGATCCCTTGCGGGTAGCGGATGCGAATTCCATTTGCGGTAGCCGTCAAGTCAGCATAGATGCCGTGTTGATAGGTCAGATAGCCGCCGAGGCTGAGCAGGCCTCCGCCGCTCATGGCCGTCAGCGACCTGACCTCCAGCCGGTTCTGGTTAAACTCCAGCGTTCCATGCAGCTGGCTCAGGCCGTTGGGCAAATCTTCCAGAGAAAGCGCCGCGTCCTGGAAGTCGATGCGGCCCTTCAGGCTGGGATTCAGCAGCGGCCCGTGCGCCTCCACCTGAAAGCTGGTGTTGCCGCTGGCGGTCAGGTCGGAGTCAATGGTCTCGGCCACCTTCAAATTAATCGCCCCGCTGGCGGCAAAGTCCAGTTCGTGCTTGTCCTTGAGCGACAGGCTGCCGTGACCTCCAACTGCGCAAGACGAGCGTCGCCGCGCAGGTCCGAGAGCCGCGCCAGAGGCCCATCGAGGGTGATCGTTCCAGCCAGCGCCGACTCACCGTTCAGTCCCTTAATATGAGCCAATCGTATGAGCGGGGCGATGTTGAACTGCGAAAAATCGAGTTTGGCCTGGGTAGCATAGTCGCCGCTGAGCGCTGTCTGGCCATGCGCGGTGAGTTGGGCAGCCTCCAGCCGAGATGTCAGGTCGTACGTGACGACGCGGTTGGCGGTTCGCGCCGTCAGTTCCACGCTGCCCAACGATTCTCCGCTCAGAGCCAAACTTTCCAGATTGGCATGCGCTTCAAGGCGCGGGTCGTCGAGTGTCCCTGTGCCCTGCACGGTAAACCCCAGCTTGCCGGTCATCGTCAGGCCGTTACGGCGCAGAGTTTCGATGCGGGCCACATTGATCCCCGTACCTTTGGCATCCAGTTGAAAGCGCCTTGAGGAGAGGTTATAGCTGCCTGTCGCCGTAAATTTTCCCGCGTCCTCGCTTACTGTTACCGAGGTCAATTTGATGGTCTGATTGGCAATGTTGCCTTGTGCACGAATGCGCGCCACAGGTTCGCCGTAGATGCTTCCTTTGTCCAGTTCGACCCATCCGGAGCCGGCCAGTGCGTAGATAGGCCCGTCAGCTTGAAGCTGCGCAGCCAGCGAGCCCGACACGGGTAGATTCTGCCCGAGGATTGGCCGCAGATCGTCCAGGTTGACCTGGCCAGCGCGCAGACTAAGATGAAGCATTGAATTCGCGTCGAAGGACGGAGGAGGCGCTGAACGGCGCACTACGCTCCCGGGGGCCAGGCTGGCGGTCAGGCTGCCATTGAGGGCGATCTCGGCGTTTCCGTGGCGCAGCAGCGCATGGGCAATGTCTATCCGTGCTGCCGAGTAGCTGCCCGAGGCTTCAGCCGCATCGAGGCGGATGTATTGGGGCGGCGGGAGCGGCTTCTGGGCTGAGTTGGCGCTCGGGCTTACAGGAATTTCGACGGCCAGTTGCGTGGCTTTTGCGGAGCCGGTAAGGTGGGGATCAACCAGCGATCCGGTCCATGTACCGTGAAAATCTCCCTGGCCGTAGAGCGCGATTGGCAGGGCGACCGTGCCGTATCTGCCGTTGCGCGCCAATCCAAGGTCGCGCAGAACTGTGTCGAACTCGCCCAGATTGCCGCTATGAAAATCGACCGTGAGTACGGAGGAGCTGGTCATGGGGTACGCGCCCAGATGGCCATGAGCCTCCAGTTGGCTGGAAGGCAGATGTAGAACCAGCTTGCGCAGATCGACCGCGCCGTCGCGGTGAGTATAGGTGGCATCGATCAGGCCGCCGGCAAGCACCTTACCCTGTGCAGCCTGTGCCGGAGGAGTGAGGCTGAACACGGCGCCCACAGAGAGGGTGCGCTTGTCGCCGTTGATCCACAGCGCGTTGGCTGGGCCGTTGACCCGTGCATCGAAGCCGAGATGCTGAAAGGGCGGGTCGCAGAGCATCTCCAACAGCGTGTCCAGGGCAACGTCTTTGAATTGAGCGGCTATCTTGCCGTTGACGGGGATGGTGATCTCATCCGCGGATGGAAGCGGATGGGCAACGACGCGTGATTTGCCCTTGGCCGGATTCGGAGGCGGAGTAAGCCATGGCGTGAGCGAGAGATCGCCTTCAACCTGGCCGCCCTGGCGCAGGCGGAGAAGGATTGAAGTAATCAGCAACTGCCTGGAATCAGCATGAACGCGCGCATCGAGACCAAAGCCGGTGGCGACAACGCCGGTCCCGATGTAAGAGCCGTCTTCGACGTGAACTCCGCCATCGGTGCGGAAACTGCCCGCTTGCCCGGATCCGGTTAGGTCCAGATGGGCGATGCCTTCCGGCGCATTTGGATAGCCGGTGATGGGGTCGACCAGGCGCAAGTCCAGCTCGCCCACTGCTTTGGCCTGCCAGCTGGGGTGGGCAAAGTCATCCAGGGTGCCGGAGATTTCCAGTGTTCGGTCCTTGACGCTGCGGCCGCTGGCGGTGATGCGCAGGGAGCGCAGAGTTGCAGCGTTGCGCGTCAGCTCCAGCGTGCCCTGTAGGTATCCATGAACCTGAGGCGATGCCTTGCCCGGCCTGGACGAAGCGCCGCGCGAAAGATCCAGATCGCGGACGCCGGCTTCGATGAGATAAGACTCCTGGCCTGCCACCCTTGGAGTTAATAAATGACGTAAGGACGGGGCGCTTGTCTGTGGCGCGCCGGAACCCGCAGGTAAATAGACCAAACGCAGGGAGAGATCGCAGGCGTCGAAGTCAAGCGGAATGTGCCGGTCCTGGAAGTCGAACTCCGCGGCGCGATTCTCATAATCCAGGTCGCCCTGCTCGACCGATACATAACCGGCTTTCAAATCAAAAAATCTGTCGAGCGCGGGTTCGCCAGGCGGTCTGGGCTTGCGGGGATGCGGCTGGTTGGTCGAGCCGTCGGAGTACACAATCAGGTGAAGTTGGGGCTTCAATATCTCCAGGGCGTTAAGCTGGATGCGCGGGCTCAGAAAACCCAGCACACTGAACCGCACACGCACGCGCTCGGCCTGGGCGTAGGGCGCATCATTGGGAGCTTCAAGGCCGTGGATGACCAATCCGTCGGCCTCTGCCTCCTCGGTGAGCAAATGCCAGTGGAAAGAAGCGATTTCGACGCGCCCGCCGGTGGCCGTCTCCAGTTTGAGCACCATTTGGCGGCGGATAAAGTTCTCAAAAGCGGCTGAACTAGCCGCAAAATAAAGTCCTATCGTGGTTACCGACAGAAGTATCACTACACCGGCCACCGACAAGGGAAGATGGCGCAGGAAGAAGCGGCGCAAACGGCTGGGGCGAGGTGCTTTGACCTGATCCTCCGGTTCAGGCGCGGCGGGCTCCAGATTCTCAGCGGGGACAGGGGGCGTGGATTCGGTCTCGCTCATGCGCCTCCCTTCGCTGCTCCGCCCGCGGGCTCAGGAGATTCGAGCGAGGGGTCAAGCACTTCCACGTCGCCCTGCTTGCGTAGATTCTTGAGCCAGTCGTCGAAGAGCACATTCACCTGGCGCTCCAGCAAAATCTCCTCAATGCGCGGGGCCACCTTATCCAGCGGCGGAATCGCTTCGCCCGGAGCATACTGGGGCAGCAACGTTTCGCGGTAGTACTTCTCAATCTCCTCCGGGGCAATGCGAATCCCCTGCCGAAAACGCAATTCGATGAAGCGCAGAATCTGAACTCTATAGCGGAGATAGCTCTCGACACGTTGTGGTGTCAGCCCATACGCAAATAGAAACGCCGACCACCCCTTCTCCGTGGTGCAGTTGAAGTGAATACAGGCAGGCACTTCTTTTCGTAGTTCCGCCAGCCGTGCATCGACCTCGGTCTGCGAAGGCTCCGCCGCCTGCGCATCCTCCTGGCGAATCTGCTGCTGGATAAACGCGCGGCTGATCAACTGCTCCAGGGCGCGCTTTGGCGTAAGAACAACTCCCGCCCGGCCAGGGTCCAGCACTGCCAGCCTCACCTCGTCGTCCACGTCGCTGGCCAGGATAGCCTGGTTATTGACCACGGCAACCACCCGGTCGAGCACTACGGCGTTGACGGGCGGAGCCGCCTGGGCCGGGTTCTGAGCAAGGCCCTGAGCCAAGGCAGAGGTTGCTCCCATGGCAACCATGCAAACACCCATCACTGCCACGCATGCGGGTCCGAAGTTGCTCTTGCGCCGAATTTGAGTGTGGTTGCGCATCAGAAGGTCTGTCCCAGGCTGAAGAAGAAGTTGAAGTGTGTGCCTTCGCCCACATGCGGGGCCGACCCCGGTTGCGTGAGCGAGTAGTTGTAATTCACCGGAAAGATGGGCGGATTCAGGTTATAGCTGAAGTCCAGCCGGATTGGCCCCACCGGCGTATGGTAGCGCAAACCCAGCCCCGGCGCGTGAGAGAAGAAGTTGAAGCTGCATGTCCCTTGCTGTCCGGTAGAAGTTTGCGGGCCAGTGGGGCTGTAGCCAGTGGGAGGAGGGCCTGGAGAAGCTACGATCCTGCAATTGTCGCGCTCCGGCTGACGAACTCGGAGAGCGCTCTTCCACGCATCCGACGCGTTGGTGAAGACGTTGCCCATATCGTGGAAGATCACAAAGCTGACTGTATTTCCGAGCCAGGGCAGCGTAGGAGGTGGCAAGCGCAACTCCGTGCTGTTGATGAGCGCGCCCGCCCCGCCAATGGGGTATCCCGTCTCCGGATCACGCGGACCGGCCTGGTTCGCGCCGAAGCTTCTGAGCGAGGTGGCCCCGCCCGCGTAGAGCCGCTCGGGCAGCGGAATCAGCTCCTGCTGGAGCTTGCCAAAAGCCCGCTCCTGCCCATAGCGCGTGTTGCGAGCCAGAACGACGCGGCCTTTATCGAAGCGGTAATAACTCGAATTCGACAGGTCGAGACGGCTGAAGTCGGCCTGGGCGCCGAACCCTCCGTCAGAAAGGAACTCCTGGAAGCTGGTGTAGGTGCCTCGATGCGCATCCAGAGCCGAGTCGCGCGTATCGCGAATCCAGGTCAGCGACGGACCAGCCACGCGCACCGCCGTTGCCAACTGCGCTATCTCGAGGGGAGCGACCTGGAGGCTGTCAGCCTGCACCTTGACCCTGCGGAAATTGAATTCATAAACGAGGGTGTTGGCCTTGGAAAAGGCAAACCCTCGCGAATTCAAATGCTCGGTCCAGCGCACACCGCCTTCCAGCTTTGAGGCCACGTAGGTGGAAACATCCAGGCTGTT
>JBEKFS010000151.1:0-7595 GCA_050013195.1 Occallatibacter sp.
CGCTGGCCCAGGGCAATGGCCCAGTATGCTGTTGGCCACCAAGAGCGCATGGTACGCATCCACGCCCGCGTCGCCGCACTGCCCGGATTGCAGTTGGCCGGCAACGCTTACGACGGCATCGGCATCTCAGACTGCATCCGCCTGGGACGGAAAGCCGCGCGAGAGCTATTAGCTGTTAGCTGTTAGCTGTCAGCTGTCAGCTTTATCGCGGCACAACCGGCAAGATTAGCGCGCTGGGATGCGCGGCGTCGTGAAGGATGGTGTTGGTCGCCTTCACAAAAACAGCGCTCGTACTTGCGGACTTACCTGTGTTCAGATTACGGTCGAAGCGCGGGAAGTTACTACTGCTTATCTCCAAACGAATCCGGTGTCCTTTCAAAAAAACATTGCTCGTGGACCACATATCGATCTTATACTCGTAAGCCTTACCGGGAACGATAGGCTTGGCCTCTGAGGTTGATTCGCGATAACTCGCGCGCAAAATCCCTTCAGTTAGATTTTGCGCGAAGCCATTAGGCCACACATCGACTAACTTGGCGGTAAAGTCCGTGTCGGCAGCGGAAGAAATGGCGTATAAGTCAAGAGTTACAAGGCCAGTAACTTCAATGTCCTGCTCCAGAGGCTCTGTGGAGTAAACCAGCACATCTGGACGCGACTCGATTTCTTTCTGATCGCGGGGACCGGGAGCAAGGTGAGTCACGTCGCAGCAGAGAGGTCCGCCGACGGTAGGAACGGGATTGGCCGGATCGTAAGTGTAGGTGTCGCTGGGCGAGCCGCTCGTCCGCGTCAAAACTCCAGGCGCAAGGAGCCCGCCGTTGCCTGAGATGCCATTGGCTCCGTTAGCCGGTTGCAGGCCGAACAGGCTGTACCGCGTCTCTTTTGCCCGCTCCAGCGGCCATGTCTCCTCGTCGCGCCACTTGTTTTCGCCCATCACGAAGATTTTCACCGGCTTGCCGTTGGCGAATTGATTCTGCTTTCCAAGGAAGAGATAGTCGTACCAATCAAGGGTAATCTCGTTCTCGTCAAAGGGAGCGTCGGGGCCGAAATCGACCTCGCCGATGGTGCGGCCCCAGCCGGAGTGGCCTCCGATGGCAACCACCAGCCTTTGGCCCTTGCGCGCAGCATCATTTGCGGCATGCGCCTGCAGGCCGGTAAAATTGCGCAGTGAGCCGCCCTGAAAGATGTCGTACCAGGCCGTAATAGTCAACGCGGGAACTTGAATCTTGTCGTAGTTCTCTTCGATGGACCATTGCTTCCAGTAACTGTCATAGGTTGGATGGTCGAGCCAATCGAGGAAGTAGGGCGCCAGCTTATGTGAATAACTATCAGGGCCGGAACCTAAGTCAAGTTTATTGAAGAGCGGGTACTGATTGAGCGGAAGAACCGTGCTGCCGACCATGGCGTTCTTGGCTTCCGTTATCTTCCGGTTAAAGGTATCCTGCGCCAGCGATGAGGTCCACGATTCATTGAACCATTGTTCGAATGCGCCGCCCTGATAAGTCCAGTTTTCGTGGTAGTTACTGGCAGTTACAACCGGGCAGATTCCGGCCAGATGAGGTGGTTGGCTGATGGCGGCCAGCATCTGCGTCGCGCCCACATACGAGCCGCCGAACATGCCCACTTTTCCGTTGGAGTGAGGCAGAGCAGCCGCCCACTCAACGGCGTCATAGCCGTCTTCGCTCTCGTGCTTGAAGGTGTACCACTCACCCTCGGAGGCAAAGCGTCCGCGCACATCCTGCACCACCACCATGTAGCCGCGTGCGGCGGCTTTGCGCGCAAATGCGGCGGTATTGTCCTTGTTATAGGGCGTACGCTGCAAGAGCACGGGAAATGTCCCGTCTCCGGAGGGGCGGTAGATGTCCGCGCGCAGCGTCACACCGTCGCGCGTCTGCATTGCAACATTGCGCTCAACGACGATGTCGGCAGTGGTTTGTCCTATGACAGCAACGCACGGCAGCAGGGTAACAGCAAAAGCAAACAGGCAAAGAATCTTTTTAAGCACACAATTCTCCCGTAGGCGAAGGCCGAATTCATTTTATCGGTTCGGCCTCTTCGTGAGCGGGCCGCGTTGTTTGAAAAATGCAGCAAGTTAGCCACCGCCCTTCGACTACGCTCAGGGCAGGCTTTCGCGGTAACGAGCGAGTTAGCAAGTTAGCGGGTTTGTGCGACTATGAAAAAACACGCTACATCCCTCCCTTGCCCAGCAGAATGCCTATGCCGTAGGTGACTGCGCCTTCGATAGCGCCGACCGCGGTCATCTCGAAGCCGGAGGACCACCAGGAGCGTACGGTGATGAGCGACTTGGCCGCGCCGACGGCAAAATGCGCAGCCAGCGAGATTACAGCGGCGGCGATGACCGCTTCGAGTCCGTTCATGAAAAAGAAGGGAATAATGGGAATGGCCGCGCCGACGGCGGTGGAGAGCGCGCCCGAGCCGGCGGAGACGAGCGGGTTGGCAAGCGCCTCTTCACTGGTGCCTAGCCGCTCCGAGGCCAGCGCGCGAAGCAACTGCTCGGGATCGTTGGCGATGTGGTTGACCATGTTCTGAGAGTCTTCTTCAGGCAGACCCTTCACCTGGTAGTAAAGCGAGAGCAACTCGCGGGCCTCGGGGCCGTTCATCTGGATGGCTTCGCGCTCGCGGGCGATCTCAGCCATGTAGATTTCCCGTTCACTCTTGGCGGCCAGATACGCTCCCGAGCCCATGGAGAGAGCCGAGGCAATGAGGCCGGAGAGGCCGGCCAGCAACACGTATTTGCTGTCGCCCGAGGTGGCGCCGCTGACGCCGCTGACGATGCCGAAGATGGCTCCCAGGCCGTCGTTGACTCCGTAGATGGCGTCGCCGATCCAGCTTCCCGGCTGCTTGCGGCCCTGAGCGCGCTTGGCCAGCATCTCATCCAGAATTGCCTTGGCGTTGATGGTGTGCGACCCGGGTGGCTGCTGGTAGTGGCCGCGCAAGAGCGAACCCAGCTCCTTATAGTGGTCCTTTTCGTCCTCGATGACGTGCTCGAGGATGGCGATGGATTCCGGATCGCCCAGGCCTTTGAGTTGCTCGCCATAGCTGGCGATGGCGCGGCTCTCCTCGATCTCGAGGCGCCTGAGGGCCATGCGGATGCCGCCGGCGCGGCTGGCCAGCGAATCGGCATCGCCGCCAGGCTTGCCGTGGTAGACCGGCTCGGTCCCGCCCAGCTCCACGATGCGCCCATGCCACAGCGCGGCGTGCTCCCACTCGGCGCCGGCCAGGTGGCGCAGAACTTGAGTGCGCACCGGGTCCGTGTCCCGGTCGGCCAGCGCCTGGTAAGTGTGGTAGCCCTCCATCTCGGCCTTCCAGTTGCCTTCCAACGCCGCCAAAACCTTCTTCAGTTTGGCGCTGCTCAATGTTTCCTTGGCCATGTGTTTCTTCTCCTTACATTGCATTGAGAATACGGCATTTTTGCCACAATCTAAAGCCGTTGGCCGTGGTTGCAGTCACTTTTCCAGCGTATTTCTGGTATCTTGGATGCAACAAAAATAGACACATGTATCAGCCATGGAATGTATGGGGGTACAAGATGCGTAGAAGCGAATTTGCCGGATGGGTGCTGGCCGCGGCTATGGCGGTTGCGGCACTTTCGGTCTGTGCGCAGGAAGAAGGACCGATTCTGCTGCCGAAACCGAAGCCGGTTCCTAAGCAGGCCGGCCCAACGCTACTGGTGATCTGCGACCTGGCCTGCAACTGGAAGCTGGACGGCAAGGCGCGCGGTCGCATCGCGGCGGGCGACTCGGCCACAGTGCCACTTTCTCTGGGCCAGCACCTGGTGGCTGCCGTAACCCTCGACGGACTCGACAAGTTTCAAAACGAGGTCGAGATTAAGACTGTTGGGCAGACCATTCTGCGTATCGAACTGGCGCCTGTGCGTGACGCCCGGATAGCCAAGGCCGAGCAGGAGGCCAGAGAGAAGGCGGATCAAGAGGCGCGGGACAAGGCTGCTCAGGAAGCAAGAGAGAGGGCCGAAAAGGCGGCGCACAGTTTGCTGCGCACTCTCCAAGGCCACTCGGATCCTGTTAAATCCGTCGCCTTCAGCCCCGATGGCCGCACCCTGGTCTCCGGAAGTTACGACAAGACTATCAAGATGTGGGATGTGGCCAGCGGCCGGTTGCTGCGCACCCTCCAGGGTCATTCACAGGCTATCGAGTCCGTAGCCTTCAGCCCCGATGGCCGCACCCTTGCCTCCGGGAGTGCCGACTTCACCGTCAAGCTATGGGATGCGGCCAGCGGCCAGTTGCTGCGCACCATCCAGGATACAAACCTTGTCATAACCATTGCCTTCAGTCCCGATGGCCGCACTCTGGCCTCCGGAAGTAACGACAATACCATCAAGCTGTGGGATGCGGCCGGTGGCCAGTTGTTGCGCACGCTGCAAGGTCACACAAATGATGTCTACTCCATAGCCTTCAGCCCCGATGGCCGCACTCTGGCTTCGGGAAGTGAGGACAACACCGTCAAGCTGTGGGATACAGCCAGCGGTCAGTTACTGCGCAACCTCGGGAGCTACTACATTTGGGCCAATTCCGTAACCTTCAGCCCCGATGGCCGCACCCTGGCCTACGGGGGTATCAGCCGGAACATCATGCTGTTGGATACGGCCAGCGGCCAGTTGCTGCGCAACCTCCAGGGCCACTCGGATTCTGTCGAATCCGTCGCCTTCAGCCCCGATGGACGCACCCTGGCCTCCGGAAGTGTCGACCACACCATCAAGCTGTGGGATGTGGCCAGCGGCCAGTTGCTGGTCACCCTCCAAGGCCACACAAGTATTGTCGAATCAGTCGCCTTCAGCCCCGATGGCCGCACCCTGGCCTCTGGAAGTGACGACCACACCATCAAGCTGTGGGATGTGAGCATCATTCTCAAATAGGCAGGCGGCCCGGTTCCGGGGGCAGATAAAACCTGGCGCCCAGCGGCGACAGTTGCCGCGCATGGGGATTAAAGTATCAGCCAAGGAACGTAAGGGAGCGCAAGATGCGTAGAAGCAAATTCGCCGGATGGGCGCTGGCCGCGGCCTTGACAGTTGCGGCGCTTACGGCCTGTGCGCAGGAAGAAGGACCGATTCTGCTGCCGAAACCGAAGCCGGTTGCCAAACCGGCCGGCCCCACGCTGCTGGTGACCTGCGACCTGGCCTGCAACTGGAAGCTGGACGGCAAGTTGCGCGGCCCCATCGTGGCAGGCGACTCGGCTACTGCGTCAGTCTCTCTCGGCCAGCATGTGGTGGTGGCCGTTACCACGGATGGTCTTGACAAGATGGAAAAGAAACTTGACATTGTGGCCGCCAAACCGACTTTGGTACGTATTGACCTGACTCCGGTGCGCGATGCGCGGCTCAAAACCGAGCAAGAGGCCAAAGCAGAGCAGGATGCCAGAGACAAAGCGCAGCAGGAGGCCCAGGTTAGGGCCGCACAAGTGGAGGCAGCCGGAACCTGGACCGACCCGGCAACGGGCCTGATATGGATGAAGAAGGATAACGGCATCGATGTGGACTGGCATCAGGCGACCGATTATTGCCAAAACCTGCGATTGGCTGGCTACTCCAACTGGCGGCTGCCTACCATCGACGAATTGGCTGGAATCTATGAAAAGACGCAGGATGACGATCACTGGAATAACAAGGGTAGAATCAAGACCTCAGGCTTTATATGGAGCAGAAATCAGGGAGAGTATTCTGGATCAATGGCGAGCTTCTCCTTCGGCCTTGGGAAGCAGTACTCCTGGTATTCCAGTACCGCCGGCACGCGCGCGCTGTGTGTGCGCCATTCCGGAGGATGATGTGGGAGTTATAGCGCTTTGATTTTTTGGAGTTTTTAGGGGTTCCCGATTATTTTTGTGGGCGGTCCGGCTCCGGGGGTAGTTGAAACCGAGTCGCCCGGCACGCGAACCCTACGTGATTTGACCCTGCGGACGGCTTTTCCAGATTTCCGCAGATGGCCTGCTTCTGCACAGGCCGCCTTCGTCCTACACTCATCAGGTATGGCCACGCTTGCAAACCTGGCTTTCGACTCCGGCCTGCCCGCCAATGTGGACGCCGAGAAGACTATCCTCGGCGCCATCCTGCTGGACAACGCCGCCCACGCCGAGGCCGCTGAAAAGATCGATTTCGAAGACTTCTCCCTCGACTCCCACCAGCGCATCTTCCGGCGCATGACGGAGCTGATCAATTCCCAGAAGGCCGTGGACATCATCACCCTGGCCGAAGAGCTCTCGCGCCAGAAGGAGATCGAATCCATCGGCGGCGTGGCTTACCTGGCCTCGCTCACCGAGGGTTTGCCGCGCCGCCCGGTCATCGAAGAATACATCCGCATCGTCAAGGACAAGAGCCTGCTGCGCAAGCTCATGCTCATCTGCTCGGCCGCCATCGCCCGCGCCGCCGACCAGGGCGAGTCCGCGCTCGGGGTCCTGGACGAGACCGAGGCCAAACTGCTGGAAGTCAGCGAACAAGGCCTTACGCAGGGCTTTCAGTCGCTCGACCAGATCGTCCAGAACTCCTTTGGCTCCATCGACAATTTATACAAGCAAAGCCGCGAGGTCACCGGCCTGGCTACTGGTTACACCGAATTTGACCGCCTGACCAGCGGCCTGCAGAAGGGTGAGTTGATCATCATCGCCGCCCGTCCGGCCATGGGCAAAACCGCGCTGGCCATCAATATGGCTCAGAATGCGGCCGTCAGCAACCAGGCCACGGTCGCCATCTTCAGCCTGGAAATGAGCAAGGAGGCGCTGCTGCGCCGGATGCTGGCCTCCCAGGCCTGGGTCGACCAGCGCAAGCTCCAAACCGGCTTCCTGGGCCACGAGGACCACGACAAGCTGCAGAATGCCTTGAACCAACTGGTCGAGGCGCACCTGTTCATCGACGACACGGCCGGCATCTCGCTGGCTGAGATGCGCGCCAAGGCGCGGCGCCTCAAGCAGAACGCTGGCGGCCTGGACCTGGTGGTGGTGGACTACCTGCAGTTGATGTCAGCCACGGTGCCTTCGTCCGGCAAGAGGAACTACGAAAACCGCACCCAGGAGGTCTCGGCCATCTCCCGCGGCCTCAAAGCCCTGGCCAAGGAGCTGAACGTGCCGGTCGTGGCCCTGTCTCAGCTCTCCCGAGCTAGTGAGCGCCGCGGCGACGACAAGCGCCCCCTGCTCAGCGACCTACGCGAGTCGGGCTCCATCGAGCAGGACGCCGACGTGGTGGCCTTCATCCACCGCGAGGCCTATTACAACCGCGACGAAGAGATGTCCGAGAAAGACAGGGCCAAGTCAGAGATCATTGTCGCCAAACAGCGTAACGGCCCCACCGGAACGGTCCATCTGAACTTCCTCTCCCGGTTTACCCGCTTTAACAATCCGGACCCGGTGCATGACGTTTGATTTGACCTTGAACCATTAAAGTTGCAGTTAATGCAACTTTATGGTTCCCCACGTTCCAACACTCATCCAGCTGAATGCTGAGACGAGTCCTGTGTGTGTCGAAAGAGGAGCATAAGCAAACATTGGCACCCATCACGACCGCCCGGAATTACCGATTGATTTGTGTGGCCACGGCGAGTTGAAGTACCTGGTCGCCGGAATGGGCGTCTGGG
>JBEKFS010000152.1:0-7483 GCA_050013195.1 Occallatibacter sp.
TCGATGGCCGTGGCCTTTCATCCTGATTTTGACTATGTGGCGCTGGCTGCGGGCGACCAGGTTTTCATTGTGGCCGCAGAGCTGGCTGCATCTGTTGTTGCGGCTTGCGAATTGGGCTCAACCACGGAACTGGCCCGCTTCAAGGGCAGCGTGATGGAGCGCGCCACCTTCAAGCATCCGTTCCTGGAGCGCAGCATTCTGGGCGTGCTGGCCACTTATGTCACCGCCGACACCGGTACCGGCGCGGTGCATACTGCGCCCTCGCATGGCGCAGAGGATTTTTATACTGGCCTGAGCTACGGCCTGGATCAAGCCTGTCGCGTGGACGCCTCCGGCCGCATCCATGTGGACCCTGAAGCCTGGCCGTTGGCCTCGCCGCCTCCCTTTGAAGGGATGAAGGTGTGGGCTGCGAACCCTGTCATCGTCGCTATGCTGGAAGAGCGTGGCGCGTTGCTGGCCTCCAGCGATCTGGAACACTCTTACCCGCACTGCTGGCGCTGTCATCATCCGGTCATCTTCCGCGCCACAGAGCAGTGGTTCATCAGTCTTGAAACTCCGGTAAAAGACACAAAGGGCGAGACAAAAACCTTCCGCCAACAGGCAATTGAGGAGATCGACAAGGTTATCTGGGATCCGGCCTGGGGCAAGGAGCGCATCACCAACATGATTGCCACGCGCCCCGACTGGTGCATCAGCCGCCAGCGCATCTGGGGCGTGCCCATCGCCGTCTTCCTGTGCGAGGGCTGCCAGAAGCCCATCCTGGACCCGGCGCTCAACAGCAAGATCGTGAAGTTATTCGAGGAGCATGGCGCTGAGGCATGGCACACGACCGAGACGGCAACGCTGCTGCCAGCCAAAGCTGTCTGTGCGCATTGCGGCGGGACAGCATTCCGCAAGGAGACCGACATTCTCGACGTCTGGTTTGACTCCGGAACCAGTTGGTATGCAGTCTGCGAGTCCGATCCGGAGTTGAAGAACATCTACGCGTCCTTTCAGAATGGGACCGGCGCGAAGTGCCTCTACCTGGAAGGCGGCGATCAACACCGCGGCTGGTTCCACTCTTCGCTGCTGACCTCTGTGGCTCTGCGCGGGCGCGCGCCTTACTCACACGTCTCCACTGCCGGTTGGACGCTCGACGAGCAGGGCCGGGCAATGAGCAAGTCGCTGGGCAATGGCGTGGACCCGTTGGATATTGCCAACCGCATGGGCGGCGAGATTGTCCGTCTCTGGGTCGCATCTATCGACTTCCGCGAGGATATGGCTGCCAGCGAAAACCTGATGCAGCGCTGCGCGGAGATCTACAAAAAGCTGCGCAACACCTTCCGCTTTCTGCTCGGTAATCTGAACGGCTTCGTCCCCAGTCGGGATCAAGTGAAAGAAGCAGAGCTATTGCCGTTAGACCGCTATATGCTGGCCCGCACCCGCGAGTTGACCGAGAATATTCTCGACTGGTACCAGCGCTTCGAGTTTCATCGCGTCTACCACGCAGTCAACGAGTTCGCCATTGTGGACCTGAGTTCGTTCTATCTCGATGTGCTCAAGGACCGCATGTACACCTTTGCGCCCACGAGCCAGGAGCGCCGCTCCGCGCAGACTGTGCTGTGGAAGATTACCGAAGCGCTCGTCCGTCTGGTCGCGCCCATCCTGAGTTTTACGGCCGACGAAATCTGGGAGTACTTGCCCGCCGTCGAAGGACGTGAGGCTTCTGTTCATCTTGCGCAATTCCCCAAACCGGAGGAGATTTTCTCCGAAGATCCGGCCCCGTTGCTGGAAGAGTGGAAGCCACTCTTCTGGCTACGTGACAAGGCTCTGCGCGGACTCGAAAAAGGACGCCAGGAAAAGAGCATTGGGAAAGCTTTAGAGGCGGAGCTTGAGATCCGCGCAAAAGAAGACATGCTCTCCCTCTTGCAGCGTCATGCTTTGGGATTGAAGGAGATCTTCAATGTCTCCTGTGTAAAAATTGTTGAAGACCCTGGGCTCAATGTAATTAAGGAAGTTGTGAACCCAGATGCCGCGCCCGGGGTCAGCTTAACTGAAGGACAAAGCTTTGAATTGGTGGTTACCGTTCTGCCAGCCAGCGGCCACAAATGCGCCCGCTGCTGGAACTTCATGCCTGTAGTTTCCAACTACGGAATCTGGCAGAACGTCTGCACACGCTGCCAGGATGCGCTGAAGGAAATGAAGATCGCGCCGCCGACAACAACATGATCGAGTATCCCACCCTAGCCGCAAAAACAAGAACGCGGCGAGGGTGGGGCACCCGGAACTGATCACTGACCACTGATCACTGTTTACAAGGAAGCCCATGAAATACACCGCACCCCGCCGCCTTCACTGGTTACTCATCCTCTCCGCAGTGATTATCTTTCTTGACCGCCTGACCAAGACCTGGGTCACGCTGCGCATCCCCATGGGCGGCGCCATTCCAGTCATACCGCACGTTCTGCGCATCACTCACTGGACCAACGAGGGCGCAGCCTTTTCGCTCTTCGCCAACTCTGCTTCGCCCAACGCGATCCGCTGGGGATTGATCTGCTTCTCGTCGCTGGCGGCGCTCGTTGTCCTCTTTCTCCTGGTCCGTCTCGGCGACCACTTCACGCTTACCACCGTTGCCCTGGCGCTGGTCTTTGCCGGAGCGCTGGGCAACGTCCACGACCGCATTGCTTACGGTTTCGTGGTCGATTTCATCGAGGTCCACATCTTCAGCTACCACTGGCCCGATTTCAACGTCGCCGACTCGTCCGTCGTTACAGGCGCCTGCCTGCTGCTGCTTGACTCGTTACTGCCGAAAAAAACGTCCGCCCAATAAGCTCGAAATTGAACCTTTTGCACATAATACGCGTATCTTTTCTCGGTCGCATCTATCTATAACATGTTGGTGTTTTCCTGAATTTCAGCCACCTTACGAGGATCGCATGAAGATTCATTGTTCCGCCCCTTCGTTTCGATTGACATTTACTGTAATCGCCGCGCTAGGTTGCATCTACCTGGCACAGGCAAATGCGCAGCGGCTACCGCAAACCGTCCGTCCCGAGCATTACACACTCATCCTCACCCCAGACCTCAAGGCCGCGACTTTCTCCGGCCAGGAGGCAATCGACGTGACGGTCGACGAGCCTACCAACTCGATCACTCTGAACGCCGCCGAGATCAACTTCGAGAACGTCTTCGTTACCTCCGCTGGCCAGCAGCAGAAAGCCGCCATCACGCTCGACAAGGACAAGGAGCAGGCCACCTTTACCTTCCCGGAAAAGCTGCCTGCGGGAAAAGCCAGTCTCTCCATCGCCTACAACGGCATCCTGAACAACGAGTTGCGCGGCTTTTATCTCTCCAAAACCGCCAAGCGCAACTATGCGGTAACTCAATTTGAATCCACCGACGCGCGCCGCGCTTTTCCCTCGTTCGACGAACCGGCCTTCAAGGCAACATTCGATGTCACCTTGGTGGTCGATAGCGGCGACACGGCTATCTCCAACGGCGAAATCATCTCAGACACGCCCGGCCCCGGCGACGGTAAGCACACGCTCACATTCGCCACCACGCCCAAAATGTCCACCTACCTCGTCGCTTTTCTTGTTGGCGACTTTCAATGCACCGCGGGCGAATCGGATGGCGTGACCATCCGCTCCTGCTCCACGCCAGACAAGGTGGCGCTCACGCCCTACAGTGTCGATGTCGCGAAGTACGTACTGCACTATTACAACAACTATTTCGGCATCCGATACCCGCTCAAAAAACTGGACCTGATTGCTCTGCCAGACTTCGAGGCTGGCGCCATGGAAAACTTTGGCGCCATTACCTTTCGCGAGACCGCATTGCTGATCGACCCCAAGACGGCATCTGTAGGCGCGTTGAAAGGTATAGCGCTGACGATCGCCCACGAGATGGCCCACCAGTGGTTCGGCGATCTGGTGACTATGCAATGGTGGGACAATATCTGGCTCAACGAGGGCTTTGCCACATGGATGTCGAATAAGCCCTTAGCGGCAATGCATC
The DNA here is from genome assembly GCA_050013195.1 of Occallatibacter sp. Classification (GTDB taxonomy): domain Bacteria; phylum Acidobacteriota; class Terriglobia; order Terriglobales; family Acidobacteriaceae; genus Telmatobacter. Next base: position 3,997 of record JBEKFS010000152.1, read on the forward strand.
CGGAGTGGAATATCGACCAAGGTGTGGTTTCGGGGATAGACGGGGTACTAAACCTTGATGCCCTGCCCACAACCCGCGCCATCCGAGCCAAAGCCGAGTCGCGCGAACAGATTGAACAGATGTTCGACGGCATCTCCTATGGCAAAGCCAGCGACGTGCTGCTGACTGTGGAGAACTACCTGGGTGAGGAGACTTTCCGTCAGGGAGTGCATAACTATCTTGCCTCTCACCTTTATGCGAATGCAACCGCGGAAGATTTCTGGGGCGCACAAACCGCAACCAGCCACAAGCCGGTGGATAAGATCATGGAAAGTCTTGTGATTCAGCCGGGCGCGCCCATCCTTACCTTCGGCGAACCTTCCAAAGGCAAGGTTGCCGTGAGTCAGAGGCGTTTCTTCCTCAACCCCGGCAGTCAACAGAACTCCACGCAACAGTGGACTTTACCGGTTTGTTTCAAGACTTCTAACGGCCAGAAATGCGAGCTTCTCACTCCTTCCACCACCGAGCTCGATGCGCCCACTGGTACTGTTTTCTTTGCAAATGCCGGCGGCAAAGGCTACTATCGCAGCACCTATACGCCAAGTGCGTATGCTTCCCTCGTGTTGCAGGCTGAAACCTCTCTCACGCCCGCCGAGCGCATCAGCTTGATCGGCGACGAATGGGCACAAGTGCGCTCCAGCAAGGTTCCTATCGGGGGTTATCTCGATTTGGCGGCAGCGGTCAAGACCGATCCCAGCTCGGATGTAGCGAGTGAAACCGCGGGCGGCATCGCGGCGATTTACGAACGCCTTACTCCCACGACCGATGAGCGGGCTCAACTCGAAGCCTGGATTCGCTCAACCTATGCGCCGGTATATAGCAAACTCAGCCCTCCCGCCGACGCAGATTCGTCCAACACGCGCGAGTTGCGCGCACAATTGTTCGGACTCCTCGGCTACTATGGCAAAGACCCGGCCGTCATCAAACAGGCACGGGAAATTGCGGCCAAGTACATAGCTGATCCCGCCTCCATAGACGCGACTCTCGGCCAGTCCGCCCTGTCTATCGCTGCTCACAACGGTGACGCCGCTCTCTTTGATCTTTTGCAGAAGATTTATGAGACTTCTACCAACCCGGAGTACCAGGTGAGCGCGCTTAGGACGCTTGCTGAGTTTGAGAATCCCGTGCTGGTCCAGCGTGCTCTTGACTACGCCATCTCAGGCAAAGTACGCAACCAGGATGCCGCCATCCAACTGTTTATCTCCCTGCAGGGCGACGCCACACGCGAACAAACATGGAAGTACATTCAAGAGCATTGGGACAAGGTCCTCGCACTGCTGACCCCGGAAATGGGTGCCGGACTGGTCGGCTCCGCATACGGTTTCTGCACCGCTGAAGGCCGCGCCAGCGTGGAGAGTTTCTTCTCCACGCACAAAGTTGCCGCTGCCGATGTCGCTCTCAAGCATACTCTTGAAAGAATTGATGGATGCATTGGTTTTCGCAAGTTTCAGGAACCGAACCTAAAACAGTGGCTGTATGCGCAACCTAAGCCATAGGTCCTTGACAATCTTCCCAAACACTGTGCCCCATCCTGGCCAGCGTTGTTGTGGCGGCAAGGATGGAAAGCCTCATTGCTTGATATACTCCCACTGCTTGGTTCAGCGAATAGAGAGGAAAAAATGAGTTCTCTAATCTTCTCCAGATCATGTGTTACCGTCAATTTCAAGATGATCCCCCGCGTGTTCAGCTTCATGACCGTCATTGCCGCCGTTCTAACCGCCTCAAACGCCCACGCCCAAAAGCCCCCGCAGCCCGCCGTCACCCAGGCCGTGCTGGCTGGCAAGCTCATTGACGTGCGCACCGGGCAGATCCGCGCTCACGCATACATCCTCATCGCTGACGACCGCATCCAGTCAATCGCCGATGCCGCGCCGGCAGGCGTCCCCGTGACCGATCTCTCGGCCTATACGGTGCTTCCCGGCCTGATCGACGCGCACGCTCACATCCTCTCTGATCCCACCACACAGAACTTCGCCTCGCACATGCGCACCTCAATTCCACAAGCCACGGTGTGGGGCGTCTACAACCTGCGCATCTGGCTCGACCACGGCTTTACCTCGTTGCGCGACGCCTGCGAAGGCCCCGCGGATTATCCGCAGTTTGCTCTGCGCAATTCCGTGAAGCGCGGCATCATCCTGGGGCCCCGTATCACCGCGGCAGGCAGTTGCATCTCTCTTACCGGCGGCCACGGCGACGGCGCGCCATTTTCGCCGGACATAGCTTTGCCTCGCGGCCAGAACATTGCCGACACTGTAGATGACATCGACCACGTGGTCCGCCGCGACATCAAGTATGGCGCCGATTGGATCAAGCTAATGGCCACCGGCGGTGTGATGGACCCCATCTCCGATTTTCACGTGCAGGAGTTGAGCGAAGCGCAGATGGCCGAGGCAGTCGCGGTAGCCCATCGCGCCGGCAAGAAAGTGATGGCCCATGCCGAAGGCCCTGAAGGCATAAAAGCCGCTGTACGCGCCGGTGTGGACTCCATCGAGCACGGCACCATGCTCGACGAGGAGGGGGCGCGCCTCATGGAGGAGCATCATACCTGGCTCGTTCCCACCCTCTATTGCTTCCAGCATGACATGGTAACCGGCATGAGCAAGGGCCGCGACCCGGACTCCTACGCCAAGGGCGTCGAGATCATAGCCGCGCAGGGCCCGGCATTTAAGCTGGCGCTGGCCCACCACATTCCCATTGTCTACGGAACCGATGATGACGATGTGGATGAGGCAGTCTCCAAGGAATTCGGCGCCATGGTCCACGGCGGTCTCTCGCCTCTTGGCGCATTGCAGGCCGCCACCATCAACGCCGCCACCATGCTCGGCAAAGACAAGGACGTGGGCTCCCTCGAACCCGGTCGCTACGCCGACCTTATCGCCGTTGAAGGCGACCCCCTGGCCGACATCACGGTCATGGAGCATGTAGCCTTCGTCATGCAGGGCGGACGCATCATCAAAGACTCCGCCCACCCCGATCGTAACCCTGTAATCCACATCCACTAGGCGAACGCAACTGTGGGCAGGAATTTATTCACCCCGGTTCGCTACTATAAAACCATGCCGCAATTTGCACCAGGACAAACGCTGCTCTTCGACGCCGACGATACGCTGTGGGAGAACAATGTCTACTTCGAGCGCGCCATTGCCGCATTCATCAGCTATCTGAACCACCACGAGTACACGCCCGCGGAGGTGCGCCAGGCGCTGAACACCGCCGAGCGCGAGACCATTCTCTCTCACGGTTACGGACTCACTAGCTTTACCCGCTCGCTGCTCACCTGCTTTGAGCGGCTCAGCCCCGCGCTCATGACCGATGAAAAGCGCCAGCGCATTGAAGGCTTCGCCCGCTCCATCGCCGAGCAGGAGATCGAGCTGCTTCCCGGGGTGGCCGAGACGCTGGCCGAGTTGAGTACGCGACATCGGCTCATCCTCATGACCAAGGGTAACCA
>JBEKFS010000153.1:0-7475 GCA_050013195.1 Occallatibacter sp.
TTGTGGTTGGCTTGAGTGGTCATCACGCCGCGGTGATACTCGAAGTACAGCTCGCTCTTCCAAGTGGGAATGTTTACCTTGCCCGGAACTGCTGGCGGAGGTGTGTAGCCCTTGGCAATCGATTGATAGTTCCACACAGGGCTGTCGGCCACAATCTGTTTTTCGAGCGCGGTGAAGTAACTTTGCGCCGTGCCGAACTCGATCTTCGGCGTTACGTGTCCCGGTTGCTCCCAATGGAAGCCCTCATCCAGAATGGCCCGCGTGGGTCCGCCACCGTGGTCGCCGATGCCGTAGAGGTCCATGATGCCCGGCAGTCCCGTGGCCTGCTTTTGCGCAATGGTGAAATCACGCGCTAGACGCACCAGATTCAAATTGTCATTGGCGTAGTCGTGCGGGAAGTAGGTGAGCACCTTTGACCCATCGGGCGACTCCCACCAGAAAAACTTGAAGGGCAACTGGTTGGTGTCGCACCAGGCCATCTTCTGTGTCACAAAATAATCGATGCCGCTCTTTTTGTAGATCTGCGGCAACTGCCATGTGTATCCAAAGGAATCCGGATTCCAGCCGATGCGCGTGTCCACGCCGTACTGCTGCTTGAACCAGCGCTTGCCGACCAGTAGTTGACGGACTAGGGATTCGCCGTCGGGCATATTCAGGTCCGGCTCTACCCACATTCCGCCCACAATCTCCCAGCGGCCTTCCTTGATGCGCTGCGCAATCTCGGCGTTCATCTCAGGATACTTGTCGGCGATCCACTCGTTGTAAGCCGCTGCCGATTGCGTGTAGGTGTATTCGGGATACTCGTACATCAACTGCAGTGCCGTCCCGAATGTCCGCTTCACCACGTCCACCGTCTCGGTCCACGGCCACAGCCATGCCGCGTCGATGTGCGAGTTGCCGGTAAGATGGTAAGTCGCCTGCTGGAGTAGCGGCTTCAGCGCATCAAGCCGGATGTGCGATGCCATGAGGCTCGCGTCAAACTTAATTTGGTCATGAGCGTCGAGAGCAGCCAGGTCCACGGTGCGGATGGCGTCTGAAAGTGTAGCCAGTTGCGCTGCGTCATTCGGCGCCAGCGAGGGAACCAGCAGCACCGCCGACAAAAACTCCTGGCGCAGATCTTCGGGATTCGGGCGGCCTTCAGGGAAGTCGATCTTCAGCGTGGCGCCCTTGAAGTTCTTGTCGTCCACGGTGTGCAGCAGCTTGACGGCCACCGTCACCTTGTCGCCGGGTTTGGCATTGTCAAACAGCACCACGGCCTCCAGATCATCGCCCATGGCTACCCGTCGACCGTTGAAGTAGAGAATCTCCGGCATGGGGCCGTTGGCGTAGGCGTGGAACTGGAACCAGATACGCGCGCCGGTCAGGTCGTAGCCGTTCAGTGTGGGCGGAATCTGATACGTTTGGCGAAACCATACGGCATCTTTGGGCGCCTTCGTTCCTATGGCGATGGACTGCCAGCCGCTCTCGTCCAGGTTCAGGGCTTCGCCATGCGCCAAATCTCCGGCATGGAGCTTCCATGCCCCATCCGGCAGCTCACGAAGGCTGGAGAGACGGTCTATCACCGCGTGGGTGTCGGCGGGCAGAGTGGCTGCAATCTGGGAGGCTTGGGAGGCAGTCTGCGCCGTGGCCCGGCCAACAAGCAGGGTAGTGGCGGCAAGGATGGCCAAACAAACAAAACGGACGATACGCAACTTCAAAGCAGAATTCATCGCGAAGAAATCCTCTCCGTCATGGTAAGGCCTGAAACCGGTCTCATAAATGCCAAAATGCTCAATTCGACGTCTATGAGACCCGTCAACGAGGCGGGACTCATGCACATTGCGAGTCGATGCAGATGGTTTATGAGACCGGGTTTGAAAACTCCTTATGGAACCTAAGATTGCGCTGGCGCGGAGATAGGCTTAATGAAAATCGTTGCTAAAGCAGGCATTTCGGTGAAAAAATATCCTCTACCCACTGCTCCGGCGCAGGAATCGCGGGCTCGTTCCGCGCATCTAATATGCAGTAATCATCAGACAACTCAGCCTTGAGGCCTACCCTTTTTGATTCTTGAAGCAGTTGCCGGAAACTATACATCAAGGAGAGACGGCGTACCGCATAATGGGATACCGTCCCCCTCCTTAGAGTGCATACTAGAGACTAGGCTGCTTCCCCAGCGGATTACCGGACCGTTGTGTGGCCTTTGGAGATCACCCAGCCCGGAGTCCGTCCTTTGTACTGGCCTCCCACCGTGCGCAAAAAACATTGACGTCACAAGATGCGGAATTACAGAGAGGAATTTATGACTTCTGCTGCTCGCTTTCCCGGCATTCGGGTTACGGCTAATGGAAACCAACTTGTCTCGTACCACACCGAGACGCGGATCGCCGACGCCGGCGTTTTTTATCCGATTACGCCTTCCACGGAGGGCGGCGAGCTCTTCCAGCAGGCCTATGCTGAAGGCCATCTGAACGTCTTCGGGCAAAACACCATCGCCATCGAAACTGAGGGTGAGCATGCGGCCCAGGGCGGTGCGATTGCGCATTCTGTATGCGGCAAGCGTGTGGTGAACTTCACCTCCGGTCAGGGAGTGGTTTACGGCGTGGAGCAGTATTATCACGCTCCCGGCAAAGGCTCGACGATGGTGCTGGAAGTCGGCGCGCGCGCGCTGACCAAGCAGGCCCTCAATGTGCACTGCGGCCACGACGACATCTACGGCGCACTCGATACGGGCTGGATCATGCTCTTCGGCAAGGACGCACAGCAGGCCGCCGATCAGGCGCTCATTCTGCGCCGCGTTACGGAGCTTTCGCTGACCCCCGGCATGAACATCATGGACGGCTTCCTCACCACCCATTTGGAACGCACATTCTACAAACACGAATCCGGGCTGATTCGCGAGTATCTAGGTGCTCCAGACGACATCATCGACTGCCCCACCGAGGCGCAGCGCACACTCTTCGGCCCCACACGCCGCCGCGTTCCCAAGATGATGGACCTGACGAATCCTGTTTTGCTCGGTCCGGTGCAGAACCAGGAACACTACATGAATGGCGTGGTGGCGCGGCGCAATAACTTCGCCGAACCGATTCTGCAATTCCTGGAAGACGCCTACGCGCAGTTTGCCGAGCTGACCGGCCGCAACTACGGACTCATCAGCAAGTACAAAACCGACGACGCCGAGACGGTATTTGTTTCTCTCGGCTCTGCCGCTGAAAACATCGAGGCCGCGGTCGATTATCTGCGCGAGACGCGCAAAGCCAGCGTCGGCTCCATCCACGTCAACGTGATTCGCCCCTTCCCTGAAGCAGCCATCGTCGCCGCGCTCAAGGGAAAGAAGAACGTCATCATCCTCGAGCGCACCGATGAAGCTCTGGCTGGTGACAACCCGCTGGCCCGCGACATCCGCACCGCCATCTCCAAGGCGCTGCAATCCACCGCCGGGCTGCCCACGATTTCGCTCGCGGAAGTTCCGAAGATCTACGGCGGCAGTTATGGCCTTGGCTCGCGCGACTTCCGCCCCGAGCACATTATTGGCGCTTATGAATTCGCTACCGCCAACCGCGCCCGCAAAGACGGCAAGCGCGCCTCCGATGGCGTTTCGTTTTTTGTCCTCGGCATCGACCATCCCTACAGTGTCATCGGCGACGAGACTCCGTCGCTGCTGCCCGAGGGCGCAGTGGCCGTGCGCTTCCACTCCATCGGCGGCTGGGGCGCCATCACCACCGGAAAAAATCTCGGCGCCATCCTGGGCGATCTCAACGATTTGATTTACGAGCGCGATGGCCTCAAAGATAATCTGGGCAATCCCAAGGAAGTGATCCACGTCAGCGCCAATCCCAAATACGGTTCAGAGAAAAAAGGCGCGCCCACCTCGTACTTCATGGTCGCCGCCAAGGACCGTATCCGCGTCAACTGCGATCTGCGTCACGTGACTGTGGTTTTGTGTTGCGACCCCAAAGCCTTCACGCACTGCAATCCGCTCGACGGCATGGCTGAAGGCGGCTCGCTGGTCTGGGAGTCCGATCAGCAAGGCGAGCAGGCATGGGAGCAGTTGCCGCTCTGGGCGCGCAAGCAGATCATCGATAAAAAGATTCGCGTCTTCACGCTGCCCGGTTTTGAAATCGCCAAAAAGGCCACCGACCGCGGCGATCTGCAACTGCGCATGCAGGGCAACGCATTCCTGGGCGCATTCTTCCACGTCAGCACGCTGCTCAAGGAATTCGGCATCACGCAGGAGCAGTATCGCGCAGTTGTTCGCAAGCAGTATGTAAGCAAGTTTGGAAAGCTGGGCGACGCCGTGGTCGAGTCCAACATGGAAGTCATGATGCAGGGCTTCGAGCAGGTGAAGGAGATCAAGATTGGCGCGCTCACGGCAGCCGACCACTCCAGCTTGCGCGGCCATGCGCTGCTGCCGATTCTTGAGACGGTCACCGCAGGCGGCGCTTGCGGAACCGGCTGCCGCTCCCATGCGCTGCCCGCCGGCCAGGCCGCGCGCACGCCGCTGGCCAGCGTCGCCGCCTTCGACGCCGAGTTCCGCGCGCACTTTGGATATAACCAGCCCTCCACGCCGCTCTCGGCCATGGGCTTGATCGCCGCAGCTACCGGCGACACGGCTTCTAAATATGTTGCCCGTCGCGAAACCCCGCTCTTTATCGCCGAAAACTGCACCCAGTGCATGGATTGCATCTCCGTATGCCCGGACACCGCGCTGCCCAACACCGCGCAGGATATGAGCACGCTGCTGCGCACCGCCGTCTCCTACTACGTGGCCGATGCGAAAGACCGTGCCCAGCTTCTGGCCGCGCTGCCTGAGATTGAGAAGCAAGCCCGTCAGCGCATGACTGCCGAAATCAAAACCGGTACTCCGCTCCCCACTATCCTCCGTGAAGTTACTAACTCGATCGATGGATTCTCGGCTAAGTCAAAAGATCAGTTCTTCGAGATTCTCGACAAAGTTCCCATGGCTTATCAGAAGGTAACCGCTATCTTCTCATCACCTGAGCGCAAGGCTCCCGGCTCAGGCGGTATCTTCTCGATTTTTGTCAGCGATCTCTGTAAGGGATGCGCAGCCTGCGTAACTGCCTGCGGCGATCACCAGGCGCTGAAAATGGTTGCGGAGACTGAAGAAGTTAACGCCAAGCACATGACCGGCACGGGCTTCCTCGATCTGCTGCCGGACACATCGCAAAAATTTCTTGGCCTATTTAATGCCGCGAATCCTGCCGACTCCAAGACCGCAACATTGCGCAACATGCTCATGGTGCGCTCCACTTACGACGCCTTGGTGGCTGGTGACGGCGCCTGCGCAGGTTGCGGAGAAAAAAGCGTGCTGCGCTCCATCGCCGCGGTCACCGAGGCTTACATGCGTCCCGTCTTCCACGCCAAGAGCGACCGCTTCATGGCCAAGGCCGGCGAGCTGGAAAAGAACGGCGTGGCTCGCCTCGCCCATCTCCAGGCAACCAGCCCCGCTGAGTACGCACTGCTTCGTCAGGCCATCGCGCATCTCGTCATGGGCCTGGGCGGTGAAGACGAGAAAGATACCAAGGCACGAATCGCTGCGTATGAAGCTGCCAACGGCCTCCTTACTGACGCCCAGTTAGTAGAAGCTATCGCCGCTGTCCTGCTGACCGAGGCCTTCAACCACAAAAACCTGCAAGCCGTCGATGGGCGCCTGGCCAACGGCATGAGCGTGATGGCCATGTCCGCGCACACTGGCTGCAACACGGTCTACGGCTCGACCGCGCCCAACAACCCTCACCCCTACCCCTGGATGAATTCGCTCTTCCAGGATGGCGTTACCGTCGGTTGGCTCATGGGCGAGAGCTTCATCGTCGATCATGCGCGCCGCTCCGTTATCCCTGAGCGCCTCGCCGACATCCTGCTCACGCGCGACGAGAACGTGATTAACGCCGAACAGTATTACCACCTCAGTCACTTCACCGATGCGCTGATGACCGACCAGGAAATCGTCGAACTGCCCAAGGTCTGGGCGGTTGGCGGCGACGGCGGCATGGGCGACATCGGCTACCAAAACGTTTCCAAGGTGGTGCTGCAGAACCGGCCCAACGTAAAGGTCCTCATGCTGGATACGCAGGTCTACTCCAACACCGGCGGGCAGAACTCCGACTCGACTCCCATGCTCGGCGGCGGCGACATGAACACCTTCGGCGCGGCCACGCAAGGCAAGAACACCGAAAAGAAAACCGTCGCTGAGACTTTCCTTGCCGGCCACGGTTCGCCCTTCGTTGCGCAAGTCTCAATGGCCAACGCGCCCAAGCTCTATCGCGCAATCCTCGACGGCCTGGAATATCGCGGGACAATGTTCATCCAAGCCTTCACCACCTGCCAGCCGGAGCACGGCGTCGCCGACGACATGGCCCTCATCCAGGCCCAGCGCGTGCGCGACTCCCGCGGCGTGCCGGAGTTTGTCTTCAACCCGCGCCTCGGCGAAACCTATCAGGAGGCCCTGGACATCAAGGGCAATCCGTCGATTGATCTCGATTGGTACGAAACCAAAAACAAGGTCACCGGCGAAACCTCCCACTACACCGTCGCCCACTGGTGCACGACAGAAGCGCGTTTCCGCAATCACCTGAAGAAGATCAAGCCCGATGCGGCGGCCAAGTTGATTCCGCTCGATAACATGCTGGTCCGTATAACTCAACAAGACGTGGTCTACCGGCGCTATCTCACGCCCGGCCACCGCGCCTTCATCCCCGACTTTGGCGTCTACATCACCTACGAAGAAAACGGCAAAACCGAGTACCGCGCCATTAGTCGCCAGTTAGTCATGTTCTGCGTGGAGCGGCGTAAGTCGTGGCGCATGCTGCAATCCAAAGCCGGCATTCAGAACAAGGAGTACGCCGCCCAGCGCGACCTGCTTGCCGAAGTGGATGCGGGTAAGTTGCCGCTCGAAGAGTTGCTGACACACGGCCACGAACTCCTGAAAGAGCGCCTCTCAGCCGCAATCCCAGCTAAAGCGTAAACCAGCTCAATCCAGCAAAAAAGAACGCGGACTCTCGAGTCCGCGTTCTTTTTTGCCATGGTTTACCAAACTGATATACACTGTTTTGCGGTTCAGAGGAACCACGAAAATGCGCACTATATTTTACCGGCACTTCCAATCTTCAGGTCTATGCCTTGCCACCGTTGTTTTAATCTTGCTGGTCGCGCCTCCCGTTTCATCCGCACAAAACGGGGGATATGCTACGAATACTCCGACCTACAGCGTCGGAGGAAAGTCGATCGCGATTCCACCACTAACCAGAGAATTCGTCGAAGTGGGCACCGTTAATCGGAAGTTCTTGGAGGTAGCTGTCCCCGATAGCAACCGCCTGATAGCCTCCTTCGTACTCACAAACGACCTGCCATCTTTCACGAGTGGGAGCAATCAGCAGTTATCGAGGTACGCAATGCTGGAGGTGCCACGTGGCGGCGAGTCTGCGGATTTCAGCGCAAGCGACTTCAAGGCGATGACCGACGGCGCCAACAAG
>JBEKFS010000154.1:0-8417 GCA_050013195.1 Occallatibacter sp.
GAAGAAGCCGGTGGCATCGAAGTCTGTATTGCGGATAAACTCCCATACCCGGCCGTGGAGCTCGTTGGTGCCGTAGCGGGTGACGACGTTGATGGTGGCGCCGCCGGAGCGGCCGAATTCCGCGCTCATGTTGTTGGTCACCACCTGAAATTCAGCCACGGCGTCGGGCGACAACTGTACCACCTGATTGCTGAATCCCTGGTTGGAAGTGCCATACATGTTGTTGTCCAACCCGTCCAGCATGTAGTTATTGAAGACGCTGCGCAGGCCATTGATACTGAACGATCCCTCGCGTTGACCATAGCCTTCGGATAGCTGGTTCTGGGTGGGAACGACGCCCGCGGTCAGCTCGACCAACTGCGAGTATTGACGCCCATTCAGGGGCAGTTCAGCGATTTCGCGCTCATTGACCACCTGTCCGCGTTCGCTCGATTCGGTCTCCAACTGGGTTACATCGGCGGTGGTTGTTACCGATGTCTCCGCCTTACCCAATTTCAGAGGTACATCTATGCGCTGGTGAGCGCCGACTGTCAGCTCAAATTTGGCCGAAGCCGTCTGGAAACCCGGCGCGGTCACCTTCAGCTCATAGGGGCCGATGGAGATGTCCACGAACCGGAACTCTCCCCGGTCGTCGGTGGTTGCCGTGGCTTGCGCCCCGGTGGCTGTGTTGTGCAACGCTACCAGAGAGTGAGGAACGACCGCTCCGCTCGGATCGGTTACTGTACCGAGCACCGTTGCTGTGTCAAATTGCGCCCAGGCACAGGCTGCAAACACAACAAGTGATACAAACATTGCTAAACGACGCATCGCTGTCCTCCTGAAATTGGACCTACGCTTCTTCACAAGAGTTCCGAGTCAGGCCAGAGACACTTCACGGCCCGACAATGCCGGCCAGGGAAGCCGGCAAAAGTCTTATACGGAACGTGATGAAAAAACATCTATCTTGGGATGAATCTACCCCCAAGGGAACACCTGTCAACCCCTTTCACGTGAATATCTTGTCGAAATCATGCAATTGTGAGATAAATCACTTGAAATGAGCATTTTGGGCTGATTATTTTGCTGGATACCGGGCTTCCCCCTCCCCCCGCAAAAAGTGGAGAAAAGAGGGAACCCCACATGAGCCGGTAAAGGCCTTTCGAGAGCCTTACTGCGCGTGGCTGGCCTTGCGGGCGGCCTCGAACTCGTCGCCGGGGAGCCATTCGATGCTCTTCGGCTGCTCGCTGGCCAGCCAGCCCAGCACGAAGCCGAAGCGCGCCATCTTGGCATTGCCGCGGAAATCCCAGTCGGCGCGGTACTCGTCGGAGGGCTGGTGGTAGTGGTTCTTCACGTAATCCTGTGCCTGCTGTTTTCCCCAGGCTTCATCGTGCCCTTCAAAAAGACTGCCCTGACCGATGGATACGGCGGGAATGCCTGTCCGGGCCAGCGAGAAGTGGTCTGAACGGTAGGCGTGGCCGGCGCGAGGGTTGGGATCGGGCAGCAAAGCCAGATCGAAGGCCTTGGCTACTCTCTGCACCGTGGGCCAGAAGTCGATGCGGTCTGCATTGCCCAGGCTCGCCGAACGGGGAATTCCGACGGGCAGCAGCATATCGTAGTTCAGGTCGAGCGCCATCTGCGCGGTGGGAACCGGCGGGTGCAGCCCCAGATATTGCGATCCCAGCAGGCCCTGCTCCTCGGCGGTGACGGAGGCAAAGTAGACCGCATGAGGCGGCCGCACGGATGACTGTGCATAGGCGCGGGCCAGCTCCAGCAGAATTCCGCAGCCAGTGCCGTTGTCGGCCGCGCCGTTGTAGATGTTGTCGCCCTTGACGTTGGGATCAATGCCCAGATGGTCGTAGTGCGCGGTGTAAAGCACTGCCTGATTGTCTGCGCTCACGCCCGGCACGCGGCCCACCACGTTGTCGGAGACGTAGCGACGGACGCGGCTCTCGATGTGCGCGCGTAGCCTGACCGGAAGCTCAACCGCGTGAAATGCCCCCGGCTTGCCCGCCTGGTCGATAGCATTGTCCAGATCGCCGAGTCCGGCCATCGTCAACAACTTCTGGGCCACATCGTGCTGAATCCAGGCCGCTGCGCGCAGTGTGGCGCTGGGATCGTTTTGCAGGTAGCTCTTCTCGACGGCCTGTGAGTTGCGCACCACCTCCCAGCCGTAGGCGGCCAGGTCCGTCCGGTGAATCAGCAGCACGCCCACGGCTCCCCGCCGCGCGGCTTCTTCGTACTTGTAGGTCCAGCGCCCGTAATAGGTAAGCGCATTGCCCTTGAAAAACTTTACGTCCTCCGACGGCGGCTGGTTGACTATCATCAGCGCAATCTTGCCCTTCACGTCCACACCGGCGTAGTCGTTCCATTTGTACTCGGGCGCATCAATGCCGTAGCCCACAAAGACGATGGGCACATCGAAGTCGGTCGTCGCCTGCCCGGTCTGGTCCTTGGAAACAATTTCCGTCCCGTAGGCGAGGTCGACGGGCTGGCCTGTGGCGGGCACCAGCGAGAACTTCGTTTTATCCTCGATGGTATGCACAGCCACCAGCGGAACATGCTGGAAGTAGGTGCCGTTGTCGCCCGCCGGCTCCACGCCATCCAGGGCAAACTGCGTGGCAATGTACTCGGCAGCCAGCTCGCCGCCGCGCGCGCCGGGGCCTCGGCCCTCGAGCAGATCGAGCGAAAGAAAGCGCACGTGGGCGCGAATCTTTTCCGGGTCAATGGACGCAGCGGCGGCGCGTGCGCCTGAAGGCAGCCCGGCAATTTCAGGAATCGGATTAGCTGCGGGTAGCTGAGCGTGTACGAAGGTGGCGGCCACAATGCCTGCGGTCACGACGGCGAAAATAAGTTTGTGATGCATGGATTCTCCCTGTGGAATTGAAGCGATAAAATCAGGCGCTTTAAACAGCACGCCTCAATCAACCTTGTCAGAGTACGTCGTCACCCTTCCGCGGGGCAATGGCATCCAGCAGATGCAAGCGGGTGAGCACCTTGCGCGCGAGGCCGGTCAGCGCCATCCCGCCCGCATCCTTCAGCGGAACCCAGCGCCGCACGCCGCCTGGAACGGTCAGCGCATCGACGTCGCTTTCAGAAACCGTGCGAATGTGCACGGAGTAGTTCACCTGCATGATGGAGTGGCGCAAGGTCAGGCGTAGCTCTTGTTCGGGAACTTTTGCTTCGATCAGTGCAGGCAGCTCCCACAAGCCCGGCATCACTGATTGCGAAACCGGCCGTTGTTCCAGAAGCACTTCCCGATGCGCCTGGCCGGCCCTTTTACCGCTGCGCGACGAGAGCGCGTGCGCCACTTCGCGGCTGGTCATCTTCGGCCGCTGCGCGGTCGGATGCTCCCCCTGGGTCTTACAGTCGCCGGCCACTGGACACACCGGGCACTGCGGATTGCGCGGCGAGCAGAGGGTAGCACCTAGCTCCATCAGCGCCTGGTTCGAGTCTCCTGGCCGCTCGGGGCAAACCAACTCGGCGGCCAGCTCCTCAATCTTGCGCCTGAGCAGAGCGCCGCTGCCCGCGCGGCTGCCCGCCTTCCAGCCCTCCAACCGGCAGAGCACCCGCTCCACATTGCCGTCCACCACGGCCACCCGTTCGCCGTAAGCGATGCTGGCCACGGCCGCTGCCGTGTAAGCGCCTATACCCGGCAGCAGCCGCAGCGCCTCCGCCGTCTGCGGCAGCTTGCCGTGGCAGTGATCAGCCACAAACTGAGCCGCCTTGTGCATCATCCGCGCCCGCCGATAGTAGCCCAGCCCGCTCCACGCGGCCAGTACCTCCTGCTCCGGCGCGAGCGCCAGCGAAACCAGCGTGGGAAACCGCGCCATGAAGTCCTGATAGCGCTCCATCACCACCGCCACGCGCGTCTGTTGCAGCATGATCTCCGAAACCCAGATGGCATAGGGATCGCGGTTACGCCGCCAGGGAAGGTCGCGCCGTGAGCGTTCGTACCACTCCAGCAACCGCCGCCGCACCCGCATGATCTTTTCCGCGTCCCGCTCCTGCTTGCCCATGCGCCCAGACTAACAGTCGCAATTGACCCGCAGGGGCTGCATCCCTACAATCAAGCTGCAATCTTCTTTCGCACCGCATGAACCTTTCCGCGCTCATCATCGACGACGAACAGTTGGCCCGCGAGGAGCTTGCCTACTTGCTTGCCCAGGTGGGCGGCGTTGACGTGGTGGCGCAGGGAGCCAACGGCATTGAGGCCGTGGAGTTGATCGAAGAGCACCATCCCGACATGGTCTTCCTCGATGTGCAGATGCCAGGATTGGACGGCTTTGCCGTTATTCAGAAACTGATGGAGCGCAGGTCGAAAGCGGGCGGCGATGTCGAGCCGCTGCCGCAGATCGTCTTTGCCACCGCCTACGACCAGTACGCTGTGCGCGCCTTCGATGTGAACGCTGTGGACTACCTGCTGAAGCCCTTTGACCGCACGCGCGTCGAGCAGGCCGTCGAGCGGGTGCGTGGCCGTTTGGCGGGTAGCACGCCGGGCTCGTTGCCGGAGTCGCAAATCGAGTCGCTGCTCCGTCTGCTCAACCGTCCGCAGGGCGCCAGCCGCACGCCGCAGCCCGCCAAGCTGATTGTCCAGGCGCAGAGCCGCCTGTTGCTCATCGATCAGGCGGAGATCTGCTTTGCGGCCATCGACGATGGCGTGATTCGCGTGGTGACGCAAAGCTTTGAGGGCAGCTCCAAGTGCCGCACACTGGAAGAACTGCTCGATCTGCTCGACCCGGCCGTCTTCTGGCGCGCTCATCGCGGCTTTGTGGTGAACATCAACCACATCCGCGAGGTTGTTCCGTGGTTCAAATCCAGCTACCAGTTGCGCATGAACGACAAAAAGCAGACCGAGATTCCCGTCAGCCGCGCGCAGACTAAGCGGCTTCGGGAGTTGTTTAATCTGTAGGGATGCAAAGGTGGAAAATGCGCGTGCATATATTTGCATTGCTGCTTATGGCGGGATTGGCAGCGCCGGCGCTTGCGACCGGCCAATCACTTGTGTCCCGGCCGGTTACGGTGGAGCAATTGGAGCAGATCCTTGCCACGGCCCACGGAAAGCACGACAGGGAGTTGAACAAGCAACTATCCGGCCTGACTCTTTCTGAGCGGCTGAGCGCGGAGCGGTTGGCGCAAATTGAAACGGAGCTGCCCGGTCCGGCTTCCCGCAACACGCTCATGGAAATCTGCGATGAGGCCGGGTTCCTCAATTTGCCCGCTCGGGATCTTCCCACTATTGCCCCGCCAGACACAGCCACACAAAATTCCATGCTGACTCTAATGGTCAAGTATGTGAATCAGACGGCCCATGCGCTGCCCAACTTCTTTGCCACGCAGGAAACCACCCACTTTGAAACAAAATCGTGGATGCAACCGGCTCGCTCAGGACAGGCAATCACTCACGAGCCGTTGTTGCCCTTGGATTCATCGACTGATACCGTCTACTATCGCGATGGACGCGAGTACCAGCAAAGCAACGACGCGAAGAAAAAGATAGACGATACCTCCCAATCCAAGATGGAGACGAACGGAGAGTTTGGCCCGATTCTTACCGTAGTGCTTGACGATGCGCTCCACGGCAAGGTGACCTGGAGCCATTGGGAGCAGAGTTCAGCGGGGCTTATGGCGGTTTTCAGTTATTCGGTCGCCAGGAAATCCTCCCATTACAGCGTCTTCAATTCTGACCCGCGGATGGTAGTGCAGGATCATCCCGCCTATCATGGCGAGATCGCGGCAAACCCGGCAGACGGGTCCATCTTGCGCATAACTGTGCAGGCCGATTTTGTTCCATCCGAACAAAACGCCAGGGCTGACCTTCTGGTCGAATATGGATCGATTGAGATCGGAAATAGAACCTATATTTGCCCGGTGAAGAGCGTGGCCCTTTCCATGGTCCGGAATTCATCCAAGGATTTCGCCCTTAGGATACATATCGATGACAATCTGAATTTCTTCCGGATGCGCATCAACGATACACGCTTTACCCACTACCACCTGTTTCACGCGGAGGTCCGCATGCTCACGGAAGATGACGCCGCGGCGGATGGTCCATCGCCCGCGCCCAGCCCCGATGGTGTGCCGACGGCAGAACCCGCAAAGGCGCCCCAGCCGTAACCTCGATTCTCTTGCTATTGTGGCCTCAGCGGCTGCATGAGCTATTCAATCTTTAGGGAATCTCTGCTGCTATGCCCGTTTAGTCGTACCGCTCAAAGACAATCTGCTTCTTGTGCCAGCCGAGAGCACTCAGCCGTTCGCGCACGCCGGAGACCATCTCGTTCAGTCCGCAGATGTAGGCGTAGATGTCGAAGTTCAACTCCGACTGCAACAAGGCAGGATCTGGCGGAGGCACAGGCAGTGGCTCTCCGAGTCGCGCGGCGCGCTCTTCAATGATGCGGACCACGTGCTCCTGAACGTGGCCGCGCAATCCAGTCCAACTCTTCTCGGCTCGGCTCAGCGTGGGCAGGTAGTGGAAGTTGGGCACGCGGGCGGCTAGCGCTTCAAACTCGGCGCGGTAATAAATGTCGCTTTCATGCCGTGTACCGTAGACCAGCCAGATCTGCTTGCCGTTGCTGCGATCCGGTCCACCATCCGGAAAAAGCCACTGTAGATAGCCGCGCATGGGTGCGACGCCTGTGCCCGTGGCCACCAGGATGGAATCGGTAATGGGCTCGTGCAGAATAAAGTGCCCGTGCGGCCCGTGAATCTGGATGGTGCCGCCGATGGGCAGGTCGGGCAGATCGGCCAGATGGTTGCTGAAGAATCCTTCCTCGACGCGATTCACGCACAGCTCAAATTTGTTTCCGTTAGCCGCCGAGGCCATCGAGTAGGCGCGGGTCTGCATCTTGCCTTTGGCGTCCAGTGCCACACCGCTGACAAACTGGCCCGCAGCATAGGGAAAGCTCTCTAGTTCGTCAATGACAAAGACAAAGTGGTAGCACTGGGCAACTTCAGAGATGCACTCTTTGCGTTCAAGTCGTGCGGTAAGCAGTTCACGCGCCATGGAAGTTCTCGTTCTTGTCTAAGAGATGCCCGCTCAGGCGGGCTCATTACTTTGATGCGGCGGGCAGGAAAAAGGAGCAAGCCCGGCGCAGCCGCGGCCTCCTATAATTGATGGGGAGCCGAATGGGCGTCACCTGCCTTTCGGCTGCGAACGCTTGATTATTTGAGGAATCCATGGCCGCACTGCTGGAAGCAATTACCGTAAAGCGCAAGATGTACTTCGAATTTGAAAACACGCCGTACTACTGCATGGAGGCCGAGGTCTCCACGCCCACGGCGCGCGGCGGCCAAACGCTCGTTCGCCTCAAGATGCGCAACCTGCTCACGCAAGCCGTCTTCGACAAGACCTTCAAGGCCGGCGACAAGTTCAAGGAGCCGGAGATCTGGAGCTGGTCGAAGCCTCTTACCTCTACTCGGACAACGAGGGCTCGCACTTCATGGATCAGGAGAGCTTCGAGACGCATACGCTCTCCCAGGAGATGATGGGCGGCGCGCTCGATTTTCTGGTCGAGGGCGTCATCATCCAACTGCACAAGTACAACGGCAATCCCATCGGCTTGCTGCTGCCGGAGAAGGTCGAGCTGGAAGTGGAGTACACCGAAGGCGGCGCGCGCGGCGACACCAGCGGCAACGTCACTAAGCTCGCCCGCCTCCAAACCGGACTGGAGATCAAGGCCCCGCTCTACATTCAGGTTGGCGAAAAGGTAAAGGTCTACACCGAGACGCGTGAGTTCGCGGGAAGAGCCTAGGCGCCTGCGACTAATTGCTAGCCTTGCCGGAGCGCTTCAATTCATTCCAGTCCTTCTCCGTCTGGTCGGCATATGCCGCGCCGAACTTCGACAGCGCCTCGGCAAATCCGGCGCCGGAGCCGATGTAGCCGGACAAAATCAGCGGGTCGCCGGAGCGGGCGTGGCCGCGGGCCAGCAGTTCGCCGCAGACCTCGCCATAAGCCTCCAGGCCGCCGCCCTCCAAATCCTCTAATTCGATGGAACCCTTGTGGTCGTTGAGTTGGCGCACCAGGTAGTCGCGCCCGGCGATGTGCGTCCAGCCTAGGAACGGGTCAGACTGCACCTGCATCGCCTTCTGCCCTTCGGCCACGCGCTGGCCGTTGTGGTGCGGCGGCTCGGCATCGGGCAGATAAGGCGCGTAACCCGACGCCGGTTCCTCCTTGATCTGCAAAAACAGCGGATCGTTGGCTCCGTTGCCTTCAAAGTAGACGCAGTAATCGCGCAGGCCCACCGAGCCTGTGCCGACCACCTTGAAGGCCACGTCCACCGGGCGGTAAAGCGACAGAAGGTGACGGCGCTGCGGCTCCAACATTTCGCGATAGGTCCCCAGCGCGGCAAGCACCGCCGCCGCCTTCCGTCCAGTCACGCGCGTCAGCGTCGGCGGCAACTCGATGAAGCGTCGTGAGACGGCGGACTTGACGGACGCAAGCT
>JBEKFS010000155.1:0-13362 GCA_050013195.1 Occallatibacter sp.
GCGCGCCACATGCGCGGGCTGGCGGAGAAGATTTGCAAGGTGTTGGCGCCGATTTCGCGGGCGCGCTCGACGGCGTTGGATGCGCCGCCGGTTGTGCCGAGATGGATGCCGATGCGCTTGGTCATGTGCCTATCTTATTGGATGATAAGGCGGTGATTGGGGTGCATGGTTTCCCCGGTCCCCAAAGGCGAGGGATCTCCACCCCACGGACGAAGACCTGTCCGTGGGGACCCCGCACCGGGGGCACCCGGCTAGTATATGGGATACCCCCACCCCTATTTTGGACGCAAAATCCTTGTTTTCTTGAGGTTACAAGGAGGGTTGCGCTGTAAAATCTTCATAACAAAGGAGTTCCCTGCAAAATCGTCCAGGATAAGGAGTTACGGGCCGTTTTGGCGTCTACAAGGCCGCTTTCGGCTGGAAGACGGAGTGAAGAGATGCGCCGGACGATGTTTGAAGGAAGACTTCTAAGGATCATTATGCAACGAAGTGGGGTAATTATCTGCAAGCACCTGCGGTGCGGCCAGAGGCTCGCTATTCGCTCTCAATGCCAGGGTCGTGGTCTCCCCGGTCCCCAAATGCAAGGGACCGGTGGCACCCTGCCGCTCGCTATTCGCTCGCATGGGAGACGTGATATCCCCGGTCCCCAAATGCGAGGGACCGGGGGCACCCGGCCACCAGTCCTAGAGTGTTGACAACAGTCTGGACCGCATCGACTCTGTGCGTCAAGGATGCAGCGGCCCTAAATACTATATATAGATCGAACTATCCCACCTTAGCAGCAAAAACAAAGACGCTGCGAAGGTGGGGCACCCAGATTTTTGGTGAGACACACTACTGCTAATCGTCGTCGTCCGTGGTGGTTTTTTTGTGGTGGACTTTGAGCATCGCCGGGATCGGTTTGTCGCCCATTGCGTCTTTCCATAGAATCACGTTCAGTTTTTCGGCGGGGGCGCGGTCGGCGTGGCTGAAGTCCATCTTCATGCTCTCGCGCGCTCCGGCTGCGGTCTGTGCGTTGGCGGTGTAGATGAGGCCGTTGTCGCGATTGGAATAATCGGCGACATAGGCGGGTTGGTCGCCTGCGCCGGTGAAGAGGGTGGAGATCAGCGAACTGAAGGCGTCGTTATTGTTCATGGGCGGCAGGCCGAGCAGCGACTCCATGGTGCGAATCATGCTCACCGTCGAGTAGAAGCGATTGTCGACGAAAGGCGAACCGTTGGTGCCGCGCGGGGAGTATTTGCTGATGACCAAGGCGATGCTGCGGTGGGCGTCGACGTGATCGCCGCCGTTCTGCGCGTCGTCTTCAAGTACGCAGATGGCGGTATCGTCCCAGAAGGGTGAGTGGGAGACGGCTTCGACGATACGGCCGACGGCCAGATCGTTGTCGGCTACTGATGATTTGGGCGTAGGTCCGCCGGGCTGAGTGCCACGGGTGTGATCGTCGGGCAAGCGCATCAGGATGAAATTGGGCATGGTGTCTTTGCCCTGAGCCTTGTCGGCGACCCATGCCTTGAGGTGACGCAGGAAGATTTCCACGCGCACCTGGTCCGGAATCATCAGGTTGAAATCCGGATACTCTGCGGCGAAGTGGCCGACTAATTCCTGCTTTGTTGCGGTGTTGGAGGCCAGCAGCGGAATTGCCCAGGGCCATTTGTTCTGGCCGCCTCCCCACTCGGGAGGAAATGTCTCGCCGGGCGCAACGGCATTGCGCGGGCAGTTGCCGCCGGGGAGCATCGCTCCCTGCTGAGGATCGGTGACCTTTGCGGCATTGCAAAAGGTGGAGGAGATGTACTCGGCGAAGTGGTAATAGGATTTGCCGTGGGCGGCGAGATTGTTCCAAATATAGCCGCTCACGGGATCGCTCACGTCTGGAATCTTCTGCAGCATTGGATTGCCGTTGGCCACCATGCCCTCGTAGTCATAGGTTCGCTGGCTGCCGCGATAGCCCTGCTGCCAGGTCCTTTCCAGATAGTCGGTGCCGATGGCGGCGTTGGACCAGACATGGCCGTCGCCGGAGATCTCTGCGGAATCGTAGAAGTTGTCCAGCACGCCAAATTGCAGGGCCAGCTTGTGCTGGTTGGGCGTGATGGCCTCGCCGTACATGGCGAGGCTGGGGTCGCCATTGGCGACCGGCTTGCTGTCCTTGCTGAGGTCGCCGAGGAGCTGATCGTAGCTACGGTTCTCCTTGATGATGTAGATGACGTGGCGGATGGGATTCTCAGCGCCGCCGGCAAAGGCAATCTTCTCGTCGGCCGCCTTCATGCGGTTGGAGTCGAGCACCGTTTCGGTCCACTGGGCGAGATTCTTGTCGATGGCGGATTCATCCAAAGTAGCCAGAGAACCATAGAGGAGCGTGGCGATATAAGTGAACGACCGCAGCAGGCGGCTATTCTTCGCAGCCTCGGTGTACGGCTGGGGCATGTTGTTGGGGCCGGTTCCTTTGCCTTTGTCGGTGGCCAGATAGAGCTTGCCGCCGGAGAAGGCCATTGAAATGGGCATCCATTCGGTAGGGATAAAGCCGAGAGGCTCGACCATCCCCTTGCGGGCGGCGGTCAGACTCTTTGTGTTGAAAACCGCGACGGCGTCGCTGCCCATATTGGCCACGTAGAGGCGGCTGCCGTTGGCGTTGATGGCCAATGCCACTGGCTCGGCGCCAAAGTAGCTCTGGCGCGGCAGGCGTGTATCGAAGTATCCCTTTACTGAGAACTGGCCGGCGCTGACGTTGACGGCGGCGACGGCATCGTGGTTGGCCAGAGCGACGTAGAGGGTTCGCCCGTCAGGCGAGAGCTCGAAGGCGCAAGGGTGTGTGCCGGGGGCCATGGGGCTGGAAGGCTTAAGCAGGGCGAGCTTGCGTCCTACTGTTTTGCTGATCAGATTGAGTTCGACGATCTCCGAGGCGTTCCACAAGGCGACGAAGGCGCGTGTGTTGTCTTTGGAGAGCGCGAGGGCGATGGGGTATGTGGATGGAACGGCATCACTTTCGGCGAGGTCAAAACGCGTTTCAATTTTGCCGCTGGCGGCATCGAGGAGCAGAACGTCGTCGGAGAGGTTGTCGGCGATCAGCAGTTTTTCCGAAGCTGAGGAACCGAGGACCGCAATCGCCGCCGGGTAGGGAATGCCCTTGTCGCTGTCTACGCCGGCGGGAAGTTTGGTTTTCTTGCCGGGTGCAAGTTGCTGGAGGGGCAGGGGAATGGTGCGCTCGGGGGCGATTTTCCCCGCGGTGAAATGGTACACGACAATTTCGTTGCCGGTTGTATCTTTGCCGTTGGCGAGCGGGTTGGTGAGCGAGGCCATGTTGGCGTAGAGGTGATTTCCATCGCGGCTGAAGGCCAGGCCTGAGTAGAGCGTCTGTTTAGCGCGGACCAGGGTGCGGTCGTCGGGGAAGTCGGCTATGGCGCCGGTTTGTGTGTCGAGTACCGCCAGCGACTGCATGTATTGCGATTCGTAGACGCCAAAGCCAGCGTTCACCGTGACCACGTAACGCGAGTCCGGAGAGATGGCTATGGAGATGGGTAGGCTATTCAACCGCTGTGGATGCCCGGGAATCTCACCGATTAACTGCTTGCTGGTGGGCAGATCGATGGTCTGCGCCGCAAGATTACCAGCCACAAGGACGGTCCCAAAAAATAGGGCCGTAAAGGAAAACGCCAACCGCGCTGAGGTGTACATTATCAAACTTTAACAAATGAGGGAAGGTTTGCGCTTCACGGCAATGCAGGATCGCTCGAAACGACGGCACATTACCAATGGCCGGGCAACCGTAATCAGGCGCTTTTACCGAATTGTTCTTAGAATCTCCTCATGAGCGAACCCCTTGTTTCTCTTACCCGGATTCTAACGGACGTCATCCTGCCCAATTTGAAAAGCGTGCAGGTAAGCCAGGCAGAGCAGATTGCCGCCAACGACCGGCTGGAAAACTCGATTGAGGAACTGCGTTTGCATCTGGAGTCGCAGTTTGCCCACCTGTCGGCACAGTTGACGGCTTGCCGGGCGGAGCTGGCGGCCGCACATGCGGCGTTCAATGCGGTGCAAACGCAGAACGGCGCACTCGGACCGGACCGCACTACGCTGATTCACTAGACACAACGCTTCACTCATTCATACGCAAGCGCGGGGAGCGTATTATCGGAAGGCCGTGACGCCTGCAATAATCAACAATATGCGTACTGTGCTCACTGCGGAGCGGCTTTGGGATGGGACCAGGCTGCTCGACTATCCGATAGTCGTTATCGAAGACGGCTGGATCGCCTCCGTCACTACGCGCGAGGCCAAGGATGCGCCCGGCGATGCGCGGGTTCTCGATTTTCCGGGCGCGACGCTGGCCCCCACATTTTTTGACGCGCATATTCACGGAGCCAAGGGCCACGACGTCATGGAGGCCTCGGTTGAGGCGCTCTACGCTATGGGCAGCTTTCTGGCCGCGCACGGCACGGGGAGCTTTCTGGCCACTACCGTAACCGCGCCGCTGGATGCAACGCTGCGGTCGCTCTCCGGGCTGGCAAAGCTGCTGTCGCAGCCGCCGGCCGGGGGCCGAGCTTATCCCCTCGGGATTCATCTGGAAGGGCCGTTTCTCTCCCACACCAGGCGCGGCGTGCAGCCCCCCGAGCACCTGCTTGCGCCTGATATCGCTGTATTCGACAGGTTCTATGACGCTGCTGAAGGCTGCATCCGGCTGATGACACTGGCGCCCGAATTGCCTGGCGCAGTTGAGCTGGCCGCGCACGCGATCAGCCGCGGCGTACGCATCTCCATGGGCCACTCGGACGCTACCGCCGCCGAGACCCGCGCTGTCATCGCTGCCGGAGCCATCAGCGCGACACATACTTTTAACGCCATGCGCCCGCTGGACCATCGCGAGCCGGGGATTCTGGGCACGGTGCTTACGTGCGACGCGCTCTTTGCCGAGATAATCTGCGACGGTATCCATACGGCTCCAGAGATGGTGAAGCTGTGGTGGAGGACCAAGGGGCCGGAGCGGGCGATTCTGGTGACGGACGCGATGAGCGCTACGGGCATGCCGGACGGCGAGTATCAGCTGGGCGGATTTGCGGTACAGGTGGCAAACGGGAGAGCCATGGCGCGCGGCGTGCTGGCCGGAAGCGTACTCACGCTGGACTGTGCTCTCGCGAATTTCATGGAGTTTACCGGCGCGCCGCTGGAGCAGGCGCTGCGGTTGCTCACCGTAAACCCGGCTTTGATGACGGGGCTCGGCGATCAGGCGGGTTCCATCGCGGTGGGAATGCCGGCGAATCTCACGGCCGTGGATGAGTCGGGGAAGCTGATTGGGTCTGTGGTGAACGGGCGGCTTGCTTCCGGCATGCTTGCTTAAGAATTTCTCTATCAGACGCGACGACGAATCACTTACCAAATCGGGCAGCGTTCGAGGATGGGAAATCCCGGCTCTCTAGCCCTGAATCCAAACTCGAATTCCTCGCGCAAGGCTAATCTGCGCTGCTAGCATCCTTCCTAATCGAGGACCACTCGCTTAGAAGCAGAGGATCGCACATGGCAATTCTTCAGGCCGTTCGACGTGTCGCCGTCAAACTCCTTCCGCAAAGATTGAAAAGGGCCGCAAAATCCGCGACGTTCCGATTCTCCAAAGCTATGTCCAAGGCGAGTGGAATGGGCCGTGCTTCCACGCTGAGAATCCGCAACTTCGACGGCTTTGAGATGGCCTATCGGCAGGGAACGGTGGATGAAGCTGTTCTGAAGGAAAGTTTCAGCCACGACATTTTCTTCTCCGGCGTTCCCGAGTACCAACCGGCAGTAGCCGATGTCATCCTCGACGTTGGCGCTCATATAGGAACTTTTGCGGTGTTGGCGGCATCGAAAGTTTCGCGCGGCACCGTCCATGCCATTGAGGCTTGTCAGGACACCTTCGACTATCTGTGCATGAACACAGCGCTCAATCGGATGGGTAATCTTCATGTGCATCATCTCGCGCTCTCCAACGAGCGGGGAGTCTGCACCCTCTACCACGATGCGGAGAACTGGGGCCATTCTGTGGTGCACCGGCAGTCGGTGAGCAGTGAAACGGTAGAAAGCCGTACGTTGCAGGAGTTTTTCGAGGAGAACGGGATCGCCCGATGCAACTTCGTTAAATTCAATTGCGAAGGCGCGGAGTTTCCCATCCTTCTTGGCTCCTCCGCGGAGACGTTGAGGCGGATCGATATGATGCTGGTGCTCTACCACGGCGATTTGTGGACAGATAACTCGAAGGAAGAGCTGATGGCTCATTTGCAGGCGAGCGGCTTTGAGTGCGTCACCCGCAATCAAACCGAGAGCCGCGGCTGGATTGTGGCGGTCCAGCGGAGTTCATAGGGCCGTTGGAGTGCATCGGGAGCAGGGAATTTTCTAGCTGGCCGCTTCGGCCAGACGCTGAGCTCGCCACAGGGCGCCATCGAGCGGAACCACCGCTTCCCGGCCCACCGGCATCTGGGGCGCGGCGGCATGCAGGCCGGCAAAGAAGGCCTCGCGTACCAGCGTCATGTGCTCGATGATGCCGCCGGTCCAGGCTACGGGAACTTCGCCGGCGATATTGTGTTTGCGGCGGAGCTTGGCGCGGACCAGCAGCACAAACTCGACCAGGTCAGCCGCGGCCTGGGCGAGGGTTTCCCTGGCGACGGGATCGCCGGCATCAGCCAGTTCATTGATAGCCGGCGCGAGCGCGGCAAAGTCGGGTCCGGGCGTGCCGTCGCCCAGGTTGATCAATTCGCGCAGGGTGGGCGTGCCCCAGATTTCGCCTACTTTTTCAAGGATTTGCGTAGGCTGCTCGCGGTCGCGGGCGTGGAGCGCGCGACGCAGGCTGTTGACGCCAATCCAGTAGCCGGAACCCTCATCGCCGAGGCGCGAACTCCAGCCGCCGGCGCCTTCGCGGGTGCCGTCGGGCGCGCGGCCCACGGTATTGGATCCGGTACCGGCAATCTGCAGGATTCCCGGGCCGCCGCGAAAGGCCGCATCGAGGGCGATGGTTTCGTCGCCGACAACCTCGGTTCGCTCCGCTCCGAAGTCCAGCAGAACCGTCGTGATCCACTCTTTGACGCCGGGCATGGAGGCAGAGGCCACGCCAACGCTGGCAGCGCGAACGCCGGTCATGCCGGCCTTGGCGAAGGCCTCTTTAAGCAGCGCACGCAGGTTGTCTTCGGCGACTTCCGCGCCTACCCTCAGCCGCTTGATGGAACCGCTCACCGCGTAAGCCAGAACCTGTTCACCTGACACAATGGAGGCGCGGGTGTGTGTTCCTCCACCATCAACCCCTAAAACCACGTTCATTGTTTGCTTGCTCCTTCGATGTAGGCAAACACCAGCTTATCGCATGGGGCGCGGGGAGCTCGCATGGGGCGCGGGGAGCAGAGGTTTACATCTCATGCGGAGAGGGCATTCGTTCCTTAAAAGGGGGTTTTGTTGCCGCCGCCGCAGAGTTCGACGGCGTGGACCATGGCCTTGGCTATACGATCGGCCGTATCGGCATCGGCGATCGGAAAGAGGTTATAGACGCCATGCGCGCGGCGCACCAGCAGTGCCGATAATGGCGGATTTGTGGAGGGGGTAAGAATGTGGGGATTGCCCAGGCTCGCATCCAGCTCGGTTTGATACTGTGCGTAGGGCTTAATCACTACGTCCTGAACGTCGCGGAGCGGAATCCCGGAATTCTTATCCTGGTCAAGGCGCCCATCCATGATCACCTTCCAATGATAAGTGATATGACATTGATTCGCATTGACGGCGACGTTACTGACCTCGATCGAGTCGGTTTCGCTGGTATTGCTGCCATTGCGCGTGTTTTGTGTATAGGAGAGAAACGTGACCTTGCCGATATCACTTAGCTTTTCCTGTAGGAACTGCATGGTGACTTCCAGCGAGGGGCCGCTGCCGGCGGGCTTGGGTGGAGGAGGGGCGGCGGTCTGGGCAAACGCGGGGGCACTAAGCAGGGCCGCAAAGAACACAATAACTTCAAGTCGAAAAACATGTTTCATGGGGGTGCTCCTTAGAATGAGTTAGAAGAGGTCCTTGTTGCCACCACCGCTCTGCACTGGCGGCGGTTCCGTGATTTTGGTTACTGGGCTGCCGCCAAGGCAGGAATTTGCGACAAAATCAGCACTTCGAACAGAACCCTACTCAGGAAGGATAACCCCTAATTATGACCTCTGGACCATTTTGCGTGGCGGGGAAGCCGTCGCAGCGCATCAATTCTCAAGCAAAAACAAATGACTTAAAGGATTGAAAAGATACAAAAGAAATTTCGCGGATTATAACGGCCAGAGTCAGCTAGTCAACTTTCGGGCAGTTTGAGTCACTGGCACCAAAACGGCATTGAATTGCTCAAATAAACCCGTCATAAGACAGCATCCTGCCTTTGACCGATTATTCATCACAGCCGGGGGCGTCGGCCTTGGCGAAGGCTTCTTTAGAAGGGGTCTTTGTTGCCGCCGCCGCAAAGTTCTATGGCGTGGACCATAGCTTTGGCGACGCGGTTTGCCATATCCTCATCGGTGAAATCGAATTCGTTGAAGGTCACCTTGCGGCGCACCCGCAGGGCAAAGACGGGCGGGTCGGAGCGGTAGCTCCGGGTGGTGTATCCAGCCTTGTTGTCAACATCTTTGATCGACTGTTCGACGGGCTGGATGACCACGTCCTCCACGTCGCGGAAGGGGATCCAAAAATCCTGGTCCGTTGCAATCGATCCGTCATGCCATAGTTTGAAGTGAAAGTTGAGGATGCAGGTTTCCGGGTGAGGCACAATGTTAGTGAATTCCACGGCTTTTTGCACGATCCAGTCGTTTCCAGCCGCGTTGTCGTGAACGTAAAGGGCGAAATTGATCTTGCCCTGTTGGCCGACCCTCTCCTGGATGAATTGCATGGTGGCTGCCAGCGACGGTCCACTATCGGCGGGCCTGGGCGGGGGCGGGACGGCCGTCTGCGTGAGCGCCGGGGCGCTGAGTAGAACCGCAAAGCATACAACATACACAACACGCGCAATACTCTTCATAAACTCACTCCTTATAGAGGTTCTTGTTGCCGCCGCTGCTCTGCGCTGGAGGAGGCTCCGTGATTATTTTGCGTACTGAGCTACCGTGATGGCAGAAACCAGCATTGGAACCAGCATTTCGATTAAAACCCTACTCAGGGAAAAAGCGAATATCAACGATCTCGAGTATTTTGCGTGGCGGGGAAGCCTTTGCGGCGAGTATATTCGCTAACAAAACAGATACCTTAGGGGATTTAAAAGATTCGAATAATATTTTACGCATTGTATCCGTGCAGCGGCCTGCCTCTTCCAAACAGACCAAGGTGCAGTCACCAAAACGGCATTAGGATTTTCAAAATGGGCCATGCGCGCCTTTCCCCATCTCCTTAGGCCCTTTTTCTATCGTCATTTCACGCGTCCTGCCTTATGTTGGGGGCACACTCTCCGTTTGAGGGAGCTGTGTGCCGATTCGGGGAGATGAGGAATTCGATGATCGAAACAGCAACTGTAACGCTGCCGCAAGCGGGATCGCACACGACTGGATCGAACAAGGGCCAGAGAACCGGCCTGAAAGTCGAGGACCTGGCGCAATCGTTTCTAGACAACCTGTTTTTTGTGCAGGGACGGAGCGTTGAGCGGGCGACTGTGAACGACCTTTACATGGCTCTGGCGCACACTGTTCGAGACCGGCTGGTGGAGCGGTGGATTCAGACGGTGAAGAACTACCAGGCGCAGGATGTGCGGGTGGTTTGCTATTTATCAGCGGAGTTTTTGACTGGGCCTCACCTGGCCAACAACCTGATCAACCTGGGCATCTACGGCGAGACCGAGCAGGCAATGAAGCAGTTGGGCCTGGACCTGAGCGTACTGATCGAGCAGGAAGAGGAGCCGGGACTGGGAAATGGCGGGCTGGGCCGGCTGGCTTCGTGCTTCATGGATTCGCTGGCCACGCTGGATATTCCGGCGATTGGTTACGGCATTCGCTATGAGTATGGAATCTTTGACCAGCAGATTCGCGACGGCTGGCAGGTGGAGTCGACCGACAAATGGCTGCGGTTGGGCAATCCCTGGGCGCTAGAGCGGCCTGAGGATGCGTTCGAAGTGAAGATGGGCGGTCGCACGGAAAAGCATACCGACGCCAAAGGGAAGGTGCGCGTAGAATGGATTCCGCAAAAGCTGGTGCGCGGGGTTCCGCATGACACGCCGATTCTGGGCTACCGCACCAACACGGCCAACACCATGCGTCTGTGGGCGGCGCAGGCGGTGGAGAGTTTCGATTTCGAAACCTTCAACCATGGAGATTTTCTGGGCGCGGTGGCTGACAAAGTGTCGAGCGAGAACATCTCGAAGATTCTTTATCCCAATGATGAGGGCGTTCAGGGAAAGCAGTTGCGGCTGGCGCAGCAGTTTTTCTTTGTCTCGTGCAGCTTGCAACACATTCTGAAGATACAGTCCACGCAGAAACGTCCGCTGGCTGAGCTGCACCGCAACTTCGCCATCCAGATGAATGACACGCATCCGGCAATTGCGGTGGCGGAGTTGATGCGGCTGCTGATCGACGAGCATGAGATGGAGTGGGACGCGGCTTGGAACGTAACCGGGCACACGCTCTCATACACCAACCACACGCTGCTGCCGGAGGCGCTGGAGCAGTGGCCACGGAGCCTGTTTGGCGCGCTGCTGCCGCGGCACCTGGAGATCATCGACGAGATCAATCGGCGGCATCTGGAGAATGTGCGCGCCAAGTTTCCCGGTGACGAGGGGCGCGTGCAGAGGCTTTCACTGATCAACGAAGCAGGCGAGAAGTTTGTGCGCATGGCGCACCTGGCCGCGCTGGGCAGCCATGCCATCAACGGCGTGGCCGCGCTGCACACAGAGTTGCTGAAGACCAATGTGCTGAGCGATTTTTACGCGCTGACGCCGGAGAAGTTCAGCAACAAGACGAACGGAGTGACGCCGCGGCGCTGGATGCGGTTGAGCAATCCGCGGCTGGCGCAACTGTTGACCGCGCGAATCGGCTCGGGCTGGGTGCGGGATCTGGATAAGCTGCGCAAGCTGGAGCCGCTGGTAGACGATCCGGTGTTCTGCGCGGAGTGGCGAGCCATCAAGCGGCACAACAAGCTGCAGCTCGCCACATACATTCATGACCGGTTGGGAATTGCGATTGATCCGGATTCGATCTTCGACGTGCTGGTGAAGCGGCTGCATGAATATAAGCGGCAGCACATTCTGATTCTGTACATCCTCACGCTCTACAAGCGCATTCAGCGCGACCCGGATGTGGAGGTGACGCCACGGACCTTCATCTTCGGCGGCAAAGCCGCGCCGGGTTATCGCATGGCCAAGCTGATCATCAAGCTGATTCACTCGGTGGGCGAGGCCATCAACTCTGATCCGCTGGTGCGGGGCCGGCTGAAAATAATTTTTCTGCCCGATTACAGCGTGAAGCTGGGGCAGAGGGTGTATCCGGCGGCAGACCTAAGCGAACAGATTTCTCTGGCCGGAAAGGAAGCGTCAGGAACCGGGAACATGAAGTTTGCCATGAATGGCGCGGTGACCATCGGCACGCTGGACGGTGCCAACATCGAAATTCGCGAGGAGGTGGGTGCGGAGAACTTCTTCCTCTTCGGGCTGACGGCTCTCGAGGTGGAGAGCCGCAAGCGAGAGGGCTACTATCCGCGTGCGCTCTTTGAGGCCAATACAATGCTGCGGGAGGTGCTGGTTTCGCTCTCTAACGGCGAATTCTCGCGTGGCGACAGGATGCTCTTTGAGCCTCTTGTGAATTCACTGCTGGCCGCCGATGACTATATGCTGCTGGCCGATTATCAATCGTATGTCGATTGCCAGGACCGGGTGAGCGCGGCCTACACAGATCAGGAGGCATGGACGCGCATGTCAATCCTGAACGTGGCGCGGATTGGGAAATTCTCCAGCGACCGGGCGATTCGAGATTATTGCGCGGAGATTTGGAAGAGCTGGCCGGTGAAGATTCAATTGTAGGCGCTTGCGGCAAATACAGGAACGTCGCAAGGATGGAAATCCGGCTGAGGGCTTTAAAAGGCATAAAAACTTTAGTTATAGATATCCCAGGTTAGACGCGGTTAGACTGCGCCGAACCTGGGGCACTCGCGATGATGGGGCACCCATCCCATGCGGTTGAACCGGCGGTTATGGTATCTTTCCCGCATGGAACGCCTATGCTGGTTTTTCGCCGCGCTTTTTGCCTTTCTCGCAGCCGCAACCCTAAGTCACGCTCAGAGCCCCGCGCCCACGCCGCCGATGGGGTGGAACAGTTGGGACGCTTATGGGTTCACCATCAACGAGGCTGATTTCAAGGCCAATGCAAAGGTGCTGGCCGGATTCAAGGATCTGGGGTGGCAGTATGTGGTGATCGACGAGGGGTGGTACATGGATAACCCCCTGGGCGCGAACCTGGCGGAGAGAAAGTATCTGCTGGACGCGAATGGGATTCTGCTTCCGGTGGCAAGCCGGTTTCCTTCTTCGGCAGATGATGCGGGATTCAAGCCGCTGGCTGCGTGGGTGCACAAGCAAGGGCTGAAATTCGGGATCCATATTGTGCGCGGGATTCCCAAACAGGCGGTGAAAGATAATTTGCCCATTGCCGGGTCGAAGTTTCACGCGGCGGATGCGGCTGACACTACGGAGACCTGCCCGTGGGATGACGGCAACTATGGCGTGATGGACAACGAGGCCGGGCAGGCGTATTACGACTCAATGCTAAAGCTCTATGCGGGCTGGGGCATCGATTTCATCAAGGTCGATTGCATCGCGGACCACCCCTACCGGCCCACCGAGATTCAGCAGATTGCTGCGGCGATCCGCAAGACGGGGCGGCCAATTGTACTGAGTCTTTCGCCGGGGCCAACGCAACTGGAACATGCGGCCGAGGTAGCCGAGATGGCGCAGATGTGGCGCATCAGCGACGATCACTGGGATGGATGGACATTCGAGCATAAGACCGGCAGCGAGTTTCCTTTCGGCGTGCGCGACGCCTTCGACCGGCTGGCCAAGTGGTTTACCTATGCGCGGGAGGGCAATTGGCCGGACGCGGATATGCTGCCGTGGGGTTGGCTTGGGCCGCATCCGGGCTGGGGCGAGGCGCGCCAATCGCGGCTGACGCACGACGAACAGCAGACGGAGTTCACGCTGTGGGCGATTGCGCGCTCGCCGCTAATTCTGGGCGCGAATCTGACCAAGCTGGATGAGTTCAGCAAGTCGCTGATCGCGAATCAGTCGATTCTGTTTATGAATCAGAATGTGACCTATAGCCATCCAGTTGATTTGACAAACCTGGGCGCCGGGTTCGAGAACGCGCGGGTGTGGCGCGCCACGATCAACGAGCCGGGCGCAAGAAATTACGCGGAGTATTTTGC
>JBEKFS010000156.1:0-7735 GCA_050013195.1 Occallatibacter sp.
GAAGGCGCGGACTGTGACTGCTGTGCCATCCGCGGCCCCGCCGAGCCACCCGCAGCGGGGTGGCTGGTGTTGGCGGAGTATGTTTCCATTCGCATGCTCTTTTGAGAAACCGGCGAGGTATTTGCACTGGCCGCGTATGCGCCGGTCGTCCTCTGCTGTTCCTGCTGCCAGGCGGCTACAGCCGGCTCAGGCTGGTATTGAGCAGAGGTCACCTGTCGCGGTGCTGACGCAGTGGAAGACGGTGCAAAAGCTTGGCCCACACCTGCCGATGGCGCGATTTCACTGAAATCAACAGAGGGTGTGGCCGGAGGCGCTGGCGCAATATTTCCTATTGGCGTGTGATTCGCGTGAAAAATGCCATTTCCGGCAACGGGCTTCGTAGTGCGCGGCGGCTCAATTCCATGCGCTGCTCCAGCGCTTGCCTGTTGCTGCGGGAGTGGTGGGGAAACAGCCTCATCACGGAGCGGCACGACCTTGGCCAGTTCCGGCATTTGCGTCGTGCGCCATGGATGAAGGGTGACCACCATCGCCAGCACCGCTGCCATCGCCGCAGCTGGAACCCAGGCAAAGCGCCAGTTCCAGAACCATGCTTTGGGTTGCGCTGTGGGCCGGGATGCCGGAACCCGGGCAGAAGCTTCTGCGTCGGAGGGCCTGCTCGACAAAGGCGTTGAGGCTGTCGGCGTCGGGATGAAGATCGAGTTGGGAAGTTGAATTCACTTTGCAGCCTTCTCTTGGAACGCATCCAGCGAGGAAAATTGCAGTATTTTCTTCAGATTCAAATCCAGATCACGCGGATCTGCGCCCAGAGCCTCCTGGGCGGCGGGCTTGCTCAACCCCTGCGCTTGCAGATTTCGAATGACCTGCTTCCGGAGTTCGCCGGTTACCCGGTGTAGTTTGCGACTCACCGTTGCTTCATGAACGTGTAGTAGAGGGGCGATCTCCAACAGGGTTCGCTCGTCCAGATAGTAGGCGGCCAGCAAAAATCGCTCCTCGGCGGCCAGTTGGCGGAGAGTCTCTTCAATAGCCTTGCCCAGGAGCAGTAGTTCGGCGGCAGGTTTCTGCGGTTCTGAAATCGCTGCCGGAGGTTCATAGCCGACTGCCGGATCGTCGAGCGGAAGTTCGCGTCGAGTGCGGCGGTGATGATCGACATGGCGCTGGGCCAGCGTGGTCCGGAGCCAGCCCATCAATGAACCTTTTCCACGATAGGAGTCCAGTGGGCTGCGTCGCACGCCGTCGCGGGTCGTCAGCCCATAGAGCTCCGCGTAGAGTTGATCGGCCAGGTCGCAGCCCAGAGTTTCGCTGCCCGTAATGGCAATCGCGGCGCGCGTCAGCGGCTGGCGGTAGAGGGCTATGAAATGTTCCCATGCGCCCTGATGGCCGTTTGCGCAGGCTCGCGCCAATACCAGGTCGGCGAGCCGGAGGCCACGAAAAAAACTGCTCTGCTGCCGCGGCGAAGCTATCTCTCCCGGCTCCAGGCCGTAATTCTGCGCCGCCGCGATGCGTTCCAGGATTTCGCTGAACTGCTCTCGCTCCAGGCCATAGGCAGACGCGCCGGATTCGTGCCAGAGTTCATCCAGCAACGGACTATGGATCGTCACTGGCTCGGCGTGGATGCCGGCCGTAGCGCTCACCTCAACGGGTTGGGAGGGCGAAATCCCCACGTCCTCACGATACGCCAGGATGCCTGCTAAAAAAACTTTGCAAGAAATCTGTAGGTCTGCGTTCCTGATTCAGTAGCCGGTTTCCCGGCGGAGGAGCGTTATGAAGAATCTGGGCAGGTTGGGCTTGGTAAGCGCGTTAGTGTTGGCGCTTGCGACGTTTGTCGAAAAAGGTGGAGTGCAGGCTGCTGGCGGGCCGCAGGAAACGGCGAATGGTTACTACAAGGTGCTGGCTCCCATCGAGAGCGGCAATCTGCTTCTCTTTCCGGTGGTCCGGGCCAGCGGCAAGACCGGTGGCGCAACGCCATTTATCACTTTGGACGAGGGCATCAAGAGCGGCCAGGTGGAAGTGACCGAGGCCGGCCGCGCGCAGGGAATGGTGCGGCAAAGGGGAATGATCGGCGTTCCGCCTTATCGCGGTGACGGTTATCCGCAGTATCCACATCACGACGAAGGTTATCGCGGCGACGAGGTGAACACGCTGGTGCTGGTGAACAACTCCGACAAGCCTCTGCTGCTGCTGGCCGGCGAGATCGTTACCGGGGGCAAGCAGGACAGGGTAATCGCCAAGGACCGCATTGTGCCGGCCGGCAGCGAGCCCATTGATCTGGGAGTTTTCTGCATCGAGCCGGGACGATGGACCGCGAGCTCGTCCACCTTCGGCGCATCAGCCAAGGCGCCCGCTCACAGCTTCATGGTGCAGCCCAGCGTGCGGGAGCGAGCCATGGTGGCCAAGGATCAGCAGGAAGTGTGGAACTCCGTGCGGGGAAGCATCAATCAGATGGCGATGGCGTCTGCTCCCTCCGCCGGCATGGCAATGGACAGCGGATCGGGCGCTGGGTACGCTCGTTCGATGGGAACCACCAGCTATGCCAGGGCCATGGAAGACAGCTCGGTGAGCGCCAAGGTGGATGAGGCCGCAGCTCCGGTGATGAAGGCGCGGGAGCAGGTGATCGCGCAGCTTCGCAAGGAGGGTGCCATAGGCGTGGTGGTTGCGGTGCGCGGCGAGATTGTATGGGCCGACCTGTTTGTCGACACCGATTTGCTCAGCCGCTATTGGACCAAACTGGTGCGGTCTTACGCGGCCGAGAGCCTGACAGAGGGCGGAAGCCACGCCGCACCCACCGTAGCCGATGCGCAGCGCTTTCTTGACGCTCCCTCGGGTGGCACGGAAACCAGCGAGGGAGACGTGGGCGTCTACCGTTACCGCGAACTACGAGCCGGTGGCACGGAGACTTTTGTGCTGGAATCGCTGCTGCCCGGAACCGGTTACGACGTACACATCAGCAAGCTGAAGCTGAGAGAAGTGGCATGGCACACACCAAAGCCTCGCCCCATTCCCCACGAGCCTATTATCCGGCCGGAGATTCCTCCGCCGCATTATGAGCCGCAGATCTATCGCTGATAGTTGGCTTACATTCTGAAAACCCCAGGTTTCGATTCCGGGACCTGGGGTTTTTATTGTTTTGGAAAAATCCGTCGTTCTTTGCGCCGATGTAGACCTACACCTTTTTCTTTCTGTGCGCCATCTGCGGAACCGCAATCAGTGTTATCGCGAAGAGAAAGAAGGCGGCGGCGATAAATTCCAGGTGGCCAAGGCGCAGGTCTTCAAAGAGCAGCTTGGCGGCGACCAGCCCCAGCGTGGCGTAGGCTATGCGCGTCAGCTCAACGCGGCGCCAGCGAGAGCCGGCAAAGGCGAGCGCAAGGGCCAGGGCGCAGAGAATCAGCGTGCGAATGAATGCAACGTAAGGCGCATTGGGAGTCATGTGCAGCGCGGAGAGCCAAAGAAGGCCCTCTACCAACAGCGAAGCCAGCGTGAAGACCGCCAGAGCCGCCGTTGCCATATGAAGAAGCTGCGGTTTCCAGTTTTCCTGAGGGAGATGCTTGCCGGCTGCATAGCAAACAAAAGCACAGAGCGAAACGATGCAGACGCTTGCATCCAGCTTCGCGGGCAGGGTTCCGGCCAGCGCATGAAATGAATATTCCAGCAGCCCCGACGCAATCGTTGCCACCAGTAGAAACACCAGGCCATGAAAGCGGAGCGTCATGCGAGTTGCGAGAACGGTGGCGGCAATCGCAGCTAGGCCCAGGCACGTTGCCAGCCAGAACGGCGGCAGGCACAACAGGCTTCCGGCCAGAAAGAGGCTCGCGGCCCACGCGGCGAAGACGTGGAAGTTGCGGTTTTCAGCGGCTATGCTCAACAGGCGAAAGGCTGTCGCGTAACATGCAGCCGAGAACAGAAGGCAAACCGCACCCATGACAATTGCTCCGCTGCCGGGCGTTAAGCAGAGCACGCTTGATGCGGCCAGCAAGAACGCAATCATCGCCTGGCCGGTTTCAAAGGCGGAGATATTATAGCCGAGCATCATAGTGCGAAGGACTACGCTGACACCATAAATAAGGAAGAGAAGGCAGCCGGGCAAGAGCAAGGTTGCTGTGCCCAGCGCCGGGTAATCCATGCGCGTGCTCACGGGGCTGGAGTAGATAAAGATCAGCGCCCAGATGGCTGCATCCGCGGCCATAGCCGTCAGGGGCCGCACACTCAGCCGATGGCTGCGCGCGGCAGCGTACTCGCTGATCATCGCCATCAAAATCAGCGTGGCGATAAAGGGCAGAAGTTGGTGCGTGGCCACGGACAGGGCGAGTGCAGCGGTGGCTGCGGCAAGATAGGCCACCCAAAGGACCGGCGCCAAATATTTCTTCCAGGCCAGAGCCGTGGCCACAATCACGTATACGCCCAGGATGGCGGCGGTGGCCGGTGCGGGCAATACCTTGAAGCGCAGGGTCAGTTCCCAGAGCATGGGAGCGAGAATCAGGGCCGAAGTGCCGGCGTAGATAGTGCTGGAAAACCATTTTTCAGCCGGAACGCGCGACGCGGCCACCAGCCACAGTAGCGCATAAACAATTGCAACGGCGGCTATTGCCAGCTTGGGGAGAGAGCTGGATTCCGCCACGGCACGTAGCAGGTATGCTCCGGCAATACCCAGCATGGCCTTGCCCAGCACGGAAAAGGCGCCGCCGGAGTGCGCGAGGGAGAGCCCTTCGCTTGTCTCGGCAACAGGCGGAGCAACAGGCGGAATAAGAGGCTGAACAAGCGGCTCCGGCGCGCGAGGCAACATGGAGGGATCTTCGAGCAGAGCGACGCGACGCTCCAGTGCTGCAAGGCGCGCCGTGAGTTGTTCGAGTGCGTCGGGAAGATTGCCCATGAGTTCCACCCGAGGAAAAGGAGTTCTGTCGCGCGCTAGTCTCCGGCGGCCGGCGCGTGCGCGCTTTTTTCAGGCCACGGCGGCAGCAACTTTACCAGCACCCACAAGAAGACCAGCGGCAGGATGGTCAGGAAGATTGCCATCAGCAGACCCTCCTTGGTCACCAGGCCCATCTTATAGGTCGTGTAACCGAGAAAACTCTTGGAGAATAACTGTCCGCCGATCACCACGTTCCAGCGCATGGCGAAGACGCCGATCAGGGCCAGGCATCCGGAGATGACGTAGATGCGCTTGCGGGCGATCTCCGGCAGCTTCACTACTTGTGTCAGGAAGA
Organism: Occallatibacter sp.; assembly: GCA_050013195.1. GTDB lineage: Bacteria > Acidobacteriota > Terriglobia > Terriglobales > Acidobacteriaceae > Telmatobacter. Next base: position 5,199 of record JBEKFS010000156.1, read on the forward strand.
GAAGTGCCAGCGGCGTGACCGTGCCCAGCAGGATCTGGACTACGATCTGTGAAAAGTAGAGCTGCGTGTGGACCATGAAATCCAGGCTGCGGAAGGATTCGTCGGCCTCGTAGATACGGTGCACCAGGTCCAGCATCTCCAGGCTGAAGTCGATGATGAAGATATAGAACATATACATCGCGATGGTGTCCACGCATCGCATATCGATCTTTTGCCTGCGCAGTTTGGAAATTGCCATGTAGAGCAGCATGACACCGGCAACTCCCGACACCATGGCCGAGAAGATAAAGACCACCGGCATCAACGGCGAAGACCACCATGGATTGGCCTTGATGGAGCCGAAGATAAAGCCTACGTATCCGTGCAGCAAAAAGGCGGAGGGAATGCCGATCAAAGTCACAATCCAGCCCACACGTTCGTCGATGGCCAGTGAGCGCTGGCTGATGTTCGTCGAGCCGAGCGTCATTACCCGATAGACCTGGCGCAGCAACCCCTTGCTGGACTGCGACAGGTGTACGATCTCGCGCCGGTAGTCCAGCCATATCTCGAAGACCAGCACGGCCATCAGATACCACATGTACACATAGCCGAACATGGCCATGGCGGAGGTGCTGTGGGGAGTGAAGTACATCTCCGGCGAGCGGAATGGGTGACCCAGATGCAAAACCAGCGGCAGCGGCGCAACCAGCAGGAAGGCCAGAGCTGTCAGCAGCGCGAGCCGGTAGGTGGGTTTCACCGCCTCGACACGGAAGACGCGCTCCAGCGACGCCAGAATGAATGCGCCCGCAACCAGCCCCGTGATGAAGGGGTATAAAACGATCAGCACACTCCAATAGAGAGTGATTTCGTTGGGATACATGTAGCCTTCAACACCGTTCATAAACCCTCACTCAACTAGCTTTTAGCTATTAGCTTTTAGCTAACAGCGAATGGCTCCACTTTATGGAGCCTTGAAACTCAGCTACTGAAAAAACAAGCTAATAGCTGATAGCTAAAAGCTAATAGCTGTTTTTACCGTACCGAACCGTCCAGGTCGTTGTAGAAGAGCTTCGCGCCGGTGGCCATCTGCGGCTTCAACACCTGCACGGTGTGAGTCTTCAGAAATTCGTGAATCGGGTCTTTTGGATCCTTTAGATCAACCAGTTGGCGCGCCCCGGTGGGGCAGGCTTCACAGCAGGCGGTTGTCAGCCCTTTGGTAATCCGGTGGTAGCAGAGCGTGCACTTGTCGGCAACTTCCTTTGTGGGATGAATGTAGCGGCAGCCATAAGGGCAGGCCTGCACGCAATAGGCACAACCCAGGCAGTACTTCTGGTCCACCAATACCACGCCATCCGGGCTGATGAAAGTGGCTCCCACCGGGCACACCTGCGTGCATGGGGAATCCGCGCAGTGGTTGCACAGTTTGGGAACGAAGAAGTATTTCCCGCTCTCATCGGTGGCAACCGGGAATCCTTCCTTGCCGCCCTTGGGCGAGATGACCTCGGGCGCGATCAGGGGGTTGGTCGTAATGGGTCCGGTTTCGGTCATGGGCCAGTCCGTCCGATGGTAGCGCTCGACCCAGGTGCGAAAGAATCCATCCGGCACGTCGTTCTCCGTCTGGCAGGCGCGCACGCAGTTGCCGCAGCCGATGCACTTGGGAATGTCGATCAACATGCCCCACCAGTGGTCGGTCATCTTATAGTTGGGCGAGTCTTCCGGAGTTCCGGCCAGCACCGACTCCCAGGCAACCGCTGCAGCCGGCAACAGAATCAGCATTTGACGCCGAGAAATCTTCATTTTGCACCTCCCGCATCGATGCCGGGGCTGTGTGGCTGATGACATGTTTTGCACGAAGTGCCTTGGTAGTGGTTTGCCGGATCGATCTGCGGAAAGCCTTTGGGTTTGGCGGCGCTGGCCGTATGGCAGCGAACGCAGAGCACCGCCGTATCCGGCAGAACGGGCTTCTCCAGCGAAGGGTCGTCCGCGAGCTGTGTGGGTGCCCCAGATCCAGCGCTTGCGGCCGGGGAATCCGTCCCCATCATATGGTTGACGTGGCCGGCCAGCGCTCCGTGGCAGGCCTCGCAATTCACATGCGCGTGCTTGCCGATCTTCTTCTTATCCGCCACATCCGAGTGGCAGGTCTCGCAGGTCTCATGGCCGGCAAACTTCACCGGTCGCGCCGCAATTTCGTCGATCGCCGCTCCGCGATAGTGCCCATACTGCCCAAAGCTTTTGGGCACAACGTAGTGGCGCACCACCAGAAAGACCAGGAAAGCGAGGACGAATAGCCCTGCAAACCGGAAAAGATGCCCTGCATCCTTGAAAACACTCATCTAACTCTCTCCACAACGCCGTTGCCAGGGGATTTAGGAAGGCCGCGCTAATGTGATCTGGAACACTCCGCGTGATCCTGAAGGTACATGGGTCCCTCTCATGGTTGTATGTGAGGAAAATCACACTTCGAAGAGACGCGGGGCGTTCGCCGGGGCCGCGGATTGCTTCGTTTCGGAGGGGAAAACGCACAAGCCCCGTGCGGGGGCGCAAAGCGATACGATAAG
>JBEKFS010000157.1:0-7212 GCA_050013195.1 Occallatibacter sp.
GCCCTCGCGCGATTCACAAACTCCCTCACCTTGGCTGCATTCTTGAGGCCCGGCGTAGCTTCCACGCCAGTAGCTACGTCCACGCCCCAGGGACGCAACAAGCCAATGACATCGGCTACGTTTGCCGGGGTCAGCCCGCCCGCCACGATCAGGCGCTTCCTCGCCTCCGCATTCTCAAAGATCGCTTTACGCGCTTCAATCCAGTCGAAGGGCAGGCCGGAGCCGCCGGCGGCCTCGGTCATCTTCGAGTCCACAAGCACCGCGTCCACATACGGATTCTGACTGCACTCGGCAATCTCGGCTGCGCACTGCTCGGCGGTCTCCGCGCCAAAGCGCACCACGCGCAGAATGCGCACGTCAGCTCCCAGGCGCTCGTGGAGCCTGGCCGGCAGCCCTAGCTCCGCGTTGAAGTGCAGTTGCACGCCGGTCAGCCCGCAGGCTTGAACCATGGAGACGATCTCTTCCAGCGGCGCATCGACAAAGACGCCGATCTTCTCCACCGTTGCCGGCAAGTGCGGAGTAATGGCCGCCACCTGTTCCGCCGTCACCTGCCGCGGGCTGGGCGCAAAGACGAATCCAACCGCGTCTGCCCCGGCTTCAGCAGCCAGCAGCGCATCCTCAAGCGAAGTGTTGCCGCAGATTTTGATCCAGATGCTCATCAGGCTGCTCCTTTTCTGGCGGCTCAGGTTGCGACGGTTGCGGCCAGCAGCGCCTTGAGCGCCGCACCGGGATCGGGTTGGCGCATCAGGCTCTCGCCGATCAAAAAAGCCTCGAAGCCCGCCGCGCGAAGCCGCGCCAAGTCTCCCGGCGTCGCGATGCCGCTCTCCGCCACGCGCACCACGGCCGCCGGAATCCGCTCCACCAGTTCGAGCGAGGTTTCAAGGCGCACTTCAAAGGTTTTCAGGTTACGGTTGTTCACCCCAATCGCATCGGCCCCACTCTCGCCCAGCTTAGAGAGGACGCGGTCCAGTTCTTCCGCAGTGTGGACTTCGACCAGCACATCCAGTGAAAGACTGTGCGCCTTCTGAGAAAAGCGCTGAAGCTCGCCGTCGCTGAGCGCGGCGGCAATCAGCAGGATTGCGTCTCCGTGGTGCGCGCGAGCCTCCACAATCTGATACTCGTCCACCACGAAGTCCTTGCGCAGGCAAGGCAGAGGAACCGCAGCCGAGGCCAGTTCCAGGTTCTTCAGGCTGCCCTGAAAAAACGGTTCGTCGGTCAACACGGAAAGCGCGGCCGCGCCTCCCGCGAAATAATTCCGTGCCAGCCTCTCCACATCGAAATCAGCGCGAATCAGCCCTCTCGATGGTGAAGCTTTCTTGATCTCGGCAATCACCGCTGGTCCGCTGGCAGCCTTCTTGCGCAGAGCCGCACACCAGCCGCGCGGCTCGTGAGCAGCGGCCAGCCGTTCCAATTCCGCCAGAGGAACACGCGCCCTGGCCGCGGCCACCGTGGCTCGCGTCGTCGCTAGAATTCTGTCCAGATGAGTCGACATATGACTAGGTTGAGTATACGAAAATGGCTGCGAAGAACGCCGAACTTGGGCGTCAGCGGCGAAACTACCTCGTCTACGATAATTCCGAGATTGCTGTATCCAGATGGACTGCGACATTAGCCGGAAATTGCATTTAATTTCATAGCTTTACGGTTTATAAAGGGAAGAAAAGGGAAACTATACCCCCGGGGGGTAGGGGGGGGTAGGGGGTGGGGGGTCTTCCCCCGGTAAGGAACTGGTGCAGAGGCAGAGCTTTCCCGTACCCGCTCGACCTCATTCGGCACTCAGCCACAGTTTGACCTCTTTTCCCGCTCGGACCACTGATTGAGATTGTGCGCCATTGGAAGGTAATAATCTGCAAATCGGTCGTGAATTCCGTCGCGGATGGGATCAAGGAATTGCCGGCTGGCGTTTCCGGTACGGCAATTGCGAATCTGCCCTAAGAGCGTAAGACTACGTATCTGCTGGGAACCATAGGCGATGCAACGGAGCTAACTTCCCAACACCATTTTGACCGCCTCTTGAGCGTTGGCGGCCACTTGCACCAGCCCCCGGTTCTTCGCCTTCACGAACCCCGCCGCAACCGCAGTGTCGAGAAAAGCCAGTAGCCCGTCCCAATACCCAGCGGTATTGATCAGGATGCAGGGTTTGGTGTGCATACCGAGTTGCGCCCAGGTGACCACCTCGATCATCTCGTCCATCGTTCCGTAACCGCCCGGCAACACCAGAAACGCATCGGCCAGCTCCACCTGGCGCGCCTTTCGCTGATGCATGGTTTCCACCATCTCCAGCCGGGTCAGCCTGGGGTGCGCAATTTCCTTTCGCATCAGCACCGCAGGCAGCACGCCAATCACCTCCGTGCCGCCGGCTAGCGCCGCATCGGCAATCGTGCCCATCAGACCGGCGCTCGCCCCGCCATAGACCAGCCCCAGCCCTGCGGCGGCAATCGCCGCGCCCAGAGCGCGAGCCTCGGCTACAAATGCTGGGTTGTTTCCGTTTGCCGAGCCGCAGAACACTGCCACGCGGCGAAGAGGATGTTTGGATGATGTCATGGTTTCTTCAGAATAACCGCTCGACGTCCGATTCTATTTGCGCTTCAGATAATCGGCAGGTGTCAGAATCACAATCCCTCGAAACGGATTCAGCGCCAGCAGGTCCGCATCGCCGGTCACGATCAGATCAGCCCGCCCATGCACGGCGACCTCCAGAAATTTGTCGTCCCTGGGGTCGCGGCAGGCGCGGATAGGGGATGGAATGGTAATCGGTTCTGCCACGGTCCATACATTGCGTAGAAATGGGTCCAGCAAACCGGATTCAATATAGCGAGCCAGTTTTGGCCGCTTGAGAACAATGCGCAATTCAGTCCAGGTCTCCAACGAAACCAGTGTCTTGTCTTGCCGCCACGCCTTTACCACCGCTCGTGCCGGAACAGACTCGGGGCGAATAAACAGACTGACATACACATTCGTATCGACAACAATCCGCTGGTTCATCCCTAATCAGCCAGCAGTTGCTCAAGCAGTTCATCGGTCATGCCCTGTGATTCTGCGTACCGGCCATTCTCCTCGCTGAGGCGAATAAGCTCTTTAACGCGGAGTTGATGAATACGCTCATACTCATCGGCAGACACCAACACGGCTACCTCGCGATCATGACGTTGGATGCGCACCGGCTCGCGTTGAGACTGGTCGAGTATGGCGGCGAAGTTCTGCTTGGCATGAGTTGCGGATACGGTCGGCATAAATATAGCCTATCAGAAAATGTACATTTTGTCCAATTTATTTAAAATGGTCAATTTAGACAATAGCTTGCCTCAAAATACTGATCGTAAGAAGGATCGGGATCTCCTATAGTCTGATCGCTGTCTCTGGTGTCTCCCCGGTCCCCAACTACAAGGGACCGGGGCCACCCGCCAGCAGGGTTGCGGCGCTGGCATCAGGGCCAGGGGAATTTGGATTGCCTCTGGAACGTGTTCTGGATGTATCACCGGCCACACGGCAGTTACTCTCGTCGTCAACAGTCGCGTAACAGGAAACCGCCGGCGCACTCGACGGGCGCTGCTGGGCGAGCACACAACTCTCTCGACCCCCAGCCGGTACACTAGTCACAGGACCCTTCCCGCCTGGACTTGCCCCTTGCAGCCGCTAGCCGACAATCTGAATCCCGAACAGCGCGCAGCAGTCGAAGCCTCAGAGGGCCCACTGCTGATTCTGGCTGGGGCGGGCTCGGGCAAGACCCGCGTCATTACCAGCCGCATCGCATGGCTCATTCAAGAGAAGGGCGTCGCACCGGATTCCATCCTGGCCGTCACCTTCACCAACAAGGCTGCCAGCGAGATGGGCGAGCGCGTCGACCGGCTTCTGGGCCATTCCTCCCTTGCCAAGCCGCTTCTGTGCACTTTTCACTCCTTTTGCGTCCGTATTTTACGCCGCGACATCGAGGCTCTGAAGGTCAATGGCGTTGGCCTAACCCGCGCCTTTGCCATTTACGACGAGAACGACCAGCAGGCCGTCGTCAAGCAGATTATGAAGCGCATGGGCCTGGACACCAAGCAGCTCAAACCGAGCGCGGTTCTGGGCCGCATCTCCTGGGCCAAGAATCACATGGTCGATCCGCAGGAGTATTACCTCTCCTCCAAGGACCCTAACGGCGAGCGCATCGCCCACATCTACCAGGGCTACCAGGCCGAGCTGCGCAAGTGCAACGCCCTCGACTTCGACGACTTGCTGCTGGAAGCTGTTCGCCTGCTTAAAGTTTCCTCGGAGGCCAGAGAGCGCTACCAACGCCGCTACCTCTATCTGTTGGTCGACGAGTACCAGGACACCAACCGTCCCCAATACGAGTTGATGAAGCTGCTGGCCGGCGAGCGGAAAAACGTCTGCGCCGTCGGCGACGAGGACCAGAGCATTTATTCGTGGCGCGGCGCCGACATCCGCAACATTCTGGAGTTTGAAAAAGACTTTCCCAACGCCCGCATCGTCCGGCTGGAGCAGAACTACCGCTCCACGCAGAACATTCTGGAAGCTGCCGGAGCCGTGGTCGCCAACAACATCCGCCGCAAGGGCAAGAAGCTCTGGACAGATCGCCAGGGCGGCTCGCTGATCGGGTATTACGAGGCTCCTGACGGCGAAAACGAAGCACTTTTCATCGCCGATCGCATCCAGGCTTTCTTGCGCCAGGGGAAATTGTCCGAAACCGGCGCGGAGCAGCACTGTGCCGTGCTCTACCGCACCAACGCCCAATCGCGGCTGGTTGAGGAGGCTCTGCGCCGTTATAACATCTCCTACACCATGGTTGGCGGCTTCAGCTTTTACGAGAGAGCCGAGATCAAAGACCTGCTCGCCTATCTTCGCCTCATCCGCAACCCCCACGATTCGATGGCCTTGCAGCGAGTTATCAACACCCCGGCCCGCGGCATCGGCAAAACCTCCCTCGAAACTCTGGAGCGGCTGGCTTTGGAAATCGGCCAGTCCACCTGGGACGCCCTTTCCGCCGCTATTTCGAATCGCCTCATCCCCACCCGTGCGTTGATGGCCATCGACTCCTTCCGCCAACTGATTCTCGACGCCCAAGCCATGATGGACCCTGACTTTGCCGGCAAGCTCTCCGCCGATGTTGCCGCAACTGAAGATTCAGATACCGGCTTCGAGTTCGGCGCGGTCACGGCAGACTCAGCCCGCACGGAAGACAACGGCCTTCCGCATCTCGAAGCCACAAGCTTTTCGCCCTTCGCGGCTCAGCAGAAACGCCGGGCGCCTGGGATTCAAACTCCACCCAACCCTGACGCTGAAGCGGACGATGATGAAGCCGCGGAAGAAGAAAAAGGGCGCGGGAGAGCCTTTCGCAAGCCCGGAGACGCGGCCACTCTCCCCGAGCTGATCCGTTTCCTCCTCGACCGCACCGGCTACATCAAGGCGTTGGAAACCGAAGGCTCGCCGGAGGCCTTCAGCCGCATAGAAAACCTGAAGGAACTGGCCAACGCCGCCCACGACGCCGAAGCCCGCGGCGAGACCCTGGCTGATTTTCTGGACCACGCCGCCCTGGCCTCCGACACCGATCAGTATGACCCCGACGCTCGCGTCACCCTCATGACATTGCACGCCGCCAAGGGCCTGGAGTTTCCGCTGGTCTTCCTTGCCGGCCTGGAAGAGGGCCTCTTTCCTCACTCGCGCACCCTCAACAACCCCGACGAGCTAGAGGAAGAGCGCCGCCTCTGCTACGTCGGCATGACCCGCGCCATGAACTCGCTCGTCCTCACCCGCGCGCATTACAGGAGACGCTACGGCAGCGACGCCCCGGAGATGAGCATTCCTTCCCGCTTTCTTGAGGAAGTCCCCAGCCAGTTGATCGAGAATCTTGGCAGCCGTTCTCCTGCCCAATCAGCCTGGGCTACCCCCGGCTACCCCAAGGCTTATGGGCGCCGCACCAGCACTGCGGGCGACTTTGCCGACCGGCATTACAACTACGAAGATGAAAATCAGGAAGCCCCGCGCTCAACCGCCACGAGCAACGCGGCGAGCGGGAATAAGAGCTACGGAACAAGCGGAAATCGCTCTTCCGGCAAGCCCTTTGTAGCTTCCTGGATGACTCCCAAGGCGTCTTCGTCGAGTCAGGGATCTGGTCCAAAAGGTGATAGCCCGGAGGGCCGCTCCATCGACAACATTGCACGTTTCTTCGGCGGCAAGGCTGGGCATGGCAAGCCCGGCTCGCTTCCCCGCCCAGCTGCGACAGCTCCGGCCATGGACCTGCCCGCATCCAGCGGCACGGTCAATCTGAAGAAAGGTCAGCATGTGCGCCACGCGAAGTATGGTGAAGGCACCGTCCTGCTGCGCGAAGGCGATGGCGAGGCCGCCAAGCTCACCATCCTTTTCAATAGCCATGGCGTAAAAAAGCTGATGGAGAAGTTCGCCAATTTGAGGAAGATTTAAGCCTTCGTTCGTTGCCGAATACCCCACCCCTTCGCCAACGCTCTCCCCCTTGCGCTACCATAAAGTCAAGATCGGATACGCGTATGTTTGTCGTTGTATGGCAGTTTGAGATTGCTGAGGAGAAGATTGCCGCCTTCGAGGCCGCCTATTCTCCCCAGGGCGCATGGGCGCAACTCTTTAGCGCCTCGCCCGAGTACCGGGGCACGGAGTTGCTGCGGGACGCTTACATTCCAGGCAATTACCTCACCATCGACCGCTGGGCCAGCGAAGAGGCCTTCCGCGCCTTCCGCAAGGACCACGACCGGGAGTACGAAACCCTGGACCGCGCCTGCGACGCGCTCACCAGCCGCGAAATCCGCGTCGGCGCTTACACCGTCTAGGCCGCCGCTCCGCAAGCCCCGGCGTGCTGCAAGCCCGGCTTCGGCACGCCAGCCAGCTGCTGAGAAAGAAGTAAGTCGTCTGGCAACCTGTCAGTTTTCACCATTTCTTCGCCATTTTTTCCTATCATTGTCTGTCCAGCCCTGCTACAATCCCATCGAAACGCCTTCCATGCCTTGGTTTTTTCTCACCCTTCCTGGAAGGGGAGCAGGCACGGAGCGTATAGAGGAGTCCCCCCATGGCAATCGCCGATGACCGCAGCAAAGCCGTAGAACTTGCCCTTGCACAGATCGAAAAACAGTTTGGTAAAGGGTCGATTGTCCGGCTCGGCTCCAAAGAGGCACTGGTGCCAATTGCCGTAATCTCCACCGGCTCCATCAGCTTTGACGCTGCGCTGGGCGTGGGCGGAATCCC
>JBEKFS010000158.1:0-7197 GCA_050013195.1 Occallatibacter sp.
CCGCATGGCAGCCTGTGGCCGGAGTGCTGCTCAGCGTGGCGGCCATCGTCTGCCTCTTTCCCGCGTTGTTTGCTCTGACCACAGTCTTTGAGCGCAAGGGGCTGGCCCGCATTCAGAACCGCATTGGTCCCAACCGCATTGGACCCTTCGGCTTTTTTCAGCCGATAGCCGACGGTATCAAGTCGCTGACCAAGGAAGACATCGTCCCTCTGAGCGCCGATACGGCTGTGCATTTTCTTGCGCCTGTGCTGCTGGTCATCACCGTCTTCATGGGCTTTGCCGTGCTGCCCATGGGACGCAACATGGTGCTGGTGGATCTGGACGCAGGCCTGCTGTTTTATTTCGCCATGGGCGCGTCCTCGGAGTTGGCGGTCTTCATGGCCGGATGGTCGAGCCGCAACAAGTATTCGCTGCTGGGCGCCATGCGCGCCGTAGCCCAGATGATCAGCTACGAGGTGCCGCTGCTGCTGTCCAGCGTGGTGGTGGTGATGATCACCGGCTCGCTCTCGCTGACAAAAATCGTTGAAGCGCAGAGCCAGTACACCTGGGGCTTTCCTCACTGGTACATCTTCACGCCGTGGGGATTTGCCGGCTTCCTGATGTACGCCATTGCCACCACGGCGGAGACTAACCGCTCTCCGTTTGACTTACCAGAAGGCGAATCGGAGTTAGTGGCTGGTTATCACACTGAGTATTCGGGCTTCAAATTCGCGCTCTTCTTCCTGGGCGAGTATGTGGCCATGTTTTCCATTTCCGGACTGGGCACTACGCTCTTTCTCGGCGGATGGTCCGCGCCATTTTCGTTTTTAACCTGGGTTCCGTCGTGGGTTTGGTTCTTCTCCAAGCTGATGCTTTCGATTTTCGTCTTCATCTGGATGCGGGGAACGCTGCCAAGGCTCAGGCAAGATCAACTGATGAACTTTGCCTGGAAGTTTGTTTTGCCCATGTGCCTGGTGAACCTGATGGTCGCCGGGTTATGGCGCTTCATGGGCGACGGATGGCTGCGCTGGGTGGTCTGCTCGGCGATTCTGTTGCTAGCCTATGCGGGCATGGGCCTGGGCGAGATGCGCAGACAGCGCCTCGGCCCAAGGAGTTATCGCTATGCGGAGTGATCGATGAGCATTGTCTTTTACATCCTTTCGGCACTCACCGTGGCGGGTGGCCTGGCTGCCATGCTGCTCAGGAACACTGTGCATTGCGCGCTGGCGCTCACGGTCGCGTTCGCAGGGCTGGCGCTGCTGTTTCTGAATCTCGATGCCCAGTTTGCCGGCTTTGCGCAGATTCTGGTCTACATCGGCGCGGTCGCCATCCTTGTGGTCTTTGCGATTCTGCTCACACGCGGCTCTGAAACTCCCAAGGACGGAGTCTTCAGCCGCACATGGCTGGCCGGCCTCGCCATCGCCGCAGCGGTCTTTGCGGTGCTGAGTTGGGCGGTGCTCCAGAGTGTGCACGTTTTGCCGCATGAAACGGCCGTACCAGCAGTAACGGTTCAGCAGATTGGCGTGGCGCTCGTAGGCCGCTACGTTTTACCGCTGGAGATTGTGGCCGTGCTGTTGACTTCCGCGCTGATAGGGGCAGTCATCATAGCGATCCACGAAAAAGTTGGGCATGAGAAAGAGGGGCCTAAATGACGCCGCTTGCGGGTTATCTTCTGGTGGCCGCGCTGCTGTTTTCCATCGGCCTGGCCGGCGCGCTGACGCGGCGCAACGCCATTTTGGTGCTGATCGGCATCGAGCTGATGCTGAACGCGGCCAATTTGAATCTGATTGCTTTCTGGCGCTATGGACCGCATCCCGAGGCTCTCACCGGTATGATGTTTGCCATTTTTTCGATTGCCGTGGCGGCGGCTGAAGCAGCGGTGGGGCTGGGGCTGGTGATTCAGATTCATCGCCATGCGAAGACGACGGACCTGGACCAGATGAACAGGATGAAGGGATGAGAGGTTGATGCAAGAGGCAATTTCAATCGCTCCGCAGTTATCGGCTTCTCCCATTACGGAGATTCTCTGGCTGATCCCCGCCATGCCGGTGGTGGCTGCGGGCCTGTCCGCGCTGCTCAAGCAAGCCGGGCGAAAAACTGCCGCGACTCTGGCCATCGGCTCGTTGGGTTTTTCGTTTCTGCTCTCGCTGGTTGCCTTTGTCCATGTGCTCAGCGACTGGATGGACGGCATATCAACGCGCGAGGTCGTTAACTTTACCTGGATTCAATTTGGTACGTCGAATGTAGACCTGGGTTGGGTTCTCGATCCACTCTCGGCCATTATGCTGGTAATGGTCAGCTTTGTCGGCCTGCTGATCTTCATCTACTCCACTGGCTACATGGAGCACGACGAGAACTACACGCGCTTCTTCTGCTTCATGTCTTTGTTCGCCGGAGCAATGCTGGGCGTGGTGATCGCCAACAGCTTGTTGCTGCTCTTCATGTGCTGGGAGATCGTCGGACTTACATCCTACTTATTGATCGGATTCTGGTATCAGAAGCCCTCGGCTGCTGCTGCGGCAAAGAAAGCTTTTCTCACCACCCGCATCGGCGATGTTTTCTTTCTGCTCGGAATTGTCTGGCTCTTTTCGCAGACCGGCACACTGCTTTTCTACAACGGCGGCGCGGGTTCCATGGAGCATGCGGCCCTTGCAACTTTGCTGTCTCAACCTGCCGCGCTAGGCTTGACTGCGGCGGGCGCCATTGGCCTGCTGATCTTTGCCGGAGCGGCGGGCAAGAGCGGACAGTTCCCTTTGCACGTCTGGCTGCCGGACGCGATGGAGGGCCCCACACCTGTTTCCGCGCTGATTCATGCCGCGACCATGGTGGCCGCAGGCGTCTACCTGATCGCGCGGGTTTATCCGCTGATGGCCGCAGGCGCGCTGGCAGGCGGGACCACGACTGCCCTCGCCGTCGTCACCTGGGTCGGCGCATTTACGGCGGTCTTTGCCGCGCTCATTGCCGTGGCGCAGAACGACATCAAGCGCATTCTGGCTTACTCCACCGTCTCGCAGCTCGGCTACATGATGGCCGGCCTGGGCATGGGCGGCGTGGCCGTGGGCATCTTCCACTTGATCACTCATGCCTTCTTCAAGGCGCTTTTATTCCTCGGTGCTGGATCGGTAATTCACGGTTGCCACGATGAGCAGAACGTGCGCCGCATGGGTGGGTTGAAATCCGATATGCCGCTCACTTTTTTGACATATGCGATAGGAATGTTGGCGCTCTGCGGCTTTCCGCTGCTGTTTTCCGGCTTCTGGAGCAAGGACGGCATTCTGGATGCGGCCTATCACTGGAGCGTGGCCAAGACGCCGCTCTACATGCTGGTCTTTGGCGCGTTGCTGACCGCTTTTTACATGACTCGCCAGGTGGCGTACGTCTTCTTCGGCCACTGGCGGGGCGGCAAGCCCGCGCATGAGAGTCCGACTGTGATACTCGCGCCGCTGGGGATTCTGGCCTTCTTCGCCATGGTGCTTGGATTCATTGGAACACCGGCATGGCCGTGGTTCAGAGCATTCCTGAATGGCAAAGCGGCAGAGTTTGATTTGAGCGTTTTGGTGGAGCGGGAACTTTTATCCCTGATGGGCATTTCCACGCTGGTTGTTTTTGTGGGCATTGGATTGGCGTGGAAACTCTACGGCGATCGCTCACCCAAGCCTGCGGCTCCTGATGAGTTGGAGAAGTCCATGCCCATGACCTGGTCTTGGCTGAGTAACAAATTTTATGTCGACGAGTTCTACGGCGCGACGGTGATTGCATTCTACGGCTGGTGGGGGCGCGTCTCCGATTGGCTGGATCGCCGGGTCTGGGGCGGCGTGGTGGCCGGAGTTGCCTGGGCCTTCGCGCTGTGTGCGCGGTTGAACCGCTTTCTCGACACAAATGTAGTGGACGGCGGCTTCGACAAAGGTTGCGAAGAGTTGAACGTGGGCGGAGGTCTGCTCGCGCGCGTACAGACGGGCCGCGTGCAAACCTACCTGAGAATTCTGGCGCTCGCCGTGGTGGCGCTCGCCGCCATTCTGATCTGGAGCAGCTGGGCATGAACGGAATCCCTCTATTGACGCTGTTGACCGCGCTGCCCCTCGTTGGGGCGGCGATTGCACTCGTTACCGGCAAGCACGCGCGCGCCGTGGCTCTCATCACCACTTTCGCCAGCTTGACGCTGGCGTTCGTCGTCTGGATGCAGTTACCCGCCAACGGCAGCATCGGGTTCGTCGAGCAGCACGCCTGGGCGCCATCACTCGGCATTGAGTATCACGTGGGCGTAGACGCGCTGGGTGCGCTGATGCTGGTGCTAGCGGCAATCGTCACGCTCATGTCGGTCGACGCTGCGCACCGCGTCCATCATCAGCCAGGACTTTACTTCGCGCTGGTGTTGACGCTGGAAGCCGGACTCTTCGGCTCCTTCACGGCGCTGAATTTCTTTCATTGGTTTTTGTTTTGGGAGTTATGCCTGATTCCCGCCTTCTTCCTCATCTTGCTCTGGGGCGGCACACGGCGCGGGCCGGCGGCAACGCAGTTCTTTATCTACACCATGTCCGGCAGCGTGGCGCTGCTGATTGCGTTTCTGGCCATCTTTCTTTCCACCGGCAGCATGGACTTCCCGCACCTGACCTTGCTGGCCTCGACCGGCGAACTTGAAGAGATGGTCACGGCGCATCTGGGGCCTGTTATGCCGTTGCTGGCCATCGGAGTATTGTTCGGCTTCGCGGTCAAGGTGCCGATGTTTCCCTTCCACACCTGGCTGCCCGCGGCCTACGCTGAAGCTCCTTCTCCGGTGACCATGCTGCTGACAGGCGCTATGTCCAAGATGGGCGTCTATGGCCTGTTGCGCATTGCGCTGCCTCTCTTTGGCCATCAAATCGCGCAGATCCGCACACCGCTGCTGGTGTTGGCCGTGGCCACGGTGGTGATGGGAGCCTGGGCTGCGGCGGCACAGAAGGATCTTAAGCGCGTCTTCGCTTACTTGTCGGTGAATCACCTGGGCTATTGTTTGCTGGGCATCTTTGCGCTGGCGATTCCGGCGGCTGGCAGTGGAATCGATACCGCCGCTCTCGCCAGCCAATCCGCAGCCCTCAACGGCGTAATCTTTCAGATGTTCAACCACGGCATCACAGCGGCGGCGCTTTTTTGGTTTGTGGCCATGATGCAGCAGCGCACCGGCGGTCATCGCGGCATCGACCAGTTTGGCGGCCTGCGCAAGCCGGCTCCGGTGCTGGCTGGGCTGATGGGCATCGCCCTTTTCTCGTCGCTGGGCCTGCCGGGGTTGAACAACTTTCCCGGCGAGTTGCTCATCTTCCGTAGCGCATTTCCTCTGGCCTGGGTCGCGGCCACCATTTCGCTCCTTGGCCTGCTGGTGACGGCGGCCGTGATTCTCACTGTGATTCAAAAGGTCTTCACCGGTCCGCTGCCGGAGCATTGTGTAGGCTTCCCTGATCTACACCACGGCGAACGGATGGCGCTCGCCCCCGTCATCGGCCTGATGTTCCTCGTCGGCCTTCTGCCGCAACTGATACTGGGCAGCGTGAACCCAACGGTCATCGACCTGCTGAAGCACTGGAGATTTTGATGTTATCGATCTTGCATCCAAACTCGGTGTCGCTATTGGCATATACGATCTATCTCTCGTTTGCCGGAGCTTTGGTGCTGGCGCTTGTGCCAGGAAGAAAGCCCGCCCTGGCGCGTTGGCTGGCACTGTCCGTGGCCGTGGCTGGCCTCGCGCTGGCCGTGCAGGGATTTATTGCCGGCATAGGGCAAGGCCGCGTCACGCTGGTCGACGTGCCCTGGGTGCCCTCCATGGGGATTCATTTCCTGCTGGCCGCCGATGGCATCAGCCGCGTGCTGGTTCTGCTGACCGGCCTGGCCGCGGTGGCCGGAGTCCTCTTCAGTTGGAACATCGACCTGCGCACCAATGAGTTTTTCGCCTTCTTTCTTGCGCTGATCGGCGCGGTCTACGGTGTTTTTCTCTCCTTCGACCTCTTTCTGCTGTTTGTGTTTTATGAAATCGCCATCGTGCCCAAGTACTTCCTGATCGCCATCTGGGGCTCGACGAACCGGGAGTACGCGGCAATGAAGCTTGCGCTGTATTCCTTCGCCGGGAGCGCGCTGGTGCTGGCCGGGCTGCTCTGGGTGTACGCGGCGGGAGGGGGGCACTCCTTCGGATTCGTCGAACTGGCCCGGGCGGCTGCGACCCTGTCCACCGGCCGGCAGATCGTCATTTTCGGATTTGTGTTCTTCGGATTCGCCACGCTCGCCGGCATCTTCCCGCTGCACACTTGGGCTCCGGCCGGCCACGTGGCCGCACCGACCGCCGCCTCGATGCTGCTCGCCGGGGTCGTCATGAAGCTCGGGGCCTACGGCTGCCTCCGGGTGGCGCTGCCCCTTTCGCCGGTGGGCTTCGCATTTTGGCAGACTCCGATCGCGTGGCTGGCCCTTGCCGGCATCGTCTATGCCGGGCTCGTGGCCCTGATGAAGGCGGACCTGAAGTTCGTCATCGGCTACTCGAGCGTGAGCCACATGGGCTTCGTGCTCCTGGGCCTCGCCGCGGCGGACAGCCGGGCCTTGGGCGGGGCCGTGCTTCAGATGTTCTCACACGGTGTCATCGCCGGCCTGCTCTTCGCCGTCGTCGGGCGCATGATCTACGACCGAACGCACACGCGGATGCTTGCCGATCTCAGGGTCATGCCCTTGAACCGGCTGCTACCCTTTGCGGCCGCTGTGTTCGTGATCGCCGGGATGGCCTCGATGGGACTGCCCGGGTTCAGCGGATTCCCGGCCGAACTCAGCATCCTGGTCGGGGCCTGGACCCAGTCTCCGGGATGGGTCGCCGTCGCCGCGGTTGGCGTGCTGGTGGTCGCGGCGTTCACGCTCCGCGCAATACGGCTCGGCTTCTTCGGGAGCACCGAGGCGCCGCCTTCGTCCGGGCCGGGACTCGCGGGCGGCCACTCCCGGCAACTGGCTCCCATCACGGTTGCGGAGAAGGCCGGGGCGCTGCTCCTTGTCGCGGCGACGGTCCTCATCGGGCTCAAGCCGGACCTGCTGCTCGACTGGATCAACCCGGCGCTCCAGTCGCCCCTGTTCCAGACCGTGCTGAAGGGAGGCGCGCGATGAGTCCGGGCTACCTGGGATTGTTTGCAGCGCTGCGACCCGAGGGGTCGCTGGTCGCGGGGGCCCTCGTCGCGCTTGCGCTGGACCTTTCCGTCTTCCGCCGCAGCAGCGACG
>JBEKFS010000159.1:0-7141 GCA_050013195.1 Occallatibacter sp.
TTGTTTCAGCAGTCGGTGGCCATCATGGCTCGGCTTCGGGCTCCCGGCGGATGCCCCTGGGACCGCGAGCAATCCTTCGATTCCATTCGCAAATACACGCTGGAGGAGACCTACGAGGTCTTCGACGCCATAGAGCGGCGCGACTGGCCGCACCTTGCCGAGGAACTGGGCGATCTGCTATTGCAAGTCCTGTTTTATGCCGAGATGGCTGCCAACGATGGCCACTTCACCATTGCCGATGTGCTGGACCACCTGAACCGTAAACTGGTGCGCCGCCATCCCCACGTCTTTGGCGAGGAGGCTTCGCGGGAGGCGGGCAACCAGGCCGATGTGGATGCGGATGTAGAAGGCTCATCATCAGCAGTGCTGCGCAATTGGGAAGAGATCAAGGCAGCAGAAAAGGCATTGCATGCAGCGGGCGCGCCTACGGCGCAGAAGCTCCCAGAGTCGCGGTTGGATTCAGTGCAGCGGGCAATGCCTGCCTTAGCCGAGGCTGCCAAGCTGGGCGCCAAGGCGCGCAAGTCCGGCTTCGACTGGCCGAACTGGCGCGATCTGCTGCCCAAGCTGGCTGAGGAGACTGCGGAGTTGGAGGCAGAGGCCGCGTCGAACGATCCGGCGCGCAAGCCCGCGGTCGAGGCGGAGTTAGGCGACCTGCTGTTTACCGTGGTTAACCTAGGCCGTCACCTCGGTGTGGATGCGGAGATGGCGCTGCGCGGCTGTAATCTGCGTTTCCGTGAGCGGTTTCGGGCTATGGAGCGGGCATCGGCACGACCGCTGGAAGAGCTTTCTCTGGATGAGTTGGAAGCGTTGTGGGTGGCGGCGAAGCGGAAGCTGGCGGAGGCGCAGCTATGATTGCGATTCGCACCTGCTCGGGCTTTGATGAGCTGGATGCCTGCGTCAGGCTGCAGATTGAGACTTGGGGTTATGACCCGAGCGACGTGCTTCCGCGCAAGGCCTTTCTGCTGATACAGAAGATCGGCGGCCAAGTTATCGGCGCCTTCGATACGGAGATCGCCGGCGATGGGCCGAAGTCGCTCGTGGGCTTCGCATTGTCGTTGCCGGGGATGAAAAGCACCGAGCGCGGGCCGCGAGCCTATCTGCACTCGCATATGCTGGCGGTGCGCGAAGCGTACCAGAATCGCGGCCTGGGCACGCAACTCAAGCTGGAACAGCGCAAGGATGCGCTCAAGCGTGGAATCCGCCACATGGAGTGGACCTTCGATCCGCTGGAGATCAAGAACGCTTACCTCAATCTACACAAGTTGGGAGCCATCGCTCGCCGGTACGAGATGAATTTCTATGGCGCATCTACGTCGCGACTGCAGAGTGGACTGCCCACGGACCGATTGGTAGCCGAGTGGGAGCTCGAATCGCCACGGGTTGTGACGGCTCTCGAAGGGCGACCGGCAGAGGCGCGCAAGATCGAGGCGCGGATTCTGGTTCCGGCCGCGATCTCCAAGTGGAGAGCTTCGGAGACTGAACGGGAACACGCTTTGTCTGTTCAGACAGAAAACCGCAGAAAGTTTCAAGAGGCGTTTTCCCATGGACTAGCTGTAGTGGCCTTTGCCCGCGACGCGGAGGGAAACGGAATCTACGAATTGTGTCCTCTTATTTAGAGCGATGCGAACCTCGATTCCAGGGGAATGTAAGAAAAATGAAGATAGACGCCATCATTCTGCGCGAATTGCATCTGCCGCTGGTGCGTTCCTTTGAAACCAGCTTTGGCGTTACCCGCGAGCGGAGAATTCTACTTACGGAGATCCGGTCCGAAGGGCTCGTCGGTTGGGGCGAGTGCACGGCGGGCGAGCGGCCGTTCTTTTCCGAAGAGTCGACGGACAGCGCATGGCAGGTGATTGTCAACGAGCTGGGACCGATGCTGGCGACTGCCGCGCCCGCGAACGGCGGCGAGTGCCCGCAGATTTTTAGCGCGGTGCGCGGCAACCGCATGGCCAAAGCCGCACTGGAAAACGCCATCTGGGATCTGGAGGCGCAGCGGGAACGGGTTTCGATTTCAAGACTAATTGGAGGAACGCTCCGCAAGATTCCCTGCGGCGTTTCACTGGGAATTCAGCCGACGATTCCGGCGTTGCTGGAGATCATCGAAAAAGAATTGGCGGCGGGGTATCGGCGCATCAAGCTGAAGTGCAAGCCGGGGTGGGATGTGGAGGTCTTCGAGCAGGTGCGCGGTCGCTGGCCGGGCATCACGCTCAGTTGCGACGCAAACTCGGCGTACAGGCTGCGGGATGCGGACCACCTGGAGAGATTCGACGTCTACGACCTGCTGATGATCGAACAGCCGTTGTGGCATGACGACTTCTACTTCCACTCGATGCTGCAGAAGCGGCTGCGGACAGCGATATGTCTCGATGAATCGATACGCAACCGGAGGGATGCTCTGGCGGCCATCGAGATGGAGTCTTGCCGAATTATCAACATTAAATTAGGCCGCGTGGGCGGCTTCAGCGAGGCCATCGCCGTGCACAACACGGCGCGGGCGCACAACATTCCGGTGTGGTGCGGCGGAATGCTGGAGTCGGGCGTGGGACGCGCGCACAACATCGCGCTCTCGACGCTGGAAAACTTTACGCTGCCCGGTGATGTTTCCGCCTCGGCGCGCTACTGGGCCGAAGACATTATCGAGCCGGAGGTTACGGTTTCCAGGGCGGGCGAGATTGCGATTCCGGAAACGCCGGGCCGCGGCTATGAGGTGCGCACGGAGTTGGTGGAGCGGCTCACCGTGCGCAAGGAGACGATTCGGGACGCGAAGCGGAGCTAGCCGGTTCCTGACAATTAAGTTCGTGGTTTCCCACCCTAGCGGCAAAAACAAAGACGCCGCGAGGATGGGGCACCCGATCATTCTCACCCTCCGATCACTCAAAAACGAAGATCTGTCGAAATCCATCTCTGAATTAATCTGCACGGTTTTGGAAAAAATAATGATACCCCCAGGGGGTATGGGGGGGTAGGGGGTGGGGGGTCAAGCGGCTTGAGTGGGGGTCGCTGGCTGGCGGCGGACTGTGGTGAGCGCGACCTGGGCGGCATAGAGGAGCCTGGTACCCTGATTGCCCGAAATTGCGCCGATGAGCATGGCGTGGGCAACGCAGGCGATGAAGTCGCGGATATTTTCAAATCCTGAGAGCGTTGGCATGGCGTCGCGGTAGGCTATTTCGGCCGCGTTGACAGCATCGTTCTGGTCTTCGCATTTCTCAAATTCCGTCTTGTAGGCACGATTCCACGCGTTCATGCAGCGATTGACGACGGGGTTATCCGGGGCGGCGATGGGTTCTTCTGCCGCATTTGGGGCGGGGGTGGTTTCGATGGCTTCGGTCATACGGGTTTCCTTTGGGGGCTTGGTTTTAGACGCTTTTCTTTATTGTGCGCGTGATGAGGGTAATAATCTGCAACGAAAACAGGGGTCAGGGATCAGGGGTCAGGGGTCAGCCCGGTTGTCCAGGCGGACGCCTTTGGCAGGGCGGGTTGGGGTGCGTGGTATCCCAGGTCCCGAAAGCGGGACCTGGGGCAACCGGCATCGCCTTGCATAAGCACATAATCCTGACTGAAGTCGTGTCATGATACAAAGCGGGATGAGGAAAGTATCGAAATAAATTCCTCCGGGGCTAAAGCCCGCGTTGGTTTTATTGGCATTATGCGGGGGTTGAAACCCCCGCCTCCCTCCGGCTTACAGCACGACTGAACAGCTTGCGGAAATAAGCCTGTTTTAGGCGAATCACACGAAAAGCATGCCGCAGGGGCTAAAGCCCATCATTTGTTTTGTTGCATTTGCGGCACGACTGAAGTCGTGCCCTGACGCTTCGTGCTTCACCATTTGCATTTTTCCGCAAGCTGTAAAAACCCGTTTCTATAACAGCCGTTTTCGGCACGACTGAAGTCGTGCCCTGACGCTTCGTGCTTCACCATTTGCATTTTTCCACAAGCTGTAAAACCCGTTTCTATAACAGCCGTTTTCGGCACGACTGAAGTCGTGCCCTGACGCTTCGTGCGACTCCGAATGAATTTTTCCGCATGCTGTGAAGTCGTGCCGTGGCACAAAGCTGGTACGACAAAATTCGTGAGCGGTTATTCCTTCGCGCGCGGGCTGTAGTGGCTCACTACATATTGGTCGAGTATCTGCTTGAAGTCCGCCACGATGGTGTCGCCGTGCAGGGTCTTCAGCAACTTGCCGTCCACATAGACCGGGGCTTTGGGTTCCTCGAATGTGCCGGGGAGGCTGATGCCCAGGTTGGCGTGCTTGGATTCGCCGGGGCCGTTGACGACGCATCCCATCACGGCCAGCTTCAGTTCTTCGACGCCGGGATACTTTTTGCGCCACTCCGGCATGGAGTTGCGCAGGTGATCCTGAATCTGCTCGGCGAGCTCCTGGAAATAAGTGCTGGTGGTGCGCCCGCAGCCGGGGCAACTGGTGACCTGGGGCATGAAGCTGCGAATCCCCAGCGACTGCAAAATTTGTTGAGCCGCGAGTACTTCCTCGGTTCGGTCGCCGCCCGGCTTGGGCGTAAGGCTTACGCGGATGGTGTCGCCGATGCCGGCCAGCAGCAACGGCGCCAGGCCGGCCGTTGAGGCAATCAGCCCCTTGGCGCCCATGCCTGCCTCGGTCAGCCCAAGGTGCAGCGGATAGGCGCAGCGGGCGGCGAGTTTCGTGTACACGTCGATCAGGTCGCGAACACCGCTTACCTTGGCGGAGAGGATGATCTGGTCGCGGCCGAGGCCGTAATGCTCGGCGGCGGCGGCGGATTCCAGCGCGCTGACCACCATGGCCTCCATCATCACCTCGCGCGCGGGATGAGGCTGCGGCAGTTGGCTGTTTTTATCCATCATGCGGGTGAGCAGCGCTTGATCGAGCGAGCCCCAGTTGACACCGATGCGCACCGGCTTCTGGTTTTCGACGGCGCACTCAATCATGATGCGGAAGTTGTCGTCGTCTTTGCGGCCTATGGATACGTTGCCGGGGTTGATGCGGTACTTGGCCAGCGCGCGCGCCGTGGCGGGAAACTTTTTGAGCAGCAGATGGCCGTTGTAGTGGAAGTCGCCGACGATGGGCACTTTGAGGCCGCGCTTGTCGAGACCGTCGACGATATGCGGAACGGCCGCGGCGGCGTCTTCGTTGTTGACCGTGACGCGGACAATCTCCGAACCCGCCAGCGCCAGGGATGCTACCTGTTCGATGGTGCCTGCTACATCCGCCGTGTCGGTGTTGGTCATCGATTGCACGACGACCGGAACCTCCCAGCCGACGCGAACCTGGCCAATTTTGACTGTACCGGTTTTTCTGCGCTGAATCTCCGCCATAGTTTTAGTTTACGCGCAAGGGTTCGATCATCGAAGCTCGAGGGAAGCTTTGATCAAGTCTTGGCTGTGGTCTAACATTCCCTCAGGGGCTAAAGCCCGAGTTTATTTTATAGCGCTTGCGGCACGACTGAAGTCGTGCCCTGATACAAAGCGGGTCGATGAAAGACGCTCTAGTCGAATTGCTCGCCGTTGATCAGCGAGTCCAGAAGTGAATCGGGGACTGAATCCTGAATGTGGCCCATCTTCTCCTGCTTGGTGCGCACGTAGCCCGCGAAGCTCTCCTGCGGCTCGACCTCGGCGGAGAGGCGCTCGACCACCTTAATGCCGGCCGACTCCAGCGCCGCAACTTTCTCAGGGTTGTTGGTCATTAACCGGACCGATGTGACGCCCAGCAGCTTGAGCACCTCGGCGGGCAGCTCGTAGGCGCGGCAGTCCGCGGCAAAGCCCAGTTGGACATTGGCCTCGACCGTGTCCATCCCCTGGTCCTGCAATTCATAGGCCTTGAGTTTGGCCATCAAACCGATTCCGCGGCCCTCCTGCTCCTCGTAGAGCAGAATCCCCGCGCCCTCCTGGGCGATGCGGCGCATGGCCAGCTCCAGCTGCAGGCGGCAATCGCAGCGCAAAGAGCCAAAAACATCTCCCGTAAGGCACTGCGAGTGGATGCGGACCACCGGGGGCGCGGAGTGAATGTCGCCCATGACCAGGGCTACCAAGCCCTCGACCTCGTCAGAGCCCGCGCCGTTTGCAGGGCCGTCCTTGCGGGGGCGGACGGCCTTCTGCGCACCCTCGAAGCCCAGAATCCGGAAGGCTCCCCAGCGAGTGGGAAAATTGGCCTCGGCGATCTTCTTCACGCTTTCAAATCCCATAATTCCATTCTACTTTGGGGGGAAGGGAGCAGATTCGTAGTTGCAGACCTGGACCCAGTCTGGAGACAGGATCTTATTTGCAAATGTGCGGCACTATCACACGCCAGAGGCGGTGAGATGTCTTACTATGAAAATGCCGGAGCTTTCATGCGCGATCATCTGGCTACACTGCTCGACGACTATCGCCGTTATGACCGCAAGATTGCCGTGGTTCGCCATAAGGGCAATCGGCGGCGGGTTACCACCTATGGTGAAATTGCGCGGCTGGCGGGGCGTTTTGCCGCGTTGCTGGCCCAGCGGAGCATTGGGCCCGGCGACCGGGTTCTGCTGTGGGGAGAAAACGGCGCGGAGTGGATTGCGGCTCTTTATGGCTGCATGTTGCGCGGTGTGCTGGCGGTGCCGCTGGACGCTTATGGGACGACCGAGTTTGCAGCGCGCGTGGCGGCCGATGTGCAACCCAAGCTGGCGGTAGGCGATGCTCTGCTGCTGCATCAATTGCCTCTGGATTATCCCCGTCTCACATTCGAGGACTGGCTTGGAGAGCTACCTGCAGAAGAAGCCGGGCCGGTGGAAGGGCTGTCGCGCCAGACGCCGTTTGAAATTCTGTTTACCTCAGGCACCACCGGCGATCCCAAGGGCGTAGTGCTGACGCATGGCAATGTGCTGGCCAGCGTGGAGCCCATTGAGCAGGGAGCGCAGCCCTATATGCGCTGGGAGCGGCTGTTGGTGCATCCGCTGCGCATCTTCAATACGCTGCCCCTGAGCCACATCTTCGGGCAAACGATGGGGTTGTGGGTTCCGCCCATCTTTACCGCCGAAGTGCACTTCGAGAGCCGTCTGGTGGCCTCGCGGCTGATTGAGACCATCAAGCGCGAACGCATCTCTGTGCTGGCCGCGGTGCCGCGCGTGATGTCGCTGCTCAAGACTCATCTGGAAAACATTCATCCCGGCCTTGCCGAGCGGGTGGC
>JBEKFS010000160.1:0-13287 GCA_050013195.1 Occallatibacter sp.
CGCAGCCGCACCCTCCCCCTTCCAACGAAAACGGCGGAACGTCATGCGCATCGTTGGGCGTCAAATCCCTCACTGCGCCCGTCCCCACCGCCGCCAAAAACAGATGCGTGCGCTTCTCCCCCGTGAAGTGGTCCCAATGCCTGTAAAGCAGATGCGTAAAAATCATCGCCTTCACCTTGCTGTCCGCCAGAGCCTTGTCTCGGTCCGCATTGCACTTATCGCCCGTCACGCCATCCGCAGCCGTAATCGCCGGGCAATCCGGGTACACCGCCGAAGTAAACAAAATCGAATTCCCATCCGGCGACCAGATCGCGTCCCCAGCCTCGGTCGAAATCCCCGTCAGCTTCTTCGGGTTGTTCGTCGACCCCGTCGCCGTATCAAAATCTGCCACCCAAACTTGCTCCGACCCGCTCCGTCCGCTCAAAAACAAAATCCGCTTCCCGTCCGGCGCAAACTGCACTCCGCTGTCATGCGGCTGCGCCACGGTGATCTTCATCGGTTCACCACCCGCAATCGCCTGCAACCACAACTCCGGCGTCTTGGTGTTCTGCTCCAGGTCCACGGTGGTCACACTGTAGGCCAGCCACTTGCCATCCGGCGAAACGGCCGTCTCCCCCAGCCGCTTCATCTTCATCATGTCCTCAAAGGTCATAGGCCGCTTGGGCTGCACGGTGGCAGCAGGCTGGGTCGCAGTCGGCGCGCTTTGGGCAATACAAATCGGGGCCAGAACCAAGGCCGCTACGGCAAAAAGCAATGTTTTACGCATGGATTTTTCCTGTTCGCGCAGCCGTAACGTCAGCTTCAGCGCGAAGACTAAGTTTACTCCGCGCACCACTCTGCCGTGCAGGGGGTTCTGGTTTTGTATCAGGGAGCGGTTATATAGCATGCGGAAAAATTTAAATAAAGGAGCAAGAAGTGTCAGGGCACGACTTCAGTCGTGCCGAAACGCAACAATACAAATGTTGGGCTTTAGCCCCTGAGGGTTTAACGCTCCTGGCTATCTTGCAATACATGCCTACTCGCCCAACGCCCGAAGCCGTGCCGGCATATGGTCCGCGGCCAGCTCATGGCCGCACCGCGTGCAATATTGATCCGAGGCGCGCACCGACCTGAAGCAGTGTCCGCAACTGGCGGTCAGTTGATAATTGCACTGCGGGCAAAAGTGGAAGTCGCCCTGCACGTGCGTCGAACAGGCCGGGCACCGCGTGACTTCAGGCTGCCGCAGAAGAAAGTAGAGTACCGCCCCGATCCCACCCGGCATCACCAGGCAGATCGGAATCCAGAACCGAGCGCTCATCGCCCGCCGCGGAGCGTCTCGGCTCACGTAGCCCACCATCAGAAAGTACAGCGCCGCCAGCAATCCGCAGGAAATATTGAAGTAGATGCGCAGCCCAAGTGGCGGCAGATGGTGCTGATGTTCCGGCAAAATTCCCCAGAAGTAGAACTCCACCAGCACAAAGGCCGCAATGGACACAACGATGGACCACACCGGAATCAGGCGCGCGTCTTCGTTGACTGAAATCGATTCAGGATCTCGCATGGGCAACCCCTCTCCGAGGGCCTTTCAGGAGATCAAGCCGAGCTTAACCTCACAAATAATGGACGGAGAAGGGAATCGGTAAGTTGCGAGAACCTTGCGGCAAGACACGGTTTGCGGAACTATATGGTCAGAATCTGCTGGGTGCCCCATCCTTTCGCTTTTTGGTGCGAAAGGGTGGGATACCACGAATCCCATGGCACGGGTGCCCCACCTTCACCCGTTCGCGTTCTTGGCGAATCGGTTAAGGTGGGATATCTATAACTACAGTTCTTGATATCTATAGCCTTTTATCGTCTTTTAGTTTACGGTCTCCGCCGCAACCAGCCGGCCATCACTACCGAGGCCAGCACCGCCGCGCTCAGGCAGAAAATCAACAAGCTCATCTGGCCCAACTCGCCGGTCAGGTGCTCCTCTTCAATCAGGATGTCAGCGATCCACCAGGCCAGCGGCCCAAGCACCAGAAGCACCACCAGCGTAGCCGCCAGCGCCACGGCGCGATTCCGCTGCCGCCCGGCCTCCTGATCCTTCATCACACCCTGCGATGCGCTCACCACGCAGCGGGTGCGCCATGCCACCGCGCGCTCCCGATCCGCCTGGTTGCCGGTAAGCGCCGAAACCAGCTCGCGCTCCGAATTGGGTCCATCTACCTGCTTCATACCACCCTCAAAGCCTCGCTCATTTGGGCTTTTGGCGCCGAAGGCGCAGTTGGCCGCACCGCAGGTGCCGCAGGTGCCAGTTTGGGCTTTATCGCGGACAACCCACGATAAAGTCTTGATTTCACAGTTGAAAGCGGCGCTCGCGTCACTTTGGCAATCTCTTCCAGCGACAAATCCTCGTAGAACCGGAGCACCAGCACCTCGCGGTAGATCGCATCCATTCCGAGCAATCCCGCCGCCAGTTGCTCCCGGTCTTCAAGGTTCGCAAAGCGGTCAAAGGGAGTCGGCTCGCCGTCGGCAATCTCAAAGCTCATCGGCCGGTCATCGTCGCCCTTGCCTTCAATCAGCTCGTCCAGGCTGGCCATCGTCTTCTTCCGCTTCTGATCAATCACCAGGTTTCGCGCAATGGTAAACAGCCAGGTGTCAAAGCGCGCCTTGCCGTTGAACTGCGCCCCCCGCACCAGAACCCGCATCCAGACCTCTTGAAACAGGTCTTCGGCCTGCTCGCGATTACTGGTCAAATAGAGCAGATAGCGCATCAGCCGGTGCTGGTAGCGAACGATCAGTTCGTCCAGCAGCCCGGCATCCTGCCGCTTCAGCCCCGCGGACACGGCAAGGCTCTCCTGCCGCACCTGCTCGTTGGCAATGGATAGGGAACTCGTACCAAAATATGGGCGAATAGTCGCAGCGATACTCATCTCATTTCATTAGACGACAAATCCGCCGCCAAGTTCCGCCCGTATGCTGTTTTCATTGGAAATATTATTACTATGGAATCATATTGTGCTGGTGTACCGCATCTCGACCGTAAATGAGGCTTTGAATGAGTACCGCACATTTCGGACAGAGGTGCAGTCTCCGGTTAGCCGGTAATTCGTCCAGAACAGCGAAAAAAGGGGCACGCAATTGTTGGCTGCGCTGCAAGCCTCACCAACGTGATGCCCAATCGGGAGAGCGAACTGTAGCTGGTGTAGCAGAATTGAGGTCTGCCAACTCTCGTGCGCTCAGGCGTTCCGAATCCGCTACTTGGCCTTCGAAGATTTTTCCGTCTCGAGCAAATACGAGTCTTCCTCGAAAGTCCCAATCCACCCAGCTTGCCCCTTCGATATGAATGAGGGTAGAACCGTCCCCATTTGAAACAGCAAATTCCTCCGCGTAATCGTGGTTCTCGATGGAGCGGGTAAGCCGGATAACCATCGATCCGTCTTCGTTGAACTTTTCTCGAATGTCCGGTTGATGGGTTGTGTACCCCAGTGGATACCCGTGGTACTCGACCACCCATTCCTGTTTGAGGTTCCAGCCATCACGTTGAAGGCGCTCAGAGAATAGCGGATCATCTTCGCCGTAAACGCCATTCTTTAAAATCACTTGCAGCCCATGAGGAATGTGATTTGGGTGAGGCTTAGCCACATCCGATTTATGGTTGAGAATGAGAGTCTTGTTGTCCTGAAATAAGCCTCCGCCGTGCCAGCAGTCTCCCTTCGGCCAAAGTGCTAAAGCCGTAATGTAAGGAGGTCTGCTCACTGCCGTCCACGCGTAGGTGTACTCGGTGTCTTGGAGCGTTCTCCCCGAGATTTTCTGCGCGAAGTACACGAGCATCGACCCATCTGGGCTGAGGTCCGAACGCCGCTCATAAATCCTGCCATGAAACCACTGGCCAGCTTCAAAGGTATCTGTATCAATATCCCATTTAAGGACCTGCACCCACTTGGAAGGGCCCTTGCGCAAGACAACTGCTGTTGGTGAATTGCGGGCAAGAATGAAGAATATGCGAGCAGGGACCGGCCCTTTCTTTCCCTTTTGTGTGACCTTAACGTTCTGCATCATACTATTCCAGCACACTGAGCCGGGGAATCGTCGACTTTTACATCACATTCCTGGTTCCGGTCGTATCGTCGCCTATTCGGACAATGTGCCACCGCCGGACCTTGAGATGCGAGTGGAAAATCTCCTTATCCGACTCAACTAGCAATCTACCCGCCGCTTCCCGACTTTCGCTTGGCCACGCGCAGCGCCTCTTCCACGGCCTTTGCCGCCCTCCGTTCCCTCGAATCCGCACTCTGATAGCCAAAGATGCCCAATAGATGGCCGCGCCTCTGCACCGTCGTCATCGTCTCCCAACCCTTGCGCGCCAGCGGCTGCCGCTGAAATGCCGCCTGCAAGATCGGCGGCGGTTCAATCTCCCCCTCCAGAGTCAGCAATAGCCGCTCCGCCATCCCTTCAGCGCGCTTTCGTCGGGACTCTGCGCTCTTCGGCTCCTCCACCCACTTGCCAATCTCCCGGCGCATCGAGTCGGACAGCCCCGCAAACCATTTCGGCAGCCTCCGGTCGCCCTTCAGTGCCCGCACCAACTCTGGCGGCGTCACCACCGCGCGCTCCTCTAAATCCGGCTCCAGCCGAATCCGCACTCTCTCGCCAACCGCGGCCTTCGCGCCCGCCTGCATCTTTTTGTTGACCAGCAGAAAATGGCCTTTGCCATCTGACGCGGCAAAGAGCGAGGTGCGAAAAGCGAATCCCTCAATCTCACCGCGCACCCGCAACCGCCTGCGCTCCGGCCACGTCTTTTCCACGTCGAACGGAACCCGCGCAATCACCCAACCGAGCCCATTCCGCAATGGTTCCAGCACGGCAGTGAACGTTTTGATTCTCGGTGAACTCATAACATCGACAAGGGTCCCGGCGTAAATAGATCGTCTTCCTCGCGAATTGTGTGTGTAGATTGCGGTTGCGCTGCACTCCCCTTCACATCTTCCGCCGTATCTGTCCACTGCTTGCCGCACGATTCGCACCGCCACGCATTGACCGGATCGGCGCTTTCCAGCACCGGGTCCTTTGCCCCGCAGCTCGGACACGTCGGCGGCTCGTAATCCGGAATTTGCATCTTGGATTGTTCCACAATCTCCTGCGGAATCGGCTTGGCGAGTATCTTGCACGCCTCTTCAAACTGATCGGCTGCAACCATAATCCGGGGAGTGCCTATGCCAGGCGCGACATAGTAGCCCGGATTCTCAAGCCAGCTCTCAATTCCCGCTTGCCGCAGCACTTCCCGGACCTGCCACGTCTCTTCCGGATCTTCACGCTCGCACAGAAACGTCTTCCAGGTGTACTCCGGCGGTAGCTCGCTTTCACCGGTTGCGCCGCCATCCTCCGATGAATCGGCATCTCCATCCATTTGTGGCGCCGCAAGGCTCTCTGAACCGTCGGCCTCTTTGTTTGGTCCGCGCGGCTCATTCAGCCCGCGCTTCTTTATCTCGTCGCGCAATACCTGTTGCGCAACTTCGGTCAGATCGGCGCTGTCCGCATCCAGCGCCTCCAACTCTCCGTCGTTCATCTCCCGGTAGAGCTGTGTGAGCCTCTGCCACTCCGTAATCGGGTCTGCCTGCATGGGCAACAGTATAACGGCTCCGCGCCTCAACCACACTTCTCATCCTGAGAGGCCGTAGCGAAGCGAAGGACTTGCATTTCTAATTCTGGTGCACGTATGAGCGCGCAACGCCCATCTTCTACACTAAAACCATGGAAGTTCTCTACGGGTTGCACTCGGTCGAAGAAGCGCTTAAGGCCGGCCGCCGCCATTTTGACCACGTTCTCGTGGCCCGCGAGCGCGATGATGCCCGCATCGAAAGCCTTGTGACCCTCTGCCGTGAGGTCGGCGTTCGCGTCCGTCAGGAGTCCCGTGAGCAGTTGACCCAGCTCGCCCAAACCCCCGCTCACCAGGGCGTCGTAGCCCTCGTCCGTCCGCAGGAGTTCCTCTCCATCGAAGACCTCTTTGCGCCGAAGCTACCCGGCGCGCCCCGCTTGCTGCTCGCCATAGACGGCGTTGAAGACCCGCAGAATCTCGGCGCCCTTTTGCGCGTGGCCGATGGCGCCGGCGTCGACGGCGTTGTACTCACCGAGCGCCGATCAGCCCCACTCAGCCCGGTCGCCGTCAAAGCCAGCGCCGGCGCCGCCGAGCACCTGCGCATCGCCCGCGTCGTCAACCTCGTTCGCGCCCTCGAAGAACTCAAGCGCCAGAACATCTGGGTTATCGGTCTCGACGAACGCGGCTCCTCCGACTACGACCAGTTCGACCTCACCGGCAACTGCGTCCTGGTAATGGGTCGCGAGGGCGCCGGCCTCCACGACCTGGTGCGCCGCACCTGCGACCATCTGCTCCGCATTCCCATGAGCGGCGGTGTCAGCTCGCTCAACGTCTCCGCCGCAGCAGCGGTGGTACTCTTTGAAGCCTTCCGCCAGCGCCGCAACGCTGCACGGCAAGCCTCCGGCGCTAGCCTCACTCCCGCCTCAGCGTCTAATACAAAGAAACAGAAAGGCCTGGGCTCATGAAGCTCTCTCTTCCCCTCATCACAACACTCGCCGCATTCTGTCTCGCAACCCTTTCATGCGCGGCACAAACCACTCCCACACAGCCAGCCCGGCAATCCACTCCCCCAGCCTCCCAGCCCCACCAGGGAAAAGTCCTCTTCTCCCGCTCCACCGACGAGACCGGCCAAACCACCACCCAAACCAGTCCCGCCGTCGTCCCACCACAGGTGGCGCCGCAGGCGCAGTCAGCCGCACCGCAGGTGCCGCAAGTGCCCGAGAATGTTGAGCGCCAAGCCGTTAGATTCACCGCCTTCTACCTCGACCTCCGTCTCCGCCCTATAGACCAGCAAATCGCCGTGCGCGCCCTGCTCACCATCCGCAACGACAGCAAGACCCCGCTTACTCGCATCCCGCTCCAAATCTCCTCCACGCTCAACTGGGAAGCCATTCGCGTCGACACACACGACACCGCCTTCCAGGTCGCCACCATCAACTCCGACGCCGACCATACCGGCCTGTTGCACGAAGCCCTTATCCCCCTCACCCAGCCGCTCGCCCCTGGTCAAACCCTCCAGCTCGACGTCACCTACTCCGGCCCCATCGCTCTCTCTGCCCAGCGTCTGATCTCCATCGGCGCGCGATCAGCCTCCCCTTCACCGGTCTGCGTGGCTTTGGCAACGTCGTCTGGTACCCCGTCGTGAGCCTCCCCGTGATGCTCGGCGACGGCGCGCGTCTCTTCGATGAAATCGGCTCACACAAACTCCACCTCACCGGTGCGCGCTTCCGTCTCCGCCTCACCGTCGAATTCCCTCACGGCCAGGCTCCCACCGTCGCTCTCATCAACGGCCACTCCGTCCCTCTCGCCATCACCGAGCCCGCCAGCTCTCTCGACCAGTCCCAAGAAGTCGCCTCCATCGCCACCGCCGACTCCGGCAACTCCACCCTCGGCTTCGAAGCCCCCAGCCTCTTTGTCGCCATCCGCACGCCCCACACCGGCGCCAACCTCACCGCCTGGGCACTTCCCGAGAACAACGTCGCCGTCACCTTCTGGACCGACGCCGCCACCACCGTCACTCCCTTTCTCAAAGGCTGGCTCGGCCCTGAGCCCCGCTCACCGCTCACCCTTCTCGATCTGCCCGACCCTGAAGACGTCCCCTTCGAAACCGGCGCCCTTCTTGCCGCGCCTCTCCGCGAGCCCGGCCCCAAAGCCAATCCCAACGCCTTGAACGGTGTCCTGGTCCACGCCCTCACCCACGCCTGGATTTTGTCGCCATATTTTCTTGCCCTTCAAAATTCGCCTACAGCGCCTGCCTCTCCAAATTCCGCCTCGTCAAATTCGCCTCTCCGGCCCACTTCGCCGCAGCCGCCTCCCGCCTGGCTCAACGAAGGCGTGGCTCAATTCATGAGCACGTTGTGGATGGAAACACAGCAAGGCCGCGACGCTGCCTTGCGCATGTTGGAAGCAGACCGCGCCGCCCTCGCCCTGGCCGAGCCCGCCAGTCCCGGCCTTAGCCCCGGCCAGCCGCTCGCTCAGGCCATCTCGCCCGTCTACTACCGCACCAAAGCCGCCTATGTCCTGTGGATGCTCCGCGACCTTGCCGGCGACCCCGCCCTCTCCGCCGCCCTGGTGAAGGGTACGGGCTTTAGCCCGTACATAGAGGCCAACAAAATGGACCGGGCTTTAGCCCCTGAGGGAAGTTCTTCGCGCACCCCCTTCGAAAAACTCCTCGAAGACTCCGAATACCACCCCGACCTCGCCTGGTTCTTCGCCGACTGGGTTGATGCCGACAAGGGTCTGCCCGATCTGACCATCGACGGCGTCTTCCCCACATCCGCCTCGGCGGGCAACTGGCTCGTCGCCGTCCACGTATCCAACGCCGGTTACGCCGCCGCCGATCTTCCCGTCATCGTCCGTTCGGGCTACGGTTCCGACGCGCGCTCCGTCACCCAGCGCCTCCGAGTCCCCGCCCGCGGCAAAGCCATCCAGCGCATCCTTATCCAGGGCAAACCCACCGAAGTCCAGGTCAACGACGGCACCGTCCCTGAAACCCAGGCCAGCATCCACATCACCAAGCTCGAAGATCCAGCACAAGCCCCATCCGGCTCCAGCCAATCCAACCCGCCAAAGCAGTAAGGGAATCGTTGATTGAATCGCCGATCGAGTCGATGCTTTGTATGTGTTGCCCGCTGGCTTCGCTGACCAGCAGGGAATGAAGCTTCCGCTAACTTGCTAACTCGCCATCTCCGCGGAGCGGAGGCCAACTTGCTGCACTTTTTCAAATAATTAAGGTGCCCCGCCCTCGCCGCGTTCTTGTTCTTGCGGCTAGGGTGGGAAATGACAAACCCTGACCGGGGCCATCCTCGACACATCGAAAAAGTTCGGGTGCCCCATCCTTCCGCGTCCTTTGCGGAAGGGTGGGATACGGGCTTTGTATCAGGGCATGACTTCAGTCGTACCACAAAGATCACAAAACGAAGAGGACTTCAGCCCCTGAAAAAATGACTCGTCCAACCGGAGGGAGGCGGGGGTTTCAACCCCCGTAAAATGCCGTCAGAATCAAAGCGGGCTTTAGCCCCGGATGGAATCTGCGTTCTCCTATCTCTCACTTCTGCAAGCTTCCATCCGGCTTGATAATCGCCGCCACACAGCCTACATCCAATGTGTTGTAATCCGTGCATCCTTTCATCTCAAGACTTGATGATGGCCAATTGAACAGTTCGTGGCTATTACTCCAGCGCCAGACAATAGCATGGTGATCGGGAAAAAGAATCAATTCGCTTCCGTTGTAGTTTAGTAGCGCTACTTCGTCGCGGTGTCCGCTTACCTGTTGTGCTAGGTCATCCCTTCCTAACTTGTGCATATCCGCCACGAAAATCCGCATTGCCCTTTCACTCATTGATGCATCCTGATTGAAATGAAGCCAGGCTCCAAGATCAGAGTGCGCTCGCAGGGAATCCATAATCCATGGATTGGTGAGAACGAGATTTTCGTATTTGCTCCCGTTTTGTAAGAACATCTCCAGGCCAATTGCCCTTCCCTCTCGAAGGGGAAACACGGTAGCCACGGCGAGATTCTTAGGAAAGCTTGTTAGGCATACATCAGTCTCTAGGTTTGCCTCGAGAGGAACACCCTGGTGCGGCTCTGTCCCAAAAGTTGGATCGTTGTAATACGATACCTCCGAACGTCGAATCGTATATCGCTTGCGCAGCAAATCGAGCGCATAACCAACCTGATCCTCCGCTCCAATCATCTCCCACTTCGTTTTGATAACACTTTCCAAAGGCCAACGAATACTTTCTTCGAGCCCTTCCCCCGATATTCTGTATCGCTCCATCGTTTTTTCCGGCATCAACGCCACAACCGCGCGCGAGATGTCCGCGTTATAGGTCCGCATCGTTTTTCCTGCAACTTTGCAGGACCACGGGAGCGTAAAAGGCGTCAATGCTTGGGTCTCTGCTGTCCAGCTCTCGCTACTCGCGAATTTCACGGTTACATGAACCCAAACGCTGTCGTCTGTCCAACGGGATCCGATAATCCGCGGAAGAAGCCTCTTGATAAGATTCAAATCCGTGAACGATTTTCTGTATAGAGCCTGCTGCCTTTCATCGCCCCCTCGCATCATGCCACGTTCGCTCTTCGCAGCTTTGTCGATATATTGCTCCAGCCATGCAGGAGTAATTCCAAGATTGCTCAACTCCGGTGTTCGCATCGCCGGTGCCTGCAACGCCTTGACAAGCCGCGTCACTGAATCCCGGCTGACCACATCTTCTGATATTTTGGGCGTATTTGGAGTCGTATTTGCGTGGTCATCACTTTCCTGCATGTCCAAAATATTCAGCGAATCGCCGGAGATGCTGAACGTGTTGTTCTCTGGCGCGAGAGTTGCGGCATCCCATCTCCGCCGGAAGACTCCACCAACATTTTGAATGGTGATCATCGCCCGGGCCGGTTCGTCCGGTCCTGCCCAGATAGGCTCGATCTGAATCAACCGAACTGCCGAACTGCTGTGCGCGGCGGGCTGTGCAACGATCCTGTCCCCGATGCAACTGACAACTAACAGGCACAGAATAATCATTCGTGTCACTTGAGTACCCCGCTTCATGGAAACTTCGCGTATTCGATAAAAATACCTCCAGCCAAAGCCTTTGTATAGAAGGGCACCCCACCCTTTCGCCTTTTTCTGGCGAAAGGGTGGGAATCGACAAATCCCATGGCGCGCAAGCGCCGTCTGCCTGAACGGCTAGTTCCCCTCCACAATCCGGTCAAGGCTCTTCACAGGATCGGGCCACGGCGCATTTATCCCCATGCAACGCACATACGCAATCGCCTGCCCCATGTGCTCGTGCGAATGGGCCAGCATCCGCAGATACAATCTCCGCTGTGTCGTCTGCTCGCCAAAGAAATTCGCTGCCTTCCCTAGTTCCTCTTCCGTCGCCGCGCCAAAGCAGCGCTCCACCGTAGCAAACGACTTCTCAAGTAAAGTGCACACCGCCGCCTTCCCCGTCAGCGTCCTCTCCAGTTCAAGGCTCTTGCGAATCACAGTCGCCCATTGCGCCGGGGAATCGCTCTCGACGGCTCCGCATATCTCCGTCACCTCCGGCGCGCTCACCCCTGCTCGGCAGAGCAACATCATATTGCCCGCCGCAATGTGCACCAGCACCGCGGAAAAGCTGCGCGCATCCTCCGCCGGTCTCCAGCCAAACTTTTCCTCAGGAACCGCATTCGCCAGAGCCAAAAGCTGCACCTTCGGAATGCTCAGTTCCCACAGATACTCCCGCTTGAAATCTCCCTTCGTCTCTTCCATGATTTCCCTCCTTGAAGAATTGAAATGCACAACCTACCACTGCCGTGCGTAAAACTATTTCGTTTTTTTTTGTGGATTTGTGCAGAAAGAATGAGACCGCACCCTCAACTTCAAATAACTTGCTGTAATTTACAGAGGCAACACCCGTGTCTTAGCACTTGATTAAACAGGGGGCAGAGCGAAATTTTCGGACTTGGAATACCACAAACCTCATCCCACCATCGGACTCCACGCTCCACCGACCAGCTGATCTCATATTTATTTTCAAAACCTTGCTGATAATTAAGTAGTAACCCCCGGCATAAACTCAAAAGAATGAAAGTGTTCCACGTGGAACATTTTCGCTGATTGTAACCCTTGTGCCCTGTTTTTCACACCCATAAATACGCATATAACCTTCAAAAACCACATCCATATCTACACATATCCATCTGATTACGAATTGGACTCTATCCATCCACATACCCGCATGTGCTCACCCACCCTACTCGCCCTTCTTCTCGTTCCGCGCCTTCACCTTGAACCAGATCGGTGTCCCCTTGAAGCCGAAGGCCTCGCGGATCTGATTCTCTAAGAAGCGCTCAAAGCTGAAGTGCAGCTTGATCTCCCGGTTGGTGAACAGCACAAAGGTCGGCGGAGCCACGGCAGCCTGCGTCATGTAGAAGATACGAATACGCTTAGCCATCGGCACCGGAGCCCTCTGAAAGTCAATCTTCTCCAGAAACCGGTTCATCTGCCCGGTCGAAACCCGCTTGCGCCGCTCCGCCGCCACAGCAACAACCTCGTGCAGCACCCGCAGCATTTTCGGGGCTTCGGGGCCTGTCCCCTCCAGCGCTGAGAGGAAGATCACAGGCGCGTAGTTCAGGTATTTCAGCACCCTGCGCAACTGCTCTTCAAAAACCTCACGATCCGCCGGAGGCTTGCCGTCCGTTCGTCCCGTGGTCACTAAGTCCCATTTATTCACCACGATAATCACGCTGCGTCCGCTCTCGTGGGCATAGCCGCCGATAGTGGCGTCGGCCCCCGTCACGCCGTCGGTCGCGTCCAAAATCAGCAGCGCCACGTCCGCGGCCTCCAGGTGACGCCTGGCCATAACAACGCTCATCTTTTCGGCCATCAGGTGGGTCTTGCCCTTACGCCGTATGCCCGCCGTATCCACAAATCGCAGTTGCTGGCCTTCAAAATCGATAACCTCATCCACTGCGTCTCTGGTTGTCCCTGCAATGGGCGAAACAATTGCCCTACTCGTTCCGGTTAAAGCATTGAGCAGAGTAGACTTGCCCACATTCGGCCGCCCGATGATGGCCACCGAGGTCTCGTGCTGTTCAAACTCGCCATGCGTCCGGTGGAGGGACTGCGCGTCCGGCGAATCTTCTTCAATTTGGTCGTTATCTTCGGCCTCTTCAACGGCCTGTATCTCTTCCTCGCTCTCCACACCCTCCGGCGGCGCTGGAATCGCCTCGGAGATCGCTTCCAACAGATCGCCGATGCCCAAACCGTGCTCGGAACTGATAGGAAACACTTTACGGATGCCTAACTGGCGAAAGTTCTCGGCCTCCATCTCCATGGCCTCGCCCTCGACCTTGTTCACCGCCAGAAACAACGGCTTGCCACCGCGAATCAGCATCCGTACCAGGTCGTAATCCGGGCTGGCCAGTTCCGTGCGTGCATCCACCACCAGCACCAGAGCGTCGGCTTCCTCCAACGCCACCTGTGCCTGCGCATAAATCTCCGTAGGAATCAGCTCCGCATCGTCCGGCACCATGCCGCCCGTATCGACAAGGCGAAACCGCCTGCCAGCCCACTCATACTCGCCATAAATGCGGTCGCGGGTAATGCCCGGCTCATCGCCAACAATCGAGCGGCGGCTGCCGGTGAGCCGGTTGAAGAGCGTGGATTTGCCCACGTTCGGCCGGCCCACAATGGCCACCAGAGGAAGCGCGCCCGCGCGCGATTTGTTTGGCATGATCGATTTGTGATA
>JBEKFS010000161.1:0-8913 GCA_050013195.1 Occallatibacter sp.
TCAACGTGCGCGCGATCCGCGCAGAGCAGCAGCCAGCGGGCGAGTCGCTGTTCGAAGTTGTGTTTCGCATTGCATCCGGCGGTTTGCATGGCCTGAACAAGTTGTGCCTGCACATAGCGCAGCGCCAGAAACTGAAAGGCGCCGCCCAGGCGAAATTCCCTTCTCGCATCCTCCACCTGACAGCTATAGCCATTGCCGGCAATCTGGGTGTAGACGCGATTCAGGCTCCTTTTTGTTCCCATCAGAGCGGAGACGCCGATCACCGACTCATAACCGAACATCCCGACCTCGACCTGAGCCCCATCCTTGAAGGTTGTCGTCATCGACGCCATTCCCTCTTCGAGAAAATAGAGGTGATCAATCAGTTTGCCAGTGTTTTCGATTTCGTGTTTCAACTCGAATTTGACCGGCTGTAAACGAAGTCGCTCAATGATCTCCCCGTCCAGAGCCTTTAAAAGAGTGTTCTTATAGCCGCTTGCGTGCAAGGTATCCTCACTTTCAGACAAAACCCTATCATAGTTAGTACGCGCCAAGTTCATGATGCCTGACAAAGTTCGGGTTATGTCAGCTACCGTACAAAGTTTTTTCAAGTTATGTCAGCTACCGTACAGAGATTTTTTGGATTACGTAAGAATCTGTACAAAGTTCGCCAGGATAAGCGAGTACAATTTCCCTGTCTATCAATCTTCTTTATCGAGGTGAAAAGTATGACCTTCGACCTCGCAGCCTTCCTGGCAACTGCAGGAGTGGGGCGCAGGCTCGTCCAATTGAAGCCCAAGCAAGTCTTCTTTGCGCAGGGAAGTTCGGCTGACTCCATCTTCTATCTTCAGACGGGCCGCGCAAAACTCACCGTCGTTTCGCATGAGGGGAAGGAGGCCACCATCGCGATTCTTCCCGCCGGAGAATTCGTTGGAGAGGAGTCGTTGTCCAGCTTGGGCGCGATGCATTTGGCCACTGCCAGTGCTATTACCTCCTGCACTGCGCTGGAGATAGCGCGGGAAGAGATGATCCGAGTGATGCACGAGGAGCATTCCTTCTCCGATATGTATTTGAAATTTCTGCTGGTCCGAAGCATGCGATCCCAAGCCGATCTTGTCGATCAACTCTTCAACTCCAGCGAAAGGCGCCTGGCGAGAATTCTCCTCATCATGGCTGAATTCGGTGAGCCGGATAAACCAGAACATTTGGTTCCTCCCATCACGCAGGAAACTCTGGCGGAGATGATCGGCACCACCCGCTCCCGCGTCAGCTTCTTCATGAACCGCTTTCGCAAGCTCGGCCTCATCGAATATAACGGCGAATTCAACGGCCGCATCCGGGTCCACAAATCGCTGCTCAATGTGGTTCTGCATGATCGATTCACCAAGCGTAACCCCGAGAGACCTCCTGGTTCGGCCACTCCACGTGTTCGCTCGAATCAGGCCGTGCGCGGCTAGAGCGGTTCAGGGTGTGTCGCTAATTTCAATTCTCATCCCCCCGGGGCTAAAGCCCGCAATGATTCTGTTGGCTATATGCGGTGGTTGAAACCCCCACCTCCTTCCGGAAACCTTCCCTCAGGAGCTAAAGCCCATGATTTATTGGGCATATTACGGCACGACTGAAGTCGTGCCCTGTTACAAAGCACGATGAAGGTGGAGTTCGCGGTATCCCATCTTAGGCACAAAAACAAAGACGTGCCGAAGGTGGGGCACCCGCTTCAGTGGTAACTACGTCTGATTCAACCCTCTTAAACGACATCAATGGCGATGAGCGTAATGTCGTCCTGCTGAACCATGGAAGCCGGTTGCCAATTGCGAACCTCAGAGAGCAGATGATCCACCAACTCCGCCAAGGGGAGCAATTGATTTTTGTGGACAACCTGTTCCAGCTTGCTCTCGCCGAAGGAATCTCCGCCGGCATTCTCCGGCTCGACCAAGCCGTCAGTGTAAAGCAAAAAGCGGTCGCCGGGGTTGATGGTCAATTTGCGCACAGGGTAGTCAGGTTCAGGTATCACGCCGAAAAGTACGCCGTTGCTTTCTATCTGCTCCATCGTGCCATCACGCCAGCGCAGCAGCGGCGGATGCCCCGCGGCCGAGTAGAGCGCGATGTGATTTTTTGTATCAAGCCACAGATAGGACGCAGTGACGAATTGACCGTGGAGTTGCCCGGAAAGGATGCGGTTTAATCCACGCAGCACTTCCTGAGGGTCATTTGAGCAAGGCAGGATGGATTGCAGCGCCACCTTGATCATTGCGGCGATGAGCGCAGCCGGGACGCCATGCCCGGAAACATCAGCAATAAGAATGCCAACCCGATTCTGATCGACAGGAATGAAGTCATAAAAATCACCGGCTACGGTGGTCATGGGACGATAAGCGGTGGCGATGCGGAGGTTGCTGAGTTGGGGGCTGGCGTCGGGCAGAATCGAATTCTGTATCCTGCGGGCAATATCAAGTTCATTTTCAATCAACAGCAAACGATGCTCATTCGCATAGACTCTCTGCATGGCAACATAGCCCAGTGCAAAAAGCAGCGCTGCAAATCCCAAATCGCCCCAGATTCGGGGAGGCGAGTAACCCAGGGGGCGAGCCACATTAACAAACAAAGCTTCCAGGGCAAAAAAAAGCGTACCGATAGCAAGAACGCCACGGTTAGGCAAAATGAAATACTTGCGTGAGAGTCCGGGCGCCACGAGCATAACCACCATGACAAGGCATACGCAGGTAGCAAGGAGTTGATTGTAGAGGAGCAATTTGGACGTTGAGCCGGTAAAGATGAAAAAGCCGATACCTGCCACACCAATCGCCAACCCTATGGCAAGCACCACCTTAAGCAACAAGCGCACTTTACCGGTGGTCAGTTCCACGAACGCGAGCGAAGCAAATACCACGATGAAGTATGAGTTGACCGTGTCCAGATATGGCACGCAGGCCAGAAACCAGCGCGGCATACCAGCCACGCTTGCCAGCGAATCAGCCAGGGGCTTTGCTCCGTAGAGGGCGCTCCAGATGCCCAGCCACAGAATGGCACGCACACCGCTCCGACGGCGAATCGCCGCAATGCAACAGGAGGCCAACCCCACAACCACGAAAACCGTTCCCCGGATGATGTCATAGAGTTGAGCGCCGGGTATTATCAGAGGCTGAACTTGCATACGCGCACCTGCCAGAAACAGCAAAGATAGCAGAATGGAGATGGAACGCGGATTCCCAATTCCGATTCACGAGTTACGTCCAGTAAATTTCTATGCCTTTTGCGGTAGCGCGAATGTTGGGCGGCTTGTGCTGGGTCAAGATTCGGATGGCGGAGAAGCCTCCGCCGAGCACACACACCGCTCCTCCGCCTACGAGCAGGCCGAGCTTGCTGGTCGGTTCCGGATCAAGGAATGCCAGGACGACCATGGTGACGCCGACGCCGCTCATGCCGAGGGCGACAGAGACGCTGGCAATCTCACGCCGTGAAAGGCCGGAGACGCGCGCCATCTGCAACAGAGTCTGGTCTTCCGGATTGATGCCCAGGCCGGCATCGTCAACCAGCACGCCAGCCTGACGGGCTCGATAAAGGAGCGCCAGCGACCGCAGCCAGCCGGGATCGGAGGTGCGGACAATCTTCTCGAGGGAATCATCCATGGGAGAGAGTCTATACCCTGGGAGCAGGCGGGAACGAACGGCATCAGGGCTGGCGGCCTCTCGGAGCCAGAGCCCGTGCGGCAAAAACGAAGGCGCCAGAAATCGGAGTCTCTGGCGCCTCGATCGCGGTGAACCACAGGTTGCTCGGATCATGCATCGTCCCGTTCAGTTTCCCAATGCGTCCGCGAGTCGCCTAGCGGCCTGCATCTTCCGCTGTGCCGGCGATGGAGCTTCGAGTTGCCTCGAATCTCGCGATTCTTCAGCATCGCAGTTTATGAATCTCCGGGTTACCCCGCATCTCCTCTTCTGCGACGCCTCCGAGTCTCTTATGCGTCCGCGAGTTGCCCCGCACAGCGCATCTTCCGGCAGTGCCGACGGTGAGTTCACGGTTGCCCGCGCGCTCGCTCCCCCGGCTGCCCCCTGGCGGATGGCTCCACGAGTTGCCTCGCACAGCGCACCCTCCGGCGGCGCCAACACTGCGTCTACGGGTTGCCCCATATCCTGCAGTTTTGGCTGGGACGATCTGACTCCCCGGCTGAAAACAAACCTTGCATCCCCGGCGAGGCCGAGGATGAATCTTCGCTTCCTGCCGGCTCCTGCACATTCCCGACTGGCTCTGGATGTAATCTTGATTGAACCTGGAACGCCCCTGCCGTCGCCGGCTGGGGAGCGCCGCGCTCGATCATGTATTGCATCGTCCTGTCAGGGGGGAACTGCGTTTCCAATTCCCTGGAGACCACCAACTGACGATTACCGTAGACCGGTTGAATCTGTGGATACAAGTGCAAAACAGGGATGAATCTGTGGATTTCACCAATAGTGGTGCATAAATCGACATTGCGCTCTACGCGATACAATGAGCCCGGAGTGGAAACATGCAATATTTTCTGGCTCTCTTCTGTCTTGGCATTTCTTTTTACGCGTGGCAAACCTGGCGCCGCAACCCGCTTTATTCACTGAAGACCACGCTCAAAATCGCGGCCGTGATTCTGCTGGGCCTGGCGCTGGTGGTCGCACTTGTTTTGCTGATCGCCAGCTATCTCCCCAGCAATTCGTTCGCAGTGTCGCTGATGGGAATCATGACGCTAATCTCCGCGACTACCTTGGGCATGGTTGCGGCCAGTGTGCGCCTCACCGATGGACCGATTGCCAGGGTGGCCGCGGGGACGAAGCTGGAGAACAGGAATCGGCGCAAATTGCTTCCGTGGATTCTGGGAGCCGGGCTGGTGCTGCTGCTGTTGCTTGGCTGGGCCGCGCTGGTTTCGTTCGAAAATGCGGAGGCGTTGGTGAGCATTGCGGCTGTTGTGATGGCCGTGTGCGCGGCGGCATTGGGCAGTCTGTACTTGAAGGCCCGGCGCACCGATTACGCCAGCACGGCTCTCAAGACTGATTTCTGGGCGCATTGGCAGGATTCGTCCGGAGAGGATGAAAGCTGGCTGGGTCCCGATGGGTTGCTTGTCGGCGACGCGTACACACCGTGGCTTACCTCGGGCAACTATCTGACGAACGCGTGTGTTGATACGGTTCCATCCATATCGTTGCTGCTGACCTTTGAAAAGGCTTACGGCGCTAGCAGCATTCCGAGGACAACACGCGTGCCTGTTCCGAAGGGTCGGGAGAGCGACCTGGAAGCGCTGGAGAAAAAATTGCGCGCGCGGTGCCCCAAGGCGCGCGTCAACTTTGGGATTGCCAGCAGAGCGCAAGGCTGAGTTGCGGCTATGGCGCTCGTCTGGGCTTTCACCGCGCCTTGATTTACGGCCGCTGCGCCAGTATTTTCGCCACTGCGTTCACGGCGCGCTCCACATCGTCGTCGCTGGTTTGCCAATTGCAGACGCTCACGCGCATGACACGATGCCCATTCCAATTGCTGCCGGTGAAAAACGCTTCACCTGAGTCTAAAATCGCCGCGATGATTTCGTCGGTGCGGCGGGCGTGATCGGAATCGGTGGCGCCGGGATGGGGATCGGGAAACCGCACCAGACCCTGATTGATGGTGGGAACCGACATAATCTCGGCTCCCGGTAATTGACCGATGCGCGTCACCAGGGCATGGGCATGGGCGCAACAACGCTCGACCAAGGCGGCGACTCCCTCATGGCCGAGCTGGCGCAGCGCCGCGTAGGTGGGAAAGCCGCGTGCGCGCCGCGACCACTCCGGATTCCAGTCAATCTGATCGCGCGCGTCGGCATCGAAGGTCAGATACGATGCGCGGTGGGACATGGCCGCCTGATGCGCGTTGGGATGCGCCACAAAAGCATATCCGCAATCGAAGGGAACATTCAGCCATTTGTGGCCGTCCGTCGCCCACGAATCTGCCCCTTCAACACCTTTTACGAAATGCCTCAACCTGGGACTGGCCGCGGCCCACAATCCGAATGCGCCGTCCACATGAACCCAGGCGCTATGACTTTTTGCGATGGGAATCAGAAGATCGAAGAGGTCGCAAGCGCCGGTGTTTATATCGCCAGCCTGCAGGATGACGATGGTTGGAGAATCGGCATGGCGCTGCAACTCTTTTTCAAGTCCTTCGGGACGCACGCGGCCCAGTTCATCCTCGGGAAGATCGACGATGCTGGCGCGCCCCATGCCCAGAAGGCGGACAGCGCATTCGACGGAGCCGTGACGCTGGCGATTTGCAAGAATGCGTATCGGCAAAGCGCCTGTGAGGCCCATCTGCTCGACGTCCCAGCCCTGCTTGGCCAGCATCGCGTTGCGAGCCGCGGCAAGGCAGGTGACGTGCGCCATTTTGCAGCCGCTCACCAGCGCGAAGCTGGCGCTCATGGGCAGCCGCAGAATTTGCTTGAGCCAGCCGCCGGCCACCTCCTCAACAACTGCCGCAGCCGGGCCGCAGGAGTACAGCGCCGCATTTTGATCCCATGTTGCGGTCAGCCAATCGGCGGCCAGTGCCGCGGGAAGCGACCCTCCGATTACCCAGCCGAAAAAACGTCCTCCGGCAGAGCCCAGGATGCCGCCTTCCACATCAGCGATAAGGTCATCGATGACCTGCTGCGGAGGAAGGCCCTGCTGGGGCAATTCCTTCGCCAGCCTGGTGCGGAGCGTGTGAAGATCGACGGTGGCTGCTACCGAGGCGCGATCAAGATTTGCGAGATAAGTGAGTGCTGACTGAAATGCGGAATGAAGTACCTGCTGGTTCGTGGTCGACATAGTTCCAGCCTAGCGGCTTGCACTGCTGAAATCTACCCGAATCTTGCTGGCAATTATTTCGCGCGGGCGGGTGAAATATTTGCGGCATCTTCGCAAGCAACCAGCGGATATGCATCGCCAGGAAAAAAAGCCACCCCGCAGATGCGAAGTGGCCCTTGATGAGAAGCCTACCGGAGTTACTTTGCGGCGACCAGCGGCTTGGTGCTGAGCGAGCCGTTCTTGTAGCCTTTGGCAATCTCGGCGATGGTGACGGCCTTGTAGTCACCTGCGTGGCCGGCCTGGCCGAATTGCGTCATGCGTGTGGCTACTACTTTCTGCATGGCCTCGCGTGCCGCGGGGATCGAACTTTTCCGGCGTCTCCCAGAGAACCTTGCGAATCGCGCCGGTCATGGCCAGCCGGTTGTCGGTGTCTACGTTGATCTTGCGCACGCCGTTGCGGATGCCGAGCTGAATCTCTTCGACCGGCACGCCCCAGGTCTCTTTGAGCTTGCCGCCGTACTTGTTGATGACGTCCTGCAAATCCTTGGGCACCGAGGAGCTGCCGTGCATCACCAGGTGAGTATTGGGCAGGCGCT
Source organism: Occallatibacter sp. (assembly GCA_050013195.1). Classification (GTDB taxonomy): domain Bacteria; phylum Acidobacteriota; class Terriglobia; order Terriglobales; family Acidobacteriaceae; genus Telmatobacter. The sequence continues at coordinate 7,349 of JBEKFS010000161.1, forward strand.
TGTGAATGGCGATCAGCACGTCCATCTTGAGGACCGAGCCGTCGGGCTTTTTGCTGAACTTGTACGCGCCGTGGCTGGTGCCGATGGCGATGGCCAGCGCGTCCACGCCGGTCAACTCGGCGAACTCGACTGCCTGGTCGGGATCGGTGATGTGCTCGAGGCCCGTGCCGCCCGCGCCGTGGCCGTCTTCAACGCCGCCCAGCACACCGATCTCGCCCTCCACGGTGACGCCGCGCTCATGCGCAAAATCCACCACGCGTTTGGTGACTGCGACATTCTCTTCGAAGGTGGCCGGGGTCTTGCCGTCCTCTTTCAAAGAACCATCCATCATGACCGAGGTATAGCCCAGCTCGATGGCGCTCTTGCAGGTCTCGAAGCTGTTGCCGTGATCCTGGTGCATGGCGATGGGAATCTCGGGATTCAGTTCGGCAGCGGCCAGGATGAGGTGGAAGAGATATTTGTCCTGGGCGAACTGGCGCGCGCCGCGGCTGGCCTGGATGATGACCGGCGCGTTGGTTTCCTTGGCCGCGCCCATGATGGCTTGAATCTGTTCCATATCGTTGACGTTGAATGCGCCGACGCCGTAACCGCCCTTGGCGGCCTCGTCGAGAAGTTGCCGCATGGAGACTAGAGGCATGTAAGTTTCTCCTGTTGCCGGATCTTCCGGCAAAGTTTGGTTTGGTTCCAGCCGCCGCGTTATCGTGTGGATCAAAGCAGGCTTTCAGCAGGCCGGGTGGCGGGAACCGCGATCATCTTTATGGTAGCAGGGACGCGCAAGAGGAAAGTGTGCGAGCGGACACAGGCGGTTAGCGGCGTGCCGAAATGGGCGCTTCCCGATCTGGCTGCCCGGCGGATTTCTCCTCCTGGCGCGGTCCTCTATGGAATAATCTGCCCGTGCCCCATATCTCTGCCCACGACTATTACCTTGTAGCCTGCGCCGCCGGAACGGTGCTGCTGCTTTTACTGATGATTGCAAAGCTCCGGCTGCATCCCTCGCTTGCGCTCATCATCGCCGCGCTGGGGCTGGGTGTGGCCTCGGGAATGCCGCTGGGGCAGGTGCCGCTCTCCTTTGCCTCCGGTGTGGGCAACCTGATGGCGCACATCGCCATCGTGTTGGCACTGGGCGCGGTGCTCGGTCGCCTGGTGGCCACCAGCGGCGGGGCAACTGCGTTGGGCAAAGTTTTGGTTGAGGGCTGCCACCCGCAGGGACTGCCCTGGGCGATGCTGGGGTTGGGCATTCTGGTGGGGATGCCGGTCTTCTTTGAGGTGGGTCTGGTGCTGCTGTTGCCAATTGTGGCCGAAACGGCGCGGCGCAGCGGGAAGCCTCCCATTCTGGTCGCTCTGCCGATGCTGGCCGGGCTCTCCATCGTTCATGCCGTGCTGCCGCCACATCCGGCGGCGATGATGGCAACCAGCGAGTTTCACGCCGATCTGGGCCGCACAATGTTGTGGGGCCTGGTTGTGGGCCTGCCCGCCGCCGCGCTGGCCGGGCCGGGACTGGGATGGTTCTTGAGCCGATTCTGGGCCAGGAGCTTACGCGCGCAGAGTATGGCGTTCAGCGCGGT
>JBEKFS010000162.1:0-7045 GCA_050013195.1 Occallatibacter sp.
GCGCCCACCTGCTCCATCACCTGCTTCAGGCGCGCGTATAAGATGGTCACGTTCTCCTCTTCGTTGTGAAAAGGAACGACAATCGAGTATTTGACCATACTGTTTGTGTAGACTCCGCTACGCTGAAATAAGATTACATATTTTTCGTATTTGCGCCATTCCATGCATCAAGGCAATACAGATCGCGTGGAAAAGTGAGAAACTACATCTCCAGATCGTCGAGCATGGCTTGCATCTCGCTGACTGCGTGGTTATTGCCTCTGCGCGCCGCGCAACTGATGCCAGCTTTCAGCCGGGTAATAGCATCTTGAGTGCGACCCGCCGCGGAGAGAGTCTGCGCGGCCATGAAGTATCCCGCAGTATAGTCTGGATCGTTGGCCAGAAGCGTATCGAACTCGGCAAGTGAAGCGGCAGTCTCTCCCCGGCTGGCCAATTCCATCGCCAGGCCATAGCGGGCAAAACTGTTCTTCGGGTCCAGTTCCAGAATCTCTTTCAGCCCTGCAATTTTGTCCATTTTGCCCGTATCAGTCAAAGAAAAGATTTGCGTATTTGGCGGCGATTGTCGAAACTGGAACCAAGCGCTCTTTCAGGTTGGCCGCCAGCTTCATTCTATCCGGTGGCGCCGAATCTGAGCGGCAAGCCAAGGAATGGAGCAGTTCTGCTATGAGTTCCATCGAAGCCAACCCCGCGACCCGCACCGTCGCCAGTACACAGTCGGAGATGACCGAAATCATTTTGCCCAACGACACCAACATATTGGGGAATTTGCTGGGCGGGCGTCTGATGCACTTCATCGACCTAACCGGCGGTATGGCCGCCTACCGGCACTCGCGCACCTACGTCGTCACCGCGGCTATGGATCATATCGACTTCATCCGGCCAGTGCATGTCGGCAGTCTGCTCACGCTCAAATCCAGCGTCAACCGCGCCTTCACCTCATCCATGGAGGTGGGCGTTAAGGTGTGGGCGGAAAACCCTCTGACGGGAGTGCAGGTGCATGTGGCCAGCGCCTACCTGGTTTTCGTAGCCATCGACAAGGAGGGCCGCAGGCAAAAGGTTCCTGAACTGCTGCCGGAGACGCCCAACGAGCGTCGCCGCTATGCCGATGCGCTGCTGCGCCGCGAGCATCGCGAGGCCGAGGCTGCGCGCCGCAAACAGGAGAAGCTGGCCCACAACGCCCAGAAAAGCGCGAAAGCCTGAGAACCGCAATCGAACGGAACCGCATCTAAAGAACAATTAGGTTTAAGGAGCAATCAGACACTATGGCGCATTCGCCTGTCCTGCCTTCGCCCGTCGCTTTGCCGGGCATATCGAAAATCATCGCTATTGGTTCCGGTAAGGGCGGCGTGGGTAAGACCACCGTCGCCGTCAACCTGGCTATTGCGCTCAACAAGCTTGGTAAGCGAGTGGGCCTCATCGATGCCGACGTTTACGGCCCCAACGTTCCTCTCATGATGGGCTCAAGCCAGCAGCCGGTTGTGGGCGAGGGCAATCGTATTGTTCCCAACCTGACACACGGCATCAAGACCATCTCCATCGGTTACATCTCTCCCGGCGACAAGCCTATGGTCATGCGCGGACCGATGCTGCACCAGATTATTCGCCAGTTCTTGCAACAGGTGGATTGGGGCGAACTTGACTACCTCATCGTCGATCTGCCTCCGGGCACCGGCGATGTGGTTATTTCATTAGTCCAGACCGTGCCCTTGACCGGCGCCGTTGTGGTCTCCACACCCAGCGACGTGGCCTTGCAGGATGCCCGCAAGGCTCTGGAGATGTTCGCTCAGGTCAATGTCGAAGTGCTGGGCATTGTGGAGAATATGAGCCACTTCACCTGTCCGCATTGCCATCAGGAAATTGACATCTTCTCCCGGGGCGGCGCTGAGCGCACCGCGCAGCAGTTCAATGTTCCCTTCCTGGGATCGATTGAGCTAGTCCCAGCTATTCGCGAGGGCGGCGATCGCGGACTGCCTGTAACCTTGGCTGGACCCAAGAGCCCACAGGCTGCCGAGTTCTACGCTGTGGCTGAAAAACTGATGGAGCGCGCAGAAGAAGCCGCCGCCGCGGCCACTGATGTGATTGAGATCAGCTAAGCCACTTGCGGTGGGGCCAAACGCTCGCTATTTGCTCGCACAGGCTTCTTTGGCTGAACTTCACACCATCTGCGGTGGTGGCCAACTTCTATAGGTTCAGCCTTGACGAAAAAAGCGGGGCTCGCGCCCCGCTTTTCTCATGGTTGAAACTGCAATCTACCGCCAGTGTCCTTCCTGCAACTCATAATGATCACCATGACGGACCCATCTGTGCGCAACCCAACGCTGGCCCTCATGGGGTGGACGCTCCCAGCGGCCTGGGGTCCAAACGTAGCGGCCATCCTCCCAGCGATGATAGCCGTCGATCCAGACATAACCACGCTCCGGAGGCCGGCCGCGCTCTTCGTGTATAGGCGGCGGTGGGCCAATGCGGACCACGACCTGCGCAAACGATGCCGCAGGGAGCAGAGTAAAGGCAAGCAGTAATGCCAAGGCAGTTTTTTTCATCATGAATCACATCCTCCAGTGATGGTGTTTTTCCGGGGCATCCTGAGAGTTCGTGAGCGTCCGGATTGTTGATGATGTCAACGTTGTTTGGCGAGAATAGTTGCGGTCCATTGCAAACCAAGCTCGCATTACTTCTACTACCACTGGATTTGGCATGGATGTATCAAATTGCTCATTCGACTATGATGGATGAATAAAGCTAGGTGTCCTGGATATCGATTCTGAGACACTGGAAACCACAAATTCTTATCCGTAAGTTTATTGGAAAGAAGCCCATGAGCAAGATTTCCATTGCCGTCGATGACCGTGTATTTGTATTAACCGGGGCAGGCATCAGCGCGGAGAGCGGGTTGCCCACCTTTCGAGCCGCGGACGGATTGTGGGCGGGGAATCGGATTGAGGATATATGCACGCCAGAGGCCTGGGAGCGCAATCCATGGAAAGTATGGGAGTTCTACGCTGGACGGCGGAAGGCGGGCGCTGAGGCCAAGCCAAATCCGGCACATGTTGCTCTCGCCGAGTTGGAGCATCAGCTCGGCGACCGCTTCTTTCTGTGCACGCAAAATGTGGACGACCTGCACGAGCGGGCGGGCTCACGTAGGTTGTTGCACATGCACGGCGAACTGAGCAAAGCGCATTGCGAGAATGATTGCGGGCGACCGCCGGTCGAGGATCATGCGATTTATCGCAGTCTGGACGAGGTGGGTCGATGCACGTGCGGCGGTAGGCTGCGCCCGCATATCGTCTTTTTCGGTGAGATCCCGCTGGAGATGGAGCGCATTCAGCAGGAGATCGAAAAAGCAACGCTGATGGTGGTCGTCGGCACGTCGGGATCGGTCTATCCGGCTGCCAACTTTGTTCATTGGGCGCGGCAGCATGGTGCGCGCGCCGTCTATGTGGGACCGGAGCCGCCGCTGAATGCCTCAGCCTTCACTTACGTCGTCGAGGGGAAGGCGGGAGAGGCTTTGCCAGGCCTTTTTCAGGTGGAGTAAGCTTTGGCGCCGAAATCTTTTTCGCTGCTACAGGCACAATCTCCGTATTCTTCTCGCGAGCCTTGATGTATTCCACGCGCCGGAAGCGCAATGCTGTCCAGTCCTCGTCGATGGCGACGGCGCGCACCGTGTCGAATCCCAGGGCCTGCAGAGCGCCCCATCCGGTGTCGCGATTGAAGTCGCACGTATACTTTTTGGACGTACCCTTGGGATAGGCAAACCACACAATTGCATCGCCAGGGGTGCGCACAGCCACTGCTCCGGCCAGGGCGTCCACCTCGCTTTTCCGTGTCACAAACGCAAGGAAGAAGCCGATCTCCGGGACTGACTCAATGTGGTGGTGGATTGTGAGTACGGGAAGGCGTGCAAGTTCCGGCAGAAAGCTCTCGGGCGCATGCAATACGAGGATCTCTTGCTGATCCGTGAGATTGAGTTTTTCGAATATTCCAGCCATGGATTCTCATGATAATCATATCGCGGAAATAATCTGCAAACCCATGGCCGGAATCTGCTCATGTAATATCGGGTTATCCCGAGCTTCATCCACCCTCAGGAGGAGGCGCCCATGCCTGAAAAAATTATTTTCGCATCGCCCCAACAGGCTTCCAACCCGGCCGCGCGAGATACCCGCGCAAATTCCAGTAGTCTGCGCCCATTGCGCATTGCACTTTTTGGCTTTGGGACGGTGGGCAGTTCGGTGGCGCGAATTCTGGTCGAGTCCCATCCGGAAGGACTGGAGTTGACCCACATCTACGTTCGCAGCGTGGCACGCAGGCATGTGGACTGGATTCCCGCGAGCGTGGTGTGGAGCGAGGATGCCGATGCGCTGCTGGCATCGGACGTGGACGTCGTTGTGGAACTGGCCGGCGGCATTGATCCGGCCGGAGGTTGGGTGCGTAAGGCGCTCAAGGCTGGCAAGAGCGTGGTGACCGCCAACAAGAAACTGATTTCCTGTCAGGGTGTCGAGCTGGAGCGGCTGGCCGCCACAGGCCGCGGACAGTTGAAGTACGGCGCGGCAGTGGCTGGCGGTATTCCCGTAATTCCGGGACTTGAACAAGGGCTGGCTGGCGATCAGATCGTGCGCATTGAAGGCATCCTGAACGGCACTTGCAACTTCATTTTGAGCAGAATGCAGGAGGGCGCCGAATACGCACCGGTGCTGGTGGCTGCACAGGCCAAGGGCTACGCCGAGGCTGATCCCACCGAGGACGTGGGCGGCTTTGACGCGCGCGCCAAGCTCTCCATCCTGATGCGGCTGGCGCTCGGCGTCGAGGTGGACCTGGAGGAGATTACGCCTCTGCCCATCACGGCAATTGCCGCCGTGGACTTCAGCTATGCGCGCGATTTGGGCTGCACCATCCGCCAGGTTGCACGCGCTGACCGCGCCGGCGGGGAGGTTGCTGCCACGGTGGGACCGATGCTGGTGGACCTGCACTCGCCGCTGGCCTGGTCTCACGGCACGGAAAACATGGTGATCTTTACGGGCCGCTACGGCGGCGATGTGGTCTTCAGCGGCCACGGCGCCGGCGGGCATCCGACGGCGGTAGCTGTGGTCAGCGACCTGCTCGCCCTGGCCCACGGCTCGCGGCGCGTGGTGATTCCCACGGTCCCGGCTCACGTAAGCGCCGAGTTCGAGGTTCCTCATTACATTCGCTTCCTGGTTAACGACCGGCCGGGCATCGTTGCCGAGATTACCGGCGCTCTTGCCAAAGAGAAGATCAACATCCGTGCTATAGTCCAGAAACCCGGCTATCCCGCTCACTCGCTGCCCTTTGTGGTCACCGTCGAGCCGTGCAAGCCCTCGGCGCTCAAACGCGCCATGGAAGCCATTCGCGGCAGGAACTACCTGCTCCAGGAGCCGCTGGATTTGCAGATGCTGGAGTAGGAAAAACAGGGACTAGGGACTAGGGACTAGGGAATAACCGCTTGTTATTTGCTCGCCGCGACGGATTCGACGAAAAGGCGATGTACACGGCGGTCGTGCGATAGCTCGGGATGAAAGGTGGCTGCCAGGATGCGGCCCTGGCGGATCAACACCGGGAAGCCTTCACGCTGCGCGAGTACCTCAACGCCTGGGCCGATCTTCGTAATGCGCGGAGAACGGATGAAAACCATCTCCAGCGGCCCACCGGCGAGCGTGGTTTTGGCGGTCACGATGACTGAGTCGATCTGGCGGCCATAGGCGTTGCGCTCCACGACGGCATCGAGCACGCCCATGCTGCGTTGCGCTGGGTTGAGAACTTCGCGCGCCAGCAGGATCACTCCGGCGCATGTGCCGAAGACGGGCTTGCTTGCACAGAACTTCTGCAAAACCTCAAAAAAGCTGTGTTTCTCGAGGAATTTCAGCATGGTTGTGGACTCGCCGCCGGGCAGAACCAGCCCGTCCAGGTCGGCCAACTGCTCCGGCTTGCGCACCTCGATAGGCGAAGCGTCGGCCTCGGTGAGGGCTTGCGCGTGGCTGGCGTAGTTGCCCTGGATGGCCAGGACGCCGATTCGTGGCAGTTTTGTTTCCGTCAACGTATTTCCTTATAGTCCGACATTCATGATAATTTTACGCGATTCGACATTCAGGCCTTTCCATTCTTCGACAGAGACGAAAATGTCAACCTCAACTTGCGGTGAAGGCACCTGCGGAGCAGTCAGCGGCCTTCGGTGCTGAATTAATCTGCAAGGTTTAGGAAAAAATTAGGATACCCCCGGGGGGTTGGGGGGGGTAGGGGGTGGGGGGTCCTCCTCCGGCAGGGCTGCCGACCGCGTAATTTCGCGTCACGGGCCAGCTGGAATGCAACTTATCTTTCCATTGTGCGCGCGAGGAGCGTAATTATCTGCAAAGAACTAGCCCCTTCGACTATATTTTTAGGTGGTCAGGACTGCGATACCCGTCTTAGGCTCGAAGTTCTTCGACTCGCTGTAGAGGCATGATGCGGGCGACGCGCTGCATGACCCTCTTATCCTGTTCTGCCATCTTCAGGTCGTAAGCTGCCTGCAAACGCATCCACACTTCCGGCGAGCCGCCCAAAAGGCGGGAAAGCTTCAGACACATGACGGCGGAAAGAGGCCTGCGCTCCGCAAGGATGTCGTGAAGCATCTGGCGGGAGACGCCGAGAGCCTTGGCTGCGGCCATGACGGAAAGGCCAACAGAGGGCAGAATGTCTTGCTTGAGAATCTCTCCTGGATGAACGGGTGGCAGTGCGCTCTTTCTCTGCATTGCTTCCTATCTTCCGTAACCGACCAACTAAGCAACCGATATGGTGAGTTCCTTGCCGAGGACATGGAAGGCTTCGGCGATGCGGTCCACTTTGGTGGCGTGAGAGAGGGTGGTCAGCCGATTGACCTCCTGCTTGCTGGTTTTCAGGCGCTTGGCCAACTCCGCCGGGCGCACATCCTGGCGAATCATCTCATTAAGCAGGGCGCACTTGAGCGAGAGGCTCGCGGGCAATGCGATGAGGTATTCTCCCTTCCGTTTGGCGGTGGGAGCGGGAGTGACGCGGCGCTCGTCAAGGTAATGCTCCA
>JBEKFS010000163.1:0-7035 GCA_050013195.1 Occallatibacter sp.
GACACCTTCACCGTATGGAGCCTCTCCCTCACCAACCACAGCTATGTGCCTCTCATCAAGGGAGTTAATCTGCGCCTATTGGACTGGATGCTCTTTGATGACGGCCGTCCACGCGAGCTGGCCGCCCTCTACGACGACTGTACTGACTGCCAATCGTCCACCTACTTCACGGCCTTCCACTACGACATGGAGCGGCACGTCTGGGCTCCTCGCTGGATGCGCGGACCTCAGTCCATCCTTGTCTGGAGCGCGAATCTTCCTCAAGGCATGGCACTTACCCAGCTCTACGCTCTGCTCACCCAGCCCAACGGCGTCTCACAAATGTGCACCTGGAATCACATCGACCACGGCGCTGAGAAGCCGGAAGAGATCGTCGCCTGCTACGACCTTGATCCCGCGAGCGGCCAGGAGCGTATGCAGAGCTTTACGCGCACCCCGGCCCTACCCATTAAGTTGCGCATTTGCAGTGCTTTAAGCACCATCCCCGGCATGGCGCGCGGCCAGGACTCCCCGCTCTGCGATCAGATCCAGAAGACGCGCCCCGACCGCAAACCCGTCACTACCCCGCCCGCCAACAACCACGGCCAATCCGCGCCGCCGAGCCCCCGGCGCTGAGCATCATCGTCGTATACTAGCCTCATGTCGATCGTGAGAAACATTCGGGGCATCGTCAAGGGAATGAGCATCACCTTCGGGGAGATCTTCCAGCCCGTCCAGGTGGAAAATTACCCCGACGGCAAGGGCCCCCTGAAGGGTGCGGTCCTCGAGCAGCGCTATCGCGGCGCTCACGTCCTGCAGCGGGACGAGAACGGCCTGGAAAAGTGCGTAGCCTGCTTCCTCTGCGCCGCTGCGTGCCCGTCCAACTGCATCTATATAGAGGCCGCTGAGAACACCGAAGCCGTCCGCATCTCCAGCTCCGAGCGTTACGCCAAGGTTTACAACATCGACTACAACCGCTGCATCTTCTGCGGTTACTGCGTGGAAGCTTGCCCCACCGACGCCATCACACACGGCCACGGCTTCGAACTGGCTACGCTGAACGCCACCAATCTGGTCATGCGCAAGGAAGACATGCTCGTCCCGGTCGCGGCGCTAACTGCGACTAAATAACACCTCGTTTACTTTGCAGTACGCCTCAACGCAAAAACTCCAGCTATCCTAAAAAGTAGGCCGCCTTCCTTGTTTTCCCGGTGGCCTGTAACGTCAGGAGCTACTTTGGCGGATTTTCTTTCAGAGCTGAAACGGCGCGTGTTGGTCTACGACGGCGCGATGGGCACCAATCTGCAAAAGCGCAATCTTACTCCGGAAGATTTCTGGGGCAAGGAGGGATGCAACGAGCTGCTGGTGCTCTCGCGGCCCGACGTGATCCGCGATATCCACGCCTCGTTTCTAGAGGCTGGCTGCGATGTCATCGAGACTGACAGTTTCGGTTCCACAGCAATCGTTCTCGCCGAGTATGGCCTTGAAGCCCGCACCCGAGAACTGAATCTTGCCGCGGCACGTTTGGCCCGCGAGGTGGCCGACAAGTTCTCGACCCCGGAGAAGCCCCGCTTCGTCGCCGGCTCCATCGGCCCCACCACCAAGCTGCCTTCACTGGGCCACATCGGTTACGACGACATGGCCGCCGCCTATCGCGAACAGGCTGAGGCGCTCATCGAGGGCGGCGTGGACGTGCTGCTCATCGAAACCTGTCAGGACCTGCTGCAAGCCAAGATAGCTCTCGCCGCCTGTCAGGACGCGATGCGCGATGCGCGCGAAGGCAAGAATCCCGGTTCCGGCCGCAGCGTCGCCCTTCAGGTCCAGATCACCCTCGAAGCCAGCGGAACCATGTTGCTTGGCTCGGAAATCGGCGCGGCCCTGGCGGTTCTTGAAGTCTTCCAGCCCGACGTAATCGGCCTCAACTGCGCCACCGGCCCTGCGGAGATGAACGACGCAGTTCGCTTCCTCTGCCAGAACTCTACTGTGCCCATCAGCGTTCTGCCCAACGCCGGATTGCCGCACAACGAGGGCGGCCACGCGGTCTACAAGCTCACCCCGGCTGAGCTGGCCTCATGGCTTCGTCGCTTCGTCACTGAATACGGCGTGCAAATCGTCGGTGGCTGCTGCGGCACCACGCCCGAGCATCTGCGCGCTGTTGCTGAGGCGATCAACGGAGTAACCCCTGCCGTACGCGCAGTAGTGCAGCAATCGGTGGCCGCCAGCGCCTTCAGCGCCGTGACGTTGGAAGCCGACGCGCAGCCCATCATCATCGCCGAGGAGATGAACACCACCACCCGACTCGAGACCTTTCGCAACATGGTGCGTGCCGGCGACTACGACGGCATTCTTGCGCTCGCCAAGCGGTTGGCCGGTGAGGGCTCGCAGTTGCTCGACCTTTGCTGCGCCATCGTTGGCGAGGACGAGCAGGAATACATGAACTCCGTCCTCGAAAAAATCGCCACCCGCGTTCCCGCGCCCATTTTAGTGGACTCCACGGAGGCCGCCGTCATTGAGGAAGCGCTCAAGCGCATCCCCGGCAAGCCCATCATCAACTCCATCAATCTGGAAGACGGCGAAAAGCGCACCAGCCTGGTGCTGCCCATGGCTCGCCGTTACGGCGCCGCGGTTATCGCGCTCACCATCGACGAACAAGGAATGGCGCTCACCGCCGACCGCAAGGTGGCCATCGCCCATCGCATCCACGATCTGGCTGTCAACAAATACGGCTTGCGGCCTGAAGATCTGATTTTCGACGCGCTTACCCTGCCCATCTCCACCGGCCAGGAAGATTATCGTTCCGCCGCCATCGAGACCCTGGAAGCAGTGCGCCGCATCAAGCTCGAACTGCCGAGCTCCCGCACGGTGCTGGGCGTATCCAATATTTCTTTTGGCCTCAACGCCTATGCCCGCCGCGTTCTTAACTCTGTCTTTCTCAAGGAGGCAGTGGATCGCGGTCTCGACGCCGCCATCGTCAATTACTCCAAAATTTATCCGCTCTACAAGATTCCCGAGATAGAAGTTGAGTTAGCCCGCAAACTCATCTTCCAGGACCGTACGGAAGGCGACCCACTTCAGACTTACATGGCTTACTTCGCCGGCCTCGGCAAAGCTTCCGTTGTAGAAGAAGAGTTAGCTGTCGAAACTCTCACTACGGACGAGAAGCTCAAACAGATGATCATTCGCGGCGAGCGCACCATTGGCTTGCACGAGCACAAACTAACTCTTGAAGCAGCGTTGGAAGCGGCGCTTCTAACTCACTCTCCTCTTGAGTTGATTAACACGGTTCTGCTCGACGGCATGAAGACCGTCGGCGATCTCTTCGGCGCGCGCAAGATGCAACTACCTTCTGTGCTCGATTCCGCCTCGGTGATGAAGGCCGCCGTCGCCTACCTCGAACCGAAGATGGAAAAGTCCGATGGCGGCGGCAAAGGGACCATGGTGCTGGCAACCGTCAAGGGCGATGTGCACGACATCGGCAAGAATCTCGTGGACATCATCCTCACCAACAACGGGTATCGCGTCGTTAATCTGGGCATCAAGCAGCCGTCGGACGCCATCATCGCCGCCGCGCGCGAAATCAGCGCCGACGCCATCGGCCTCAGCGGCTTGCTGGTCAAGTCCACGCTGGAGATGAAGTATGTCTTGCAGGATTTGCAGCGACTGGGAATGACCGTTCCCGTCATCTGCGGCGGAGCGGCGCTCACCCGCAAGTACGTTGAGGAAGATCTGCGCAAGGAGTACTCCGGCCCCGTCTTTTATGCCGACGACGCCTTCGCTGGATTGCATGCCATGGCCGACCTGACCTCGGACGACGTCGCCGTGCGCGAGAGCAGGGAAGCGGAAGGCAAGACAGTGAAGGTCTTCGCCAAAGGCAACGCCGCTGCTCCCGAACCATCCCTTGCCGAGCTAACACCAGAGGGCCGTTCGCCCGTCGTCGAGCGGCTCACGGAGATTCCACGGCCCGCATTCTGGGGCGCACGAGTCTTCAAGAGTTATAAGCTCGATGATATCTTCCCCTATCTCAATGAAACTGCGCTCTTCAAAAATCAATGGCAACTCAAAACCGCCGCGCAGGGCGACTATCTGCGCCTGATTGAAGAAAAGTACCGCCCCATCTTGCTCGACCTTCAACAAGAAGTGATAACTTCCGGATGGTTTGAGCCTAAGTCTGTCATCGGCTTATATCCCTGCGCCGGAGACGGCAACGAGTTAGTTGTCTTTGATCCTGACAATCCGGCCCGCGAACTGGAGCGCATCGCCTTCCCACGCCAGGCGCAGGGCCGCAGACTCTCGATTGCAGACTTCTTCGAACCGATAACTTCGACCCAGCGCGATGTTGTCGGCTTCAGCATCGTTACCATCGGCGACGAGGCAAGCCGCCAGACCGCCAGGCTCTTCGAGGCCGGCGACTTCACAAAGTATCTCTATCTCCACGGCCTCTCGGTGGAGACAGCAGAGGCACTGGCCGAGTTAGTCCACAAACAAGCGCGCGAGTTGCTCGGCATCGCAGGCGAAGACTCCCCGCGTATCGCGGATTTGTTTCACCAGAAATATCGCGGCTCGCGTTACTCCTTCGGCTACCCGGCCTGCCCTAATCTGGAAGACCAGGCGAAGATCTTCCGCCTGCTCAAACCCGAGGAGAACATAGGCGTGCGCCTTACCGAGCAGTTTCACCTGGAGCCGGAGCAAAGCACCAACGCCATCATCGTCCACCATCCCCAGGCCAAGTATTTTGTGGCGTGAATCTGATAAAAATCTGCACGAAATAAATAATCGGCGCTTTTGCATATAATTATCGACCTTTGTGTAACAGTAGAAATAGGCAATCACAGGGTCATTGTGACAGTCCTCCTCGAACGGCCGGGGCGCAGCCATGGATGGCTTCTGCGCTCCCGGCCGTTCGTCTTTTCAGCTTCCTGCCTCCCGGTAGCGCCCCAGCTCCTTCACCATCGCGCAATGCGGCCTGAGCGCCTCAACAGCGCGCTCGCCCTCGCCGCTCGAGTGAATCTGGCAATCTACAAAGAAGATGTACTCCCATGGTTTGCCGTGCACCGGCCGCGACTCGATCTTGGTCATATTGGTGCCCATCTTTGCCAGCTCGGCCAGCGCCGCTACCAGCGATCCGGGCCGGTTCTCCACGGAAAACGCCAGGCTGATCTTGTTCGACTCCGGATTCGTCACAGCCTCCGCCGCGCGCCGCACCAAAAAAAAGCGGGTATAGTTTTCCGGATTATCCTGAATCCCGGCTTCCAAAATCCGCGCGCCATAATACTCAGCCGCCGCTTCGCTGGCGATGCCCGCTGCGTGCCGGTCGCGCTGCTTTACAAGTTGCTTCACGCTGCCCGCAGTGTCATAAAACGCGACAGCCTCCATCTGCGGATGCGCGGCCAAAAACTTTCTGCACTGCGCCAGCGCTACCGGGTGCGAAAAAACCCGCTCGATCTCCCCGATTGTCGCGCCGGAAAGGCCGATCAGATTGTGCCGGATACGCAACCGCGTCTCCCGCACCACCCGCACATCATGGGTTAGCAGCAGGTCAAAGTGCTCCGCCACCGAGCCAGCCAGGCTGTTCTCGATAGGGATGACCGCTGCCTCCGCCTCACCGCTTTCCAACGCTGCAAAGACATCGGCAGAAAGCGAACAAGGAACAATCTCCCCATCGGGCACAAGCTTCACCGCTGCTTCGTGGCTAAAGGAGCCGGGCTCGCCCTGGATTGCAATCTTCATCGGTTTCTCCGTTCCTTATATCATCTATCATTTATCGCATCCACAAATCTCCCGCCACAAATCCCAGAAAAACCATGGCAATCACGCCGTTCATCGTGAAAAAAGCCGCATTCAGCCGGCGCAAATCGCGCGGCGAAACCAACGAGTGTTCATAAGCCAGCAGCAGCCCCACAGCCGCAATACCTATCCAGCCGATTCTCTGAAATTGAAACAGCTCCCCAAACCACACCAGCAGCCCCAGCATCGCCAAATGCATCGCTCGCGCCGTCCAAAAAGCCGCCGGAATTCCCATCGCCTGCGGAAGGCTGTGCAGCCCCGCAACGCGGTCATGCTCAAAATCCTGGCAGGCGTAGAGCACGTCAAAGCCGCCAGCCCACAACGTCACCGCCGCAGTCAGCACCAGGATCCGCGCGTCCAGCGAGCCGCGCACCGCAATCCACGCCGCTGTCGGCGCCAATCCCAGCGCGAGGCCCAAGCCCAGGTGCGACCACCGCGTCACGCGTTTCAAATAACTGTAGCCCCACAGCACCATGAGCACCAGCGGCGCAAGAGCCAGCGTGAGCCGGTTCAGCTCCGCCGCCGCCAACAGAAACACCGCCGCAGCAAGCAGCGTAAATCCCAGCACAAACTCCCGCGTCAGCAATCCAGCAGGAATCGCGCGCGCCTTCGTTCGCGGATTGGCCGCGTCCAGCTCCGCATCGGCCCAGCGATTAAACGCCATCGCTGAGGAGCGCGCAGCCACCATCGCCACCAGAATCCACCCCAGCGTCCGCCAACCCGGTCGTCCATCGGCCGCCAGCAGCACCGCCGTCAGCGCAAAGGGCAGCGCAAAAATCGAGTGCTCCCACTTGATCATCTCCAGCGTCGTCCGCGTCCTGGCCCACAAGCTCGACATGGTTGGCTCCCATCGACCAGTGTACTTGAAGGGAATCGTAAAAAATTGTTACTGTGTAGGGGATATTGAGGTATATTGGCTCGTGCCGGGAGAACATAACGGCGGCTTTAGTCCAAAGGAGGACAAATGAAAATCAGCAAGATTGCAAGTATTGTTGGGATTCTCCTCTGCCTGGGTTCTGTCAGCCTGATGGCTCAGACCGTTCGCGTGGGAGGAGAGTCGTTGCGTGCCAATGGCCAGGTTGCCCAGGGATTTCAATACACGGGTTCATGTCCTGTCGCTCTGAAATTTGGCTGGGGCTTAATCAGCACCGGCCCTACCGAGGTGGTTTACCGCTTTGACCGCAGCGACGGCGGCCATACGACCCACTCAGAGAGAGTCATGATTCCGCAGGCCAATCACTCCGTGCCGGTCTACTATGATTGGCAGCTAGG
>JBEKFS010000164.1:0-11315 GCA_050013195.1 Occallatibacter sp.
CGCCACTCCTGAGAGGTCATGCGAATCAGAAACGCGGCGTATTCTCCATGAGGCGTCTTCTTCACCAGCTCATAACTGTAATGGCTGTCAGGAGCATGCACATAGGCATCGAGCGCGGTTTGATGATTGCCCCCAGACACTTCACCGTTCACGGCCAACGGAACGCTATTCGTGGCCAGCGGATCGCCATTCGCGCCGGCTATGCAAACGGCGCTGGCTACTGCCAGCATCGGCAAAAGCGCAAGCGCGTAAAATCCTCTCTTCTTCATCGCGTCAACCTTCCCTGCCAAGTCGCACTCCGAAATCAGCTTTATGCCCCAGAGGCCATCATTTTAATCCATCCCCGCCTCACTCAATTCCTGTAGCCCTCTTTTTGGAGCGTGTTTCATAAACTCGCTTTGTATCAGGGCATGGCTTCAGCCGTGCCGATAGAGCACAAAAAATGCGTCGGGCTTTAGCCCCTGTACGGAGGGAGCAGGGGGTTTTCAACTCCCTGGAAACAATGCAATCAATAAGCGGCCTTTAGGCTCGGGCCGGATGGCAGGAGGTAGCGTCGGCCTCCTGGCCGGCTGTCGCGTGGACCTCCCGGTCCACGCCGCACCCTGCACAGATAGGGAAAATATTCTAGGCGCTAAACCCGTTGATCTCGTCGGATTATTTACCGGTGCCTGGCTCCTACCCTTCCCGCACCGCTCCTTGAGTGGAAAGGCAATTTTGCGTAATCCATCGAGAAAATCCCGCCAACTTGCCAACTTGCCATCGCGGCGTGAGCCGCGGCTAACTTGCTGACTTTGTCCTCGTCCGCAGCAACTTAGCTCCCTCGCCGAGCGGGAAGGCGATGATGCATCAATCGAGAATCTTTTCTGGCGATATGGGCGTTTTTCAGAACAGATCCGACTGCCGTTCCCTAGAGCATCATTGATGAGTGCATTGGCCTGTTGGCAACAGATAAGGATGGTATCGATTTGAGCTTTCCCAGGTCGCGGTCTGTGCTCTTCCATGCGCCCAAATGCAAGGCATCTGTGGCACACATTTTCAGTGGTTGGCCCCGCTTCTCCCGGCATTTGGACCGCCCTAACACTTGGTGTTATGGGAAGAGCATTGGTCACAGTCGATTGTTGTTGAAATCGTAAATCCGACTGGCGCATCATGTAACCGTCAGGCGGCTGCCCGGTAAAGTAAATCAAAAGAAAGAACCTTTCGATCTTTTAGGGAGATCCCACATGAACAGCGTTGTCATTGACCAGTACAGGCTTGAAGCAGAGATTCAATGGGATAACGAGCAAACCCCGTTGCCGGTTAGGTGGATTGCGACGAATATTGCTGACACGACAAGCACAGCAGAGGCATGGCTCAGTCTTGAGCGGAGCCGTGATTTGTTGGAATATGTTTATGGTGAACACGCCAACTCGCAAATGGAATTGCTCCGTGAGCACGGCTACCTAGACTTGGTGAATCAGTGGGGCGGAAAGAGTCATTGCATCGTGACTCGCCTGACCTTCTCCGCTTCGATTTTCCGGCGTCGGAGCTCCGCTTCTAGCGGCGGATGGTCCAGGTCTTTTTTCGGAGGCAACATATGAGCACCAACATCGTAATGATCGATGCATCGACATATCAGCACTTCATCGGCCGCCTGTCGGAGACGATGGCACAGAAGGTTCTGCGCGAAGGCCACAAGCAAATCCCCGCTCCATGCACGTTCCACCCTGACGTCTTCGTCTCCATCCGGCAGGCACAGAACACTTACAACTTCCTTCACTGGGTTCATAGCGACGACCTGCGCGCCTCGGTTGGCTGGAGAGATACATACACAGTCGCCTGCGAACCGCTTATCCGGAACTTGATGGATAACCTCTACACCATCACTCTCCTGCTCCAAGACCCATTTGCGCGCGGGCGGCAGTTCCGCGCCAGCGGCGCTCGCAAAAGTTTCCTGTATGTGGCGGCTGAGGAAGCGCGGTACAAGGGAAAGCCGGAATGGGACAAGTGGATTGCAGACAGCCGCGCCAAGCTGGACTTCATCCTCCGCGCAACCGGCTTCACTGAGGTGGAGGTCATGGACAAGAAGAAGTTCCCAGACTGGCCGACGCTGGGCAAATACCTCGGCACCCCGCCACACGATGACCACAAGAAGTTCTTGGAGACGTTCACCTTTGGGCCGTGGAAGCAATATTCCGCTGTGGCGCACGGTGGACCGGAAGGCCTTTATGAGGTAGGGATGTTCCTGTATCGCGATGGCCATCCGCATGAGGAACGTCCGCTCATTGATGACGCACATGACCGCGCCATGTCCCTGCACTTGATGAGGGCGGCCATCCTGTTACTGGCTATTTGCACCGAGGTCCAGGCCGCGTACAAGTTCAAGGACGAGGGCGCACGCATCAATGAGCGCATCATGGAGTCCTGGAAGGCGCTCCAGCCCGCGATGGAAGCGAAGGAGATTTACGACGAGCACTACGAGCAACTGATGAAGGACAAAGGCATTATCAAGTAACGCACTGTCAAGGCAATGGGAACGTGCACATGTCGCGCATCGTCCCGGCGTCAACGAGGAACTCGATGAGCGCTTCATCGCCGAATCACTCATCGTCACCGTATTAGTAACGAGATGTCGGCCAGTGTTCGCTGATCCGCATGGGAATGCGCCTCAATTGGCGATAACATGCATAGTATTCAATGACCGCTCCATCAACCTTTCTTTACAGCTTTCGTACAGTTCTTCGGGAGCAGCCGGGCCAGAACGTGATCGCGCCAGCGCCGCGCGTCTCTAGCTAATAGCTAAAAGCTAACAACTAAAAGCTGCCTTCCTCACCTGACTCTGCTCCCATCCTTCCGCATCACCCGCACCAGCGCCTTGCGTAACTGCTGCTTCCAGAACTTTACCTGTGGCTGCGGCTTGCGAATCAGCTTTCGCGCGCCCTCCGTCCGCCTCATCCGGCACTGCCTCCAATACTCCCGCCACTCCTCCTCCAGCCGTGCCTTCTCCTGTGCATTCCATCTCAGTCGCGCCGCCTCCCGCCGCCGCTCCCTGCCCTTTTCTAGCCTCCTCTCCCGCGCTTCCGTGCGCTTCTGCTCCCGCGCTTCTGCCGTATCCGCCGCTATTACCGCCAGTGCCTCTTCCCGCGGAGACAGCCCGTACACCAGATCGCACCCCAGCGCCTCGGCCGCCCGCCGCAGCGTTTGCAGTTCAATCACACCCCGCCCCTCCGCGTACTCCGCCCGGTACACCTCGCCCTCTCTCACTCCCATCCGTCGCGCCACCTCCGCCACCGGAATCCTGACCGCGAGCCGCACCGTCCGCAGCCATCCCTGCACCTTGCCTGCCTTCTCCAGCACCACCCGGAAAGCCATCCCTGCCTCGACCAGCTCCCGCGACCGCTCTTCCCATTCCGTCATCCGCATCCCATCTCCCTCATTCCCAATGACTTGTCATCCGTGCATACTTGAACGCACGGATGCCATCAGCGAGCCATCTTTGCTCACTGTCTAGCTGACCTTTGTTAGCTGGTAGCTGGTAGCTGTTAGCTGTTCCCTGTTCCCTGTTCCCTGTTCCCTGTTCCCTGCCGGGGTTCCCTACGAGTGATTTCTGCTCGTTGGGGTGGCTGACCCCTGATCTCTGATCTCTGACCCCTGTATCCGCTTCCCGATTAACCCCAATCTACGCGTAAAACCTCTATTTATATGCAAAGGTTTTTAGCGCGCGTCTGATTTGCGGCTTTTTTGTCCTCTATTCCCTGTTCCTTATTCCCTATTCCCTGTTTTCAAAAAACAGCGTAGACTGCCATCTACAGCACACGGAACGGATTAGATGGCACGGACCTCCCCAAAACTGAAGCTCTTCACCGGCAGAGACCACTCATGGATGCAGTTCAACCATCGTGTGCTCGAAGAGGCCGAAGACCCCTCCAACCCCCTGCTGGAGAGGGTTAAATTCCTCGCCATTACCGGCTCCAACCTCGATGAATACGTTGAAGTTCGCCAGGCCGGACTCATGCAGCGCATTGAGGACGGCTATCGCGAGCCCGGCTACGACGGCCTGCGTCCCGACGAAAGTCTTGCCATTCTGACCACTGAGATTCACAGCTTTGTGGACGCGCAGTACCGCTGCTGGAACCATCACCTGCTGCCCGAACTGCGTCAGCAGGGCGTCCGCCTGCTGGAGTGGCGCGAGTTGGACGAAGAGGCTAAGGCCTTTGCCCAGAGCTACTTTCAGCGTGAAGTCGATCCGCTGCTGACCCCCATCAGCATTGACCCGGCTCATCCTTTTCCTCGCGTGCTCAACAAGGCTCTCTGCCTGGCGTTGCTGCTCCGTCGCAAGCGCAAAAGCTCTGGCCCTCAGGTTTTAGGTGTCGTCACTGTGCCCCGCGCCCTGCCCCGTTTCGTCCGCCTGCCCAGCGACGAAGGCGCCTACGATTACCTCCTGCTCCAGGACCTGATCGCGCAGAACCTCGGCGGAATGTATCGCGGCTACGAGGTACTCTCCAGGGCCGCCTTCCGCGTCACCCGCAACTCCAACCTCTACTTCGAGGAGGAGGAAGCCCGCTCGTTACTCGAAACTATTCGCGTCGAGCTCCACAACCGCCGCAAGGGCGACGCCGTCGCGGCTGTTATTCTTCTATTCCGACGTGCAACGTCCTGAGCTCAAGTTTCCGCCCTTTACCCCAAAATCCTTCAACCTGAGCCGTAAGTCCGGCAACATCTTCGATGAGATGCGCCGCCATGACATCCTGCTCCACCACCCCTACGACTCCTACGACCCGGTAGTGGATTTTATTCAGCAGGGCGCCGAGGACCCGGCCGTGGTCAGCATGAAGCAGACCCTCTATCGCACCAGCGACGACTCGCCCATGTTCCAGGCGCTCACTGAGGCATCAGCCAACAAGGAGACCACGCTGGTTGTTGAGCTGATGGCCCGTTTTGACGAAGCCTCGAACATCCGTTGGGCGCGCAGCATGGAGGACGCCGGCGTCCAGGTCTTCCACGGCGTCGTCGGACTCAAAACCCATTGCAAGCTGGCCATGCTTGTCCGCCGCGACGAGGATGGTGTAACCCGCCGCTATTGTCACCTGGGCACCGGCAACTACAACCCCGATACCGCCCGCTTCTACACCGATCTGAGCCTGCTGACCTGTGACCCACAGATCACTGAGCGGGTCCACATGGTCTTCAACTACCTCACTGCCCACGCAGAGATCGACGATTACCGTCCGCTGCTGGTGGCTCCACTGACTATGGCCGAAAGCTTCCTCGGCCTCATTCGCCGTGAACAGGAACACGCCCAAGCCGGGCGGCCCGCTCACATCGTCGCCAAGATAAATGCTCTGCTCGAGCCTTCGATCATCGAGGCACTTTATGCGGCTTCGCAGGCGGGCGTCGAGATCGACCTGATAGTACGCGGACTCAGTATCCTACGCCCCGGAGTGAAGGGAATGTCGGACAGAATCCGCGTCCGTTCCATCGTGGGCCGCTTCCTGGAGCACTCGCGCATCTTCCACTTCGCCAATGGAGGCGACGACGAAATCTATCTCGGCTCGGCCGACTGGATGCCGCGCAACCTCTTTGAGCGCTGCGAGGTGGTCTTCCCCGTCCGCGACCCGGTGGCTCAGGCCCGCATTCACAACGAGATTCTGCCCGCCTATCTGGCCGACACCCTCAAGGCCCGCCTGCAGCAGCCGGACGGCAGCTACCTGAGAGCCAGCAAGCTGCTCAAGGACGTTAAACCCTTCTCTGCCCAAGAGTTCCTCATGCAGTTGGCCGAAGGCAAGACGGATCTGGACGCCATCCCCAAGGCCGGCGCCGGCAGGCTGACAGTCAAGGCTTCAGCGAAGAAGGCTGAAGATGCTCCCGCAACAATTTCCTGAGATTTGCTGGATTCTGAAGGCTTCTCAATAGACGCGCCTGCGTCTGAGCTTTTGCCGAAGAATCCAAGGTAATTCCGGCAGCAGGCTTGCTGGAAGCAACACGTATGACTTGATCCGTGAGTAAAGAAGATGGTGCATGCGCAAGTACACATCTCCGACCGTGAAAAGGGGAAAAAAGCACGCAAAAATCTCTACTTTTAAGTAGAGGATTTTTGCGCAAAATTGGGTTATTTGGGGAGCGAAAAACACCGCGACGATTGACCGCTTTCCGTGTTACGATAAACGTTAAGCATGATTCAGTCCTTCGCCGACGACGAAACGGAAGCTGTCTTCCTAACCGGGACGAGCCGGCGATGGGCAGGGATTGCGCGGGTTGCCGCACGACGATTGCAGGCGGTAGATTATGCATCGGCGATTGCGGATTTACTGAAACCACCGGGCAACCGGCTGGAAAAGCTGAAAGGCGGCCGGGATGGTTGGTGGAGCATTCGCATCAATGATCAGTACCGGGTATGCTTTCGCTGGGACGGTCAGGATGCCTGGGATGTGGAGATAGTTGATTATCACTAAGGGAGATTGCGCATGAGTATTCCGAGAAATCACCAGCAAAGGGGAGTGCCTATTCATCCCGGCGAGTTCTTGCGTGAGGATTTTCTTTTACCACTGGGACTTTCAGCCAATGCTTTGGCCCTTGCCTTGCGAGTACCTGTCACGCGCATCTCGGAGATCGTGCGGGAGCGGAGGGGGATTACGGCGGATACGGCACTGCGCTTGGCGCGTTACTTTGGAACCACCCCGGATTTCTGGATGAAGATGCAGATGTCTTACGATTTGGCGATGGCCAGCCGGGATGTAACAGCTCGAATCGAGATGGAGATTTTTCCCGCGCCGCGGACAGAGACAGGTGAATTGATAGCCCGGAGGATTGCATGAGCGGTTTCAGATTGAGATCTTTGGTTTTCCACCCTAGCCGCAAAAACAAGAACGCGGCGAGGGCGGGGCACCCGGCGCCGTTGAGTTTTATGGATTCCCAGGTCTCAAAATCAAGACTTGGAGTACCAGGGTCACTCGGAGTATGGAAGTAGAAGTAGTAGCGCGTAACGAGGAAACGAGTCCAGACAGATTATGGCCACGACCCAGAACAAAGACTATTACGGTACGCTCGGCGTGAAGAAGACGGCGACGGCGGAGGAGATTCGTAAGGCCTTCCGCAAAGCTGCACGGCGGTATCACCCGGACGTGAACCCCAACGACAAGAAGGCCGAAGAGAAGTTCAAAGAGATCTCCGAGGCCAACGACGTGCTAAGTGACGAGAAGAAGCGCAAGGTTTACGACCAGCTGGGCTTCTACTCCGACCAGATCGACCCGGCACAGGCCGAAGCCTATGCGCGGCAGAGCGCGGGACACGGCGGCCCGGTGGACTTCGGCGGCTTCGACTTCACCGGCTTCCAGGGCGGGCCGGGACATCGCCGTAGCCAGCACTCGGCGGAAGATTCGGCGGCTGACCCCGCTTCGTGGGGGAGCTTCAAGGACATTTTTTCCGGCATCTTCAGCGGGGCGCAGCAGCCGCAGAGGGCACGCGGTCCGCAGCCGGGGACGGATCTGGAATATCAAGCTACAGTGGACTTCTGGACTGCCATTCGCGGCGGTCAGGCGCGGCTCGAGGTGCATCGCCAGGAGGTTTGCCCCACATGCCACGGGCAGAGCTCGGCCGGCGGTCCCATATCGTGCCCAGAATGCAACGGAACAGGCCAGGTGACGCAGATGGGCGGGAGAATGAAGTTCAACATTCCCTGCCCCAAATGCAACGGTACGGGTCGCATCTCCAATACTTGCGCTACCTGCCACGGCGAGGGTGTGGTGAGCCGCAGCGAGCCGATCGAGTTTCGCATCAAGGCGGGCACGCGCGACGGGCAACGCATTCGCTTGCAGGGCAAAGGAAACGCCGGAGTGAATGGCGGCCCAGCCGGCGATCTCTACCTCATTGTCCGCACCGGCACGCACCCCGTCTTCACCCGCGTGGGTGACGACATCCATCTGACGGTTCCAGTGACCGTGCCCGAGGCCTCGCTGGGAGCCAAGGTGGACGTGCCTACGATTGACGGGCGCGCGCAGTTGAAGATTCCGCCCGGCACACAGAGCGGGCAAAAGCTGCGCATGAGGGAGCGCGGCGTGGAGAACTCGCAGCGTTCAGAGCAACGCGGCGATCAGATTGTGACCGTCGAGGTGACGGTGCCGCACCTCAACGACGAGCGCAGTCGCGAGATTATGCGCGAGCTGGCCAAGCTGAACAGCCAGGACCCGCGCGCAGCGCTGTTTGAGAAGATATAGTGCCGGCGATTTCGGGAACACGGCACTAACAGATTAAGGTAAGCTGATTCGGTAAGCCTATGGCCGCAAAACGCAAATCGAAGGGCGCGTACATGATCTCGGCGGTGGCCGAGATGTACGAGATTCATCCGCAGACGCTGCGCCTCTATGAACGCGAGGGTTTGCTGCTGCCATCGCGCACCGAGGGCAACACGCGGCTCTACACCGACGAGGACCTGGAGCGGCTGGAGTTCATCCTGAACCTGGCGCGCGACCTGGGCGTGAACATCGCCGGCATGGCCATCATCCTGCAGATGCGGGAACGGATGGAAGAGATGAACCGGCAGATGCAGAGCTTTGTGGAGTACGTGCGCACCGAGATGCTGGCTCGCTTCCAACAGGCCGCGCCCGGCGCTGGAGCGATGGTGCCGCTGCGCAAGACGGGCGCCGTGACCAAATCCACCGCCAGTGGCCGTAAGAACTAGGCCCGCGCATCCTGAAGCCGACGGCTCAAACCTGCCCCAAAATCCCGCCTGATTTGACTCCTGTGCATCAGTAGAGTGTATGGTGTATTCCGGGCTGAAATGAGCCCGGGGACTGGTTTGAAAAGGTATCCGCCAAGGATGCCGGAAAAACCGGCCAGGCACCGCCGCAAACTGAGGATTATCGATCGATGATTGAGAACGAAAGCAACTCTCTTCCAGCAAATGCCTACGTGCCGCTGAAAGCCGGCGAATCTTACCAGCCCATCATTCCCGCTACGGCTAAAGAGCCGGAACTCACGCTGCGCGCGGTCGTTTGGGGCGTTTTGCTATGCGTTATCTTCTCCGTCGCCTCGGCCTACTCCGGACTTAAAGTCGGCCAGGGTATGGAAGCCGCCATTCCGATTTCGATTCTGGCCATTGGGTTGGCGCGCGTTTACAAGCGCCGCACCTCGCTGCTGGAAAATGTGATTATCACCGGCATCGGCGCGGCGTCGGGCAGCGTGGTGGCTGGCGCCATCTTCACTATTCCGGCGCTCTACACGCTGCACCTTGATCCTCACCCGGTTCAGACCATCTTCATCTGCCTGGCCGGCGGTTGCCTGGGCGTGCTCTTCCTGATTCCGCTGCGCCGCTACTTTGCGCGGGAGATGCACGGCCAGTTGCCCTTCCCCGAAGCGACGGCCATCACCGAGGTGCTGGTGACCGGAGAAAAAGGCGGCTCACAGGCCAGGCTGCTGTTGCAGGCCACCGCCATCGCCGGCGTTTACGATTTTTTTGTCTCCACTTTTCAGGTGTGGAAAGAGCACGTCGACTTGCAGTTCGTGCCGGTGATTCGTTCGCTCGCCGAGCGCGGCCGCATGGTCTTCAAATTCGACGCCATCAGCTTCATCATGGGCCTGGGCTACGTGATGGGCATACGCAGCTCCATGGTTTTTTGCGCAGGAAGCATTCTGACCAGCTTCGTTCTGGTTCCAGTGATCTGGTACTTCGGCAGCCACATTGACACCGCCGTCTACCCGGGCACCATTCCCATTGCCCAGATGACGGCGGCACAGATCGTGCGCAATTATGTAAGGTTTATCGGCGTGGGAGCCATCGCCACGGCCGGCATCATCGGCATTCTGAAATCGCTGCGGGTGGTGGCTGGATCGTTCGGCATCGCGCTGCGCACCTTCCGCCACGGCGAGGCAGCCGCACCGGAGCGCACCGACCGCGATATTTCAATCATTTCGATTCTTCTCGGCGTGGTTGTCAGCTCGCTCGCGGTGGCGATTTTCTTTGGACGCCTGCAAGTCTCCTGGACGGTGTTGGGATTAGGCCTGGTGTTGACGCTGCTGTTCTCGTTTTTCTTTACCTCGGTGGCCGCCAACGCCATAGCGACCACGGCCAACAATCCAGCCTCCGGCATGACCATGCTGACCATCATCATCTCCGCGGTGGTGCTGTTGAGCTTTGGCCTCTCCGGAACCACAGGAATGTTTTTCGTGATGGCCATTGCGGGCATGGTATGCACCGCGCTGTGCGTCTCGGGACAGTTCATCACCGACCTGAAGGCCGGCTACTGGCTGGGATCGACGCCGGCCGCGCAGGAGAAGGTGAAGTTTATCGGCGTGATTGCCGCAGCCATCACCGCCGGGCTGACCATCATTCTGCTGGCTCATGTTTATCAGTTTGGCGAGGCGGCGCCGGGAGATACGCGGCAGATTCTGGCAGCGCCGCAGGCTTCCATCATGAAGGCACTGGTGGTGGGATTCATGAATAATCAGCCGGTTGCCTACATGCTGTTTGGCATCGGCGCGATTATTACTCTGGTCCTGGAGATGCTGGGCAAGTCTTCCATGGTCTTCGCCCTCGGAATTTACCTGCCGCTGGAGCTGACCTCGCCGGTGCTGGCTGGGGGAATCCTGTCTCACTTGATTAACAAGCGTTCGGAGAAGGTTGGCGGTGAGCCGGGCGGCAGGATACGCGAACGCGGCGTTATTCTGGCCTCGGGACTAATGGCGGGCGGCGCGCTGGGAGGCGTCTTCGGCGCGTCCCTGCATCTGTTCCCCTGGTATCACGAGGATATGATTACAACTCCGTTTTACGGGAACGACCCCGTCTCGCAATCTGTTTCCGTGCTGCTGTTTGTGTGCTTGTGTTTGTATGTCTGGTATTATTCCGTGAAAAAGGAAAAGGTGTAAGCGATGAATCAAGCAGACAAGTATATTGCTGACGCGGTTTTAGGAATCGACACGCTTTGGGGCGGGGACGTGATGAACCCCTCAGGCACGGGGCGCTTCATTGCTGATTCGTGGTTTTCCGATTTTCCGCTGCCCGAGGCGTACACGCATCCTGCGGCGGCTAAACTGCGCGCGGCCGGCGGCGTCTCTGAGAAGAATCGCGAGGCAGTGGAGGAGTACCTGCGGGCAGTCGACCTGCCCAAGGCTATCGCCGGATTGCGCCAGGAAGCTGCAAAGATGGAGGCGCTGCGCCAAGCCTATCTGGTCGGGATGGCGGATTGCCTGGATGTGATGTGGGAGCTGGCCATGGAGGTGGCCGGCAAAGGCGATGCGGTGCCCTACGCGCGCTGCGTGTATGCGGCGACGGGCGGGAAACCGGAAGCCTCTCAGCCGGAGAAAAAGCGCGAGCGGGTGGAGGAGCTGCTGGGCCGCGCCGG
>JBEKFS010000165.1:0-13218 GCA_050013195.1 Occallatibacter sp.
GCCAAGCCGGGCTCGATTACGCCGCACACGGTTTTCAAGGGCGAAGTGTACGTGCTCTCGAAGGAAGAGGGCGGGCGGCACACGCCGTTCTTCAAGGGCTACCGGCCGCAGTTCTACTTCCGCACGACGGACGTGACGGGAGTGGCGCAGCTGCCTGAAGGCGTGGAGATGGTGATGCCGGGCGACAACGTGCAGCTCGAGGTTGAGCTGATTACGCCGGTGGCGCTGGAAAAGGGATTGCGGTTTGCGATCCGCGAAGGCGGCCGCACGGTGGGCGCTGGCACGGTGAGCGAGATTATCAAGTGACAGGGACAAGGGACTAGGGACCAGGGACTAACCCCTGGTCCCTGACCTGAAGGGACGAACATGGTAGGACAAAGGATTCGCATCCGGTTGAAGGCATACGATTATCGCGTGCTGGACACCTCGACCGGCGAGATTGTGGAAACGGCCAAGCGCACCGGGGCAACGGTGGCGGGCCCGATTCCCTTGCCGACGATCAAAAACAAGTATTGCGTGCTGCGTTCGCCGCACGTGGACAAAAAGTCGCGCGAGGCCTTCGAGATTCGCACGCATAAGCGTCTGATCGACATTCTCGAACCGACCCAGCAGACGGTGGATGCGCTGATGAAGCTCGATCTGCCGGCCGGTGTCGATGTTGAGATCAAGGCGTTTGAGAAGTGAACCACCTGCGGGGACTGGCCGTCCGGGCGGACGCGCTCTTCGAGCGCAAAAGCTTAATGACGGCGACGCGAAGCGGTAGAAAGGCTCGGAAGAGCCCCGGCAGTGCGGTGAATTCAGCGCCGCATGATGAGGAAAGGAAGTTATGGGCGTAGTAGGAATTTTGGGAAAAAAGATCGGCATGACGCAGGTCTTCGACGATAAGGGCGATGTGCACCCGATTACGGTGCTGCAGGCGGGGCCCTGCGTGATTACGCAGTTGAAGACGCTCGCCGTAGACGGCTACGAGGCCGCGCAGATTGGCCTGGTGGAGTTCGTCAAGGACAAGAATGTAACCAAGCCGCAAAAAGGGCATTTTGCCAAGACCGAAGCGCCGCCGGTAAAAGTGATCAACGAAGTCGCGCTGGAGTTGGACGCGGATGGCGTTGTGGCAGCGAAGGCCGGCGACCGGGTACTGGTGGACATCTTTTCCGAATCACGGTACGTGGACGTGATTGGCACTTCCAAAGGACGGGGCTTTGCCGGCGTTGTGCGCAGGCATAAGTTTGCCGGCGGACCCAAATCGCACGGACATATGTTCCAGGTTCAGGGCTCGATTGGCGCCTCGAGCTATCCCTCGCGCGTTTTTCCCGGCCAGCGCATGCCCGGGCACATGGGAGCGGCACAGATTACGGTTCGCAATCTGCGCATTCGCGGCATCGACCTGGAAGAAAACCTTCTGATGGTGGAGGGTGCGGTGCCCGGAAGCCGTGAAGGCTACGTAATGATCTCCAAGGCCAAGGCTCCGCCGAGCGAGCGCCGCGGTTTTGCAGGGTCGGGTACGGTCGATCCGTTGAAGGCTTCGAAGAAGGCCGGCGGCAAGAGGAAGTGACGAGCAATCAGCTATTAGCTCTTAGCTTTTAGCTGATTGCCGCGGGAACCAAGATTACTGCTTCCAGCACTGTTGAGCTAAGAGCTAACAGCTAAAAGCTAGAAGCTGTCAGGAAGAAGACGATGGCAAAAGTTGATGTAGTGAATATGAGCGGTAAGAAAGTGGGCTCGCTGGAGCTGGCCGACGCGTTGTTTGCGCCTGACCAGGTGAACGAGGCTCTGCTGTGGGAGGCGGTGAAGCACTACCGCGCCTCGCTGCGCCAGGGCACGCACAAGACCAAGAGCCGCACCGAGGTTGCCGGATCCGGCAAGAAGCTGTGGAAGCAGAAGGGCACGGGAAGGGCGCGTATCGGTTCGGTGCGCTCGCCGCTTTGGCGTCATGGCTACACGGTGCACGGGCCGCAGCCGCGCAGCTACGATTACGCCTTTCCGCGCAAGAAGCTGCTCGGGGCGTTGCGGTCTGCCCTGGCCGCCAAGCTGGCCGACGGCAAGCTGACGGTGGTGGACACCTTTGAGCTGAAGGACGCCAAGACTAAACAGTATCGCGCGGCGCTCGACAAGCTGGACGTTACGCGCACGGTTCTGCTGGTGGAGAGCGGCAAGACGCTTTCGCAGTCGCTGCTGCTAGGCGCACGCAATCTGAAGGGCGTGGAGCTGGTGCTCAACAACGAGGTGCACCCTTACGATCTGCTGCGCTATGAGCGAGCCATCTTTTCCAAGGCCGCCATTGAGCAGATCGCCGAGATGCTGGAGAAGAACGCATCGAAACGCAAGATCGCCGCTGAGACGGAGGCCGCCTGATGCCGACACTTTATTCCGTGATTCGCCGCCCTCTGATTACCGAAAAGGGGTTGGGAGTGAAGGAGACCGAAGGAACGCTGGTCTTCGAAGTCGCCACCGACGCCACCAAGACCGAAGTCAAGCAGGCCGTTGAGACTCTCTTCAAGGTGAAGGTCTCCACGGTTCGCACCAGTAATGTTCTGGGCAAGGAGCGCCGCCGTGGCAAGTTCACGGGCTTCAAGCCGGATTGGAAGAAGGCTTATGTCCGGCTGAAGCCGGGCGAGAAGCTGCCCGAGTACGTGAGCAATCTGTAACAGAGATCAGTGGTCAGAGATCAGAGATCAGTTAGTAGCTCACCAGGAAAGATTATCGGAGCCCGATAGTAATTGATGGGTTCCGGAGAAACGGGAAAGCGGCGCTTGAGATTGGGCGCTTGCTTTTCAGGACAAACGACAATGGCAATCAAGACATACAGACCGATTACACCGACGTTGCGCTTCAAGACCACGCTGGCCAACGATGACCTGACGACAAACAGGCCGCACAAGCCGCTTTTGGAAGTCAAGCAGCGCACCGGCGGACGCCGCAACACGGGCGACCTGACGATCCGCCACCAGGGCGGCGGGCACAAGCAGAAGCTGCGGCTCATCGACTTCAAGCGCGAGAAGTTTGGCGTGCCGGGCAAAGTGGCGACGATCGAATACGATCCGAACCGCTCTGCGCGCATTGCGCTGATTCATTATCTTGACGGCGAGAAGCGTTACATCCTGCAACCGGTTGGCCTGAAGGTGGGCGCGACAGTCAGCAGCGGCCCCGAGGCCGACATTCTGATAGGCAATGCATTGCCGCTCAAGAACATTCCCTCCGGGACCACGGTTCACGCGATTGAGCTCAGGCCGGGCAAAGGCGCGCAGATGGCCCGTTCGGCCGGAACGCAGGCGCAGTTGGTGGCCAAGGAGGGCGAGTACGCCCTGCTCAAGCTGCCCTCGGGCGAGACCCGCAAGGTGCTGGCCGAGTGCATGGCGACCATTGGCCAGGTGGGCAACACGGATCATGAAAATGTGTCCATCGGCAAGGCCGGGCGCAATCGCTGGAAGGGCATTCGTCCCGCCAATCGCGGCGTGACCATGAACCCTGTGGACCACCCGCACGGCGGCGGCGAGGGCAAAACCTCGGGTGGCCGCCATCCTGTGACCCCGTGGGGCCAGCCGACACGCGGCTACAAGACACGCAACAACAAGCGGACTGACGCATTTATTGTCAGCCGCCGGGCGAAGTAGAAAAGCAGCTTTTAGCTATTAGCTTTTAGCTTCTAGCTAATTGGTTGCGGAAACAAGGATTTCATGCGAAAGCCGGCAGTTAGCTTGGGCAAGAACAGGCTAAAAGCTAAAGGCTAAGAGCTAGGAGCTGTTTTTATGGCACGTTCGACAAAGAAGGGCCCATTCGTGGATGCGCACTTGACCGTGAAGATCGAGGCGCTCAACGTGGCTAACGACAAAAAGGTAGTCAAGACGTGGTCGCGCCGCTCGACGATCTTTCCCGAGTTTGTGGGCCACACGATTGCGGTTCACAACGGCAAAAAGTTTGTCCCGGTATACGTAACCGAGAACATGGTGGGTCACAAGCTGGGCGAGTTTGCGCCCACGCGCATCTTCAAGGGACACACCGGGGGCAGCAAAGCGGTTACCACTGAGACCGCCGCCAAGCCGCGATAAAACAGCTTATAGCTCTTAGCTTTTAGCTATTAGCTAGAGTTCGCTGGAGCGAGGGTGTTTTTGGGAAGCAAAGCTTGCTGGGAAACTGGACAAGCTAAAAGCTAATAGCTAAAAGCTAATAGCTGATTTGAGGAAGAGACCAATGGCAGTCGAGACAAGGGAATACCGGGCCGAGGCCAAGTTTCAGCGCGTGTCGCCGCAAAAGGCGCGGCTGGTGCTTGACCTGATCAAGGGCCGAGGAGTTGAAGAGGCGCTCACCGTCGCGGCCTTCACCAAGAAGCGCATTGCCCCGGTGATTCACAAGCTGTTGACATCGGCGGTGGACAACGCCAAGTATGTGGCCGGCGAGCAGGGCGTTGATCTGGACGTGGACAACCTTTACGTCAAGACGGTGCTGGCCAACGACGGTCCGCGCATGAAGCGCATCCGTCCGGCGCCGATGGGACGCGCTTATCGCTATCAGCGCAGGCTGACGCACATCGTTCTGACGGTGGCCGAGCGCGAGGCAGCGCATGGCATGGTGACCAAGGTGGAAGAGCCACCCGCAGTGGGGCAGACGAGCCCTGCGGCGCCGAAGGTAAGTAAGGCAGCCAAGGCGACGCCGAAGGTAAGTAAGGCAGCCAAGGCCGCCACCAAGAAGGCCTCCAAGGCAAAGGCAGAAGCGCCGAAGGCAGCGAAGGCCGAAGAGCACAAGGCTACCAAGGCGAAGACGGAAGCGCCGAAGACAGCGGATAAGTCAACCAAGAAAAAGGCCGGCAAGTAGGCCTGAAGGATTTTTGAGGAAAAGCATATGGGACAGAAAGTCCATCCATACGGATTCAGGCTGGGAGTGAACAAACCGTGGCGTTCACGCTGGTTTACCGAGCGCGACTACGCCAAGCTCCTGGTCGAGGACGTGAAGCTCAAGGCAGAGCTGCGCGAAAAGCTCAAGGCCGCCGGGGTCAGCTCGGTGGAGATCGAGCGGCCGGGCAACAAGCTGCGCTTTCTCATCCGCACCGCCCGGCCGGGCATCGTGATCGGCCGCAAGGGCGCGGAGATCGAGAAACTCAAGACGGAACTCGGCAAGCGGACCAATCGCGAAGTGTTCATCGACATCATCGAGGTGAACAAGCCCGAGCTGGACGCACAACTGGTCTCCGAGGCGATCGCGCTGCAACTGGAAAAGCGCGTCAGTTTCCGCCGGGCCATGCGCAAGAGCGTGGACTCCGCGCTGAGATTTGGCTGCAAGGGAATCAAAGTAAGGGTCTCGGGCCGCTTGAACGGCAACGAGATTGCCCGCTCGGAGTGGTACTTGCAGGGCCGTTTGCCGCTGCATACCTTGAGAGCCGACATTGACTACGGTTTCACCGAGGCCAACACCACCTACGGAGTAATCGGCGTCAAGACCTGGGTTTATCGCGGAGACATCTACGAGCAGAAGCGCCGTCAACCGGCGGCTGTGGGCACGTCGGTGTTTTAAGAGCAGCTATCAGCTGACAGCTAACAGCTGACAGTTGGATGGCCGAGAGAAAGAAAACTGTGAGCTGTTAGCTGTGAGCTGCCAGCTGCTTTTACGAGGATTTTCGTTATGTTGATGCCAAAGAAGGTGAAGTTTCGCAAGCAGCAGAAGGGCAAGAGGAGAGGCAAGGCCTGGCGCGGGTCTTCTATTTCCTTCGGAGAATATGGCCTGCGCGTTATGGAGTGCGGCTACATCACCGACCGGCAAATTGAGGCCAGCCGTATCGCCATGACCCGCTTCATCAAGCGCGGCGGCAAGATCTGGCTGCGTCTGTTTCCGGATAAGCCGATCACCAAGAAGCCGGCCGAAGTCCGCATGGGCTCTGGCAAGGGAGCACTGGACCACTGGGTTGCGGTTGTGCGGCCGGGCAAGATCCTCTTTGAGATGGAAGGCGTGGACATGGCGACTGCGAAAGAAGCCATGCGACTGGCATCAAACAAGCTGCCATTGCTGACGAAGTTCGTGATGCGGCCGGGCGAGGAAAAGACCGAGACCGCGGCCAAGGCCAAGTAACAGCTAACAGCTTCCAGTTGGGAGCCGCAAGCGAAGATGGATTACCGAGAACAGGCTGGAAGCTAGAGGCTGGAAGCTAGCGGCTGGTTGGAGAGAGAAACACAATGGAACTCGAAAAGATTCGCAATCTGAGCGATGAGGAACTGGCTCACCAGGAGAAGACCACCTCCGAGCAATTGTTCCGGCTTCGCTTTCAGGTTTCGCTGGGGCAGAACGACGGAGTGAAGAAGCTCCGCCAGATGCGCAAGGAGATCGCGCAGATCAAGACCGTTGCCAAGGAGCGCGCGCTGGGCATTCGCGGGGCGGTTAAGGATGCTGTGGCTGATGCCGACGCGGCCGCGGAGAGCAAGAAGGGAGCCCGCAAATGAAGGCGACTCAAGAGGCAGTACAAACGCCGGCGGCGGTAGGCGCCAGGCGCAACGAGAAGGTTGGCCAGGTGGTATCGACCAAGATGCAGAAGACCATTGTGGTCGAGGTTGAGATGCGCAAGGCTCACACCAAGTACAAGCGGATTGTGCGCTCGACGAAGAAGTTTTATGCCCACGACGAGCAGAGTTCGGCGCGGATGGGCGATGTGGTGCGCATCCGCGAGACGCGTCCGCTGAGCAAGATGAAGCGGTGGTCTCTGGAAGAAATCGTAAGGCGCTCGGCCCTGGGGCAACTTGAGGACGCGGCGATCCCGACCGACATCAAGATTGCCAACTAGCGCGTAGAGCGGGTAAGGAGAAGAACCCATGGCTGTGCAAATGAGAACCATGCTCGCGGTGGCCGATAACTCCGGCGCACGCAAGCTGCAAGTGATTCTGCCGCTGGGCGGCGGGCTGGGCAAGAAGGCCGGCCTGGGCGACATTGTGACCGCGGCGGTGTAGTGAAGGCGGTTATCGTCCGTACCCGCAAGGAGCATCGCCGGCGCGACGGAACCTATATTCGCTTCGACGAGAATGCCGCTGTTGTGATCGACGACACTCACGAGCCGGTGGGCACGCGCGTTTTTGGTCCGGTGGCCCGCGAGTTGCGCGAGAAAAAGTTTTTGAAAATTGTTTCGCTGGCGCCTGAAGTTGTCTAAGAGCAGCTAACAGCTTACAGCTCACAGTTGAAAGCTGTTTTGGAGAAGAGATGCAGAGTTTGAATATTCATCGCAATGATACGGTCAAGGTTCTCCGGGGCTCGGATCGCGGCAAGACGGGTCGCGTGTTGCGCGTCTTTCCCGACAAGGGAACCGTGCTGGTGGAGCACGTGCGCGTGGTCAAGAAGACAGTTTCCAGCAAGCAGGGCCAACGAACCAAGGGTGGCATCGCCGAGCAGGAATCGCCCATCGATGTGTCCAATGTGCAGATTGTCTGCCCCAACTGCGGCCCGGCGAGCGTGAGTTCGAAGGCTGAAGCCGGAGTCAGGGTTCGCATCTGCAAGAAGTGCGGGCAGGATCTGC
This sequence comes from Occallatibacter sp., assembly GCA_050013195.1. Lineage (GTDB taxonomy): Bacteria > Acidobacteriota > Terriglobia > Terriglobales > Acidobacteriaceae > Telmatobacter. The sequence goes on from JBEKFS010000165.1 coordinate 7,487, forward strand.
CGACGAAGAAGTAAAAAGCAGCTTCTAGCTTTTAGCCTTTAGCTTTTAGCTGTGATTGCAAGATTCTGGCTGAGTTGAAGGATGGAAAAGCAGGAAGCTAACAGCTAATAGCTAAAAGCTAACGGCTGGTAGTTGATTCCGCAACGGTAAACGGCCCCACGACTAATGTGGCAGCCACTCCGGAACCCGGAAGAGAGAGAGCAAAGCATTATGGCGGCAAGGCTGAAAGAGAAGTATCACAAAGAGATCAAGCAGGCTCTGCAAAAGGAGCTGGGGCTTGAGAACCCGATGGCGGTTCCAGAGCTGAAAAAGATCGTCGTCAATATGGGCCTGGGCGAGGCCACGCAGAACACCAAGCTGCTGGATCCGCTGGTGGCCGACCTGACGGCGATTGTGGGGCAGAAGCCGGTGACCACCAAGGCGAAAAAATCAATCGCTGCCTTCAAGGTGAGGGCTGGGATGTCGATTGGCGCCATGGTAACGCTGCGCAACGAGAAGGCCTACGAGTTTCTGGACAGGCTGATTTCGACGGCGCTGCCACGGGTGAGAGACTTCCGCGGCGTGTCAACAAAGAGTTTTGACGGGCGCGGCAACTACACGCTTGGATTGCGCGACCAGCTCATCTTTCCTGAAATTGACTACTCCAAGGTGGAAAAGATGAAGGGGATGAACATCACCATAGTGACCACGGCGAAGGACGATAACCAGGCGAGGGCGCTGCTGCGGGCCTTCGGCATGCCTTTCCGCCAGGGCGCGTAAGGGGATAAGAGGGATATGGCAACCACTGCAAAAAGAGTGAAAGACGCGCGGAAGCCGAAGTTCAGCTGCCGCAAGCACAATCGGTGCCAGCTTTGCGGGCGTCCGCGAGGGTTTCTGCGCAAGTTTGGCGTCTGCCGCTTGTGTTTCCGCGCGTTGGCGCTCAAGGGAGAGATTCCCGGCGTCGTCAAGTCGAGTTGGTAGTAAAGCAGCTATTAGCTTTTAGCTGTTAGCTCCTAGCTGTTCGTGCTTAGTTGTTTGAGTGCGTTCTAGCAAGATGAGCTAAAAGCTAAGAGCTAATAGCTAGAAGCTGTTTTTGCATTCCCGCTGGTTTCCGCTCGGGCGGACGAACGGGGAATGAAGGAGAAGGAATGAGTTTGACCGACCCAGTAGCCGATTTTCTGGCGCGAATCCGGAATGCGATCCGGGCGCGTCACCAGAAGCTGGATGTACCGGCTTCGAAGCTGAAGACCGAGATTGCCCGCATCCTTAAGGAAGAGGGCTACATCTCGAACTACAAGACCCAGGAAGAGGAAGGCAAGCTGGTGCTGCGCGTGTACTTGAAGTACGGCGGCACGGAAGCGGCCATTCGAGACCTGGCGCGCATCTCGCGTCCCGGCTGCCGTGTGTACATAGGCCGCGACGAGATCAAGCGCGTCCAGGGCGGACTGGGCATCTGCATTCTCACCACGCCCAAGGGCGTGATGACCGGCCGTCAGGCGCGCCGCGAAGGCGTGGGCGGCGAGCTGTTGTGCGAAGTGTGGTAAGTGCAGCTATTAGCTTTTAGCCTCTAGCTTTTAGCTTGTTGTGCTGAGTCGAAGGACTTGGAATGAGCAAGAAGAGCTAAAAGCTAATAGCTAACGGCTAAAAGCTTTTTTACGGGCTGCAGTGGAACGAGGGCGCGTTGAAACTGATCACTGACAACTGATCACTGACAACTGCTTTTTCGGGACTCGCAAGCCAGATGAAGGATTGAATCGATGTCGCGAATTGGAAAGAAGCTGATTCCGCTGCCCGCGGGCGTGAAGTACAAGGTCGAGGGCAACACGGCTGTGGTCGAGGGGCCCAAGGGCAAGGTCACGGCGCTGATTGCGCCCGGCATTACGCTGGAAACCAAGGATGGCGTGCTGCATGTTAACCGCGAGAATGACAGCCAGGCAGCGATGCACGGGCTGACGCGCTCGCTGGTCTCCAACGCGGTTGAAGGCGTCACCAAAGGCTGGAAGAAGGAATTGGACATTGTGGGCATCGGCTATCGCGCCGAGTTGAAGGGCAAGGGCACGGTGGTTTTTACGCTGGGCTACTCGCACCCGATCGAGTTTCCGTTGCCCACGGGCATCGATGTGGCTATCGACCCCAAGCAGCTTCACTTGACAATCACCGGAATCGACAGGCAGAAGGTGGGCCAGGTGGCGGCCGATATGCGATCGCTGCGCAAACCTGATCCATACAAGAACAAGGGCGTGCGCTACTCCGACGAGAGGCTGAAGAAGAAGGCCGGCAAGACGGGAGCAAAGTAAGCTGACAGCTAACAGCAGACAGCTTACAGTTTCCTGCGGCATTAGGAACTGTTTGCTGTTAGCTGTCAACTGTAAGCTGAATTAACCGAACGGGGCCGCAGGGCGGTTCCGCTGATAGGAACGAGAGACCATGATCACGCAGACCAAGAGAAACGCAATTCGCCAGCGCATTCATCAGCGCATTCGCCGCAAGCTTGCCGGCACCGCGGAGCGGCCGCGGCTGAACATTTACCGCTCACTGAACCACATCTACGCGCAGGTGATTGACGATCAGAAGGGCGAGACGCTGGTTTCAGTCTCGTCCATCAAGATGAAGTCCGGCGGCAATGTGGCGGCGGCAAAAGAAATCGGCAAAACAGTGGCCGAGCTGGCCGTCAAGCAGGGCATCAAGAAAGTGGTTTTTGATCGCGGCGGCTACCTCTATCACGGACGCGTTAAGGCGCTGGCCGACGCGGCACGCGAGGCAGGGTTGGAGTTTTAAGAACAGTGATCAGTTGTCAGTGATCAGTCATTACTGATGCGGTCTGACGAAGGAACACTGAACAATCAGGAAGGAAACAGCGGTTAGGAGCAGTTAAATCGTTGGGTAGCGGCACGGCGAAACTGACCACTGTCCACTGATCACTGACCACTGGAAGAAGAGACGAGAGAGCAATGACGATGTTGAAGAAGAAACTCGATGCAAACCAGTACAACCTGAAGGATCAGGTGGTCTCCATCAATCGTGTGACCAAGGTGGTCAAAGGCGGCAAGAATATGTCGTTTGCCGCGCTGGTGGTGGTGGGCGATCCCTCTGCGGGCGTGGTGGGCCACGGTTCCGGCAAGGCCAAGGAAGTTCCCCAGGCAATTCGCAAGGGGATTGAGGCGGCCAAGAAGAACCTGGTTCGGGTCCATTTGACCGACACTTCGATTCCTCATCTGGTTCTGGGCCGTTATGGCGCCGGGCAGGTGCTGTTGAAGCCGGCCCCCGAAGGCACTGGCGTGATTGCCGGCGGCGCGGTGCGCGCGGTGATGACCTCGGTTGGTGTACAGAATGTGCTCACCAAGAGCCTTGGTTCGCCCAACCCCCACAATGTCGTCAAGGCCACTTTTGACGCACTGACTCAGTTGCGTGACCGGGCCGAGGTGGCCAACATGCGCGGCAAGTCCGTGGAGGAGCTCTAAGCCATGGCCAAGACCAGCAAAACCAAGATGATACGCATTCAGTACTACCGCTCGAAGAACTCCACGCCCACCAAGCACAAGCTGGTGGTCAAGGGCCTGGGCTTTACACGGCTCAACCAGATTGTCGAGCGCGTGGACACGGAATCTACTCGCGGCATGGTCAAGGCCATTCCGCATTTGGTTCGGATACTTGAAGACTAGCTTTTAGCTGTTAGCTATTAGCCATTAGCTCATCTCGTTTGTGCGAAGTTCATTCACTTCATACGAACAGCTAACAGCTAACAGCTAAGAGCTAAAAGCTGAAACACAACGCGAGTCGGCAGGGCGATTGAAAGCCTGTCCGGCGCTACAGCGAGGGAATCATGGCATCAAGGAATCTATCGAATTTACGCGCGCCCCGGAAGGCTAATACAGGGCGCAAGCGTGTCGGTCGCGGTATGGGCTCCGGCATGGGCAAGACCTCGGCTCGCGGCCACAAAGGCCAGGGTCAGCGCACCGGCACCAGCATGATGCGCGGCTTTGAGGGCGGCCAGATGCCGCTGCACCGCCGTCTGCCCAAGCGCGGCTTCACCAACATCTTTCGCACCGAGTACACGGTGGTGAATCTGGACAGGCTGCTGGAGCACATCGAAGGTCTCAAGCTCACCGAGATCGGTGTGGACGACTACAAGAAGCTGGGCCTGGCATCAAGCAAGAAGGCGCTGATCAAAATTCTCGGCTCCGGCGAGCTGACCTCGGCGCTCACCATTCACGCGCACAAGTTTTCCAAGTCTGCGATCGAGAAGATCGAAAAGGCCGGCGGCAAGGCTGTGGTTCTGGGCGGCGATACTGTTCCACCCACGGGCAAGTTGAAGGCAAAGAGCGCGACAGCATAGGCTCTGCACGGGTAAGATGTTCAGTGGCAAAGATTAAGCGGCGGCAAACGCCCTGAAGCGGATAACCAATTATGCTTGAAAAGTTTCTGAATATTTTCCGGATTCCAGACCTGCGCAAGCGGGTGCTGTTCATGCTCGGCATTCTGGCCATCTACCGCCTGGGCGCGTGGATTCCCACACCGGGCGTTGACACCAAAATGCTGGAGCGGCTGTTCGATCAGCAAGGCGGATCTGCCCTGGGCCTGATGAATCTGTTTGGCGGCGGCAATCTGCGCCGCATGACGATCTTCGCGCTGGGCATCATGCCCTATATCACGGCCTCGATTATCTTCCAGTTGCTCACTGTGGTTTATGAGCCGCTGGCGCGCATCCAGAAGGAAGGCGAACTGGGGCGGCGCAAGATCACGCAGTGGACCCGCTATATGACCGTGATTCTGGCCGCGATTCAGTCGGTCGGCATCGCGTTCATGCTCACCAGCGGTCACATGGTGCTGAATCCGGGCATCGGCTTCGATCTGATGACGGTACTGACACTGACTACCGGCACGGCCTTCATCATGTGGCTGGGCGAGCAGATTACCGAGCGAGGGATCGGCAACGGCATGAGCCTGCTGATCTTTACCGGTATCGTCGCCGGCCTGCCCCGCGGCGTGATGGACCTGTACGAGAAGGTGCAGAGCAATCAATGGGGCTCGTTCACCATTGTTGCGGTACTTTTACTGGTAGTGGGCATGGCGGCGGTGGTGGCTTTCATCGTCTTTGTCGAACGCAGCGAGCGGCGCATCCCCATTCAGAGCGCGCGGCGCATCGTCGGCCGCCGCATGATGGGCGGCCAATCCAGCCATTTACCCCTCAAGGTCAACTCCGGCGGCGTGATGCCGGTCATTTTTGCCGCATCCATCCTGTCGGCTCCGATGATGCTCAGGCAAACCGAGTTTGTGCAGAACAGCCCCTTCCTGCTGCCTATCTTCGATGCGCTCTCGCCGGGCTATCCGTGGTACGAACTGCTCTATATTCTGGCCATCATCTTCTTCGCCTACTTCTATGTTTCCATTATCATGAAGCCGGACGACATAGCCGACAACTTCCGCAAGTCCGGTTCGTTCATACCGGGAATCCGCCCCGGCAAGCGGACATCTGATTTCATCAACGACATCCTCACTCGCATCACACTGGTCGGCGCCGCCTATTTGATTATAATTTCGCTGGTGCCTACCTTCCTGATATCGGGCATTCGCTTCGACAAGGTGTGGCTCATCGGCCGTTTCTTCGAGAGCCTGCCGGCATGGACCACGCACGGTCTGGGGGTCAACTTCTACTTTGGCGGCACCTCGCTTCTGATCGTGGTGGGTGTGGCCATGGATACTGTCAACCAGATCGAATCGCAGCTGATCATGCGTCATTATGATGGCTTTTC